>DATHNI010000245.1:0-12495 GCA_035486135.1 Acetobacteraceae bacterium
AAGCCTGCAAATCGCGCAGGAGATCGCCGACCATGCGCGGGCGAAGGGTGTGAGCCCCGGGGCTTTCGCCTTCGCCTGGGTGCTGCACAACCGGCTGGTCACCGCGGCGATCGGCGGCCCGCGGACGGAGGCGCAGTGGGAGGACTATGTGGCGGCGCTGTCAGTGCGCCTGGGTCCGGACGACGAGGCGCTGGTGGACCGGCTGGTGTCGCCAGGGCATCCGTCCACGCCGGGGTACAACGATCCACAATATCCGATCGAGGGGCGAAAGGTTGGGTGACCCGCCTCGATCGCCGATAGGCAAGGTGCGGAACCGCCGCCCGCTGCGATCGCGGAATTATTTGCCGCGGCCCAGAACGAACCAGGGACGCTTAACCGATTCGTAACCTATCTTGCCGCATGATCCTGCTCCGATCTTCTAGGTAATCCGCAAAAGGCAGGTTTCGCCGGCTGGATGCGCGGATGATCCGGGCGTCATCCTCGGCCCCGGACGCGTCAACAGCCAATCATAAGGTCTCCTGGATTTGGGCCAATATCTTGCCAGGTGGCGCGGCTGGATCGCCACCGTCTCGCTGCCGTCCCTGCGGACCGGAACCATCGGCTTGATCGCCCTGGTGTGTGCCTCATTGCTCGGCTCCGAGGTCTGGCAATTGTGGCGTGTCCACGAGGGCAATATCCAGCAAGCCGAGGTGGCCAACGCGAACACCGCACGATCGATGGCAGCGCAGGCCGACGCCACCATGAGGACGGCCGACACGATCGTCGCCACCCTGGTCGAGCGGGTCGAGGCCGAGGGTATTGGACCGGAAGCCCGCAAGCGCCTCTACGCCCTGATGACCTCGCTCGCCGCGGCACTGCCTGCGATCCATGAAATGGGAATCATGGACAGCCACGGCTCGGCGATCGTCAAATCGCTCGTCGCGGACCCGCACGGGTTGAATTACGCCGAGCGGGAATACTTCCGCTACCACGCCACCCATCCGGATCGCGGCCCGTTCATCGGGGCGCGGATCAAGAGCAAGATAGACGGCACCTACGCCATCACGGTGACCCGCCGCTTCAACAATCCGGACGGCAGCTTCGGCGGCGTTGTCGTGACGAGTGTCTCGATGACGTATTTCCAGCAGTTGTTCGACCAGATGCAGGCGAAATCGGGCGGTATCATCGCGTTGATCGCCGACGACGATACCATCCTCGTGCGCAGTCCGCCGCTTGCGGATGGTGCCGAGGGGGCCGGTGGCAAAAGCGGCCTCAACCAGAAGATGCGGGGGAGCCTGCACTCCGGCAACCTGACATACGTATCGGCTCTAGACGGCGTACGGCGCCTTGGCGCCTATCATCATCTCGACCGGTATCCGCTGGCCACCCTGGTCGGACAGTCCGAGTGGGATGTGCAACAAAGCTGGCGTGCCGAGCTTCGCTCGCATGCGATCATTCTCGCCTGCGTCATGATCGTCGTGGTCGTGCTGGGCGGTCACGTGGTCAGGGCGAACCGGATGCTCACGTCCCAGGCGATGCATGACGGCCTGACCGGATTGGCGAACCGGCGCTGCTTCGACGCAACGCTGGACCACGAATTCCGCAGGGTGGCGCGGTCGGGACAGCCCATCTCGATCATCATGATCGATCTCGACCAATTCAAGGACTACAACGACTGCTACGGCCATCTTGCGGGTGACGAGTGCCTGCGTGTGATCGCCCGCGCGATCATGGGATGTTTGCGTCGCGCGGGTGAGTTCGCGGCGCGTTATGGCGGCGAGGAAATTGCTGTCGTGCTGCCTGGTGTGGACGAACGGCGGGCTTGCACGCTGGCGGAGACGATGCGATCGGCGGTGCAGGAGCTGGCGTTGCCGCATTCGCACAGCGCCCGCGGCATCGTCACTCTCAGTGCCGGCGTGGCAACCGTGTCGCCAGGGCTGGACGACGATGGTTGGCAGGCCCTGATCGGCGATGCCGACGCGGCGCTGTACTCCGCGAAGCAACGCGGGCGGAACACCGTGGAAGCACGCTCCGCATCGCTCATGACGCTCGGACTTGCGTCCGGGACTCGCAGCCCGGAACGGCAGGCTGCGTGACCTGTCTATTCGGCGGCATCGCCGCGCGGCGGCGCATGGGCAACGATTTGCCGGGGCGGGTGGGTGCCCGGCCGGGCTATCGTTGTGAAGCAGCGATCAGGACGTCGATGAAGTCCTTCAACGCCATGCCAACCCGCCCCCCGGCCCGGGACGCCGGTCCGTTGACGTGTGACAGGATGCCGTCGCGGTAGAGTGCGCGGGAATCTCCGATCGGCGCGCTGTCCGCGGCGGTGGTGCCAGCAACGATGCCTTTTGCGTCGAGGTCGGACAGCCGGGCGATGCCGGCCCCGTCCATGCCGCCGTCCGCGCCGGCGTCGCTGAAGAACACCGCGCGAATGTCCAGCGGCACGACGTTGTCCGGCCTGCCCCCGGACAGCGCGCCATGCGAGGCCGTGACGACAATCCGGCCCGCATCGTCGGGTTGCAGCATGCCGATGGAATCGGCGCAGACCAGCACCGGTTCGCCGGGCACGTCGCGCATGACGAAGCGGGCGCCGTCGGTGATGGGCGGCGGCACGACGGCCGGGACCGTGCCCGAACGCATACGGTTCGCGCAGTCCCGCACGCTTTGGCCCACGGCGCACCCCAGTGCCGCGGCACTGCGATTGACGTGGCTGATGATGCCGTGCGCCATCATGTGGTCGCCGTCGCCGATATGGCAGGTCTGCGCATCGGCGGTCGCCGCGGCCAGACCAATCCGGTCGAGATACTCCAGCCCGACGATACCGGCGTTGTCCTTGCCGATGCCGGCATCGTTCATGATCACGCCGCGCACGCCCCATTTGGCGGCATTGAACGCATTGTAGCGGCCGCCATAGGACCCGGACACGACGACATGGGAAGCATGCTCGGCGCGGACGTTCGAGCAACTCGCGACGGTCAGGATGTTGACGTCATCGCTCTGGGTGCTCATTGATTTTTCCCTCATGGTTGGATGCATCGACCGCCGCTTACGTACTCGCTCATTCGTGCCCCTGAGTGGGAAACGGGACAAAATGTCGTTCAGTGCGGACACTGCGGGCTTCAGATAACTTTGGTCAATGCGGAAGATAAACTCATGCGATTGCGTCATGTGGTCCGGGCTGATGGCAATCGTGGCCGTCGCATGGCCAAGGGATTCGCCGCGGATTGTGACGCGGAGGTTGGGCTCCATACAATGCAGGCCAGCTTCACCATTCAATTCGCGGTTGAGCACTTCGAGCTCGCGGGCAAACAATTCCAACTCGGAGGCATGGACAATGGGACCGCGAGCCTCCACGAACGCTCCAGGCGCATCGACTCGCACCAGAACGTTGAGCCAGTTGCCATCCCAGAAATCGTCCAAGGCCGGGAACTGGTGCCCCAACACCCACAACGACAGACCGGCAAGCTTCAGGTCCGCTGCATTGCCGCACATCGCTCCCCCAATCCGAAAATCCGCCTACTCATTCGGACCCACGTCGCATGCGTGGCGACGTCCCAGTCCCCCGCGCCAATAGACACTTGCAGCACAGATTCAGCTTGAAGGATGCCGTGCATCAGCGTCGCTCCCACGCCTGACGCGCGAGCGAACGGTAACCGACAGTTCCACCTCTTGACCAAGGCGCGAGAGGATCGCCATCAACCGGTCGATGGTGAAACGGCTGAACTTCGCCTGCCGGATGCGAGAAAACTCGCTGTGAGAAACACCGGTGCGAACCTCGGCCTGACGCGTTGACAGCCCTTCCGCATCGAGAATCTTCATAATCTGGGTGCCGAGCAACGCCTTGGCCTGACGCACATCGGCATCGAGATAGCCGAAATCCTGGTGCACATTGCCGCTGCCGTTCACGCTTTCAATCGGCCCGGTGCTCACAGTCATGCCTCCTTCAGTCGCGCCAGACGCTCGCGCACCGGATCGATCTCCTGGTTCGGCGTTGCAATCCCCGGCTTCGATTTCTTCTGGACGGCGTGGATCACCCAAAGATCCGCGTCGATCCGAAGCACGTAAACCACCCGGAACGCATCGCCGCGATGCCGCAGCGCCAACTCCATCACACCGGAGCCAAGGTTTGTCAGCGGCTTGGCGATCGCCGGGTGGCCGCCTTCTGCAACAGCGGTCAACGCATCGAGCAAATCATCGCGTGCGCCTTGTGGAAAGTCCTCGAAATCACGCCGAGCCGCCCTGATCCACTGGATCGGCCGCGTGTTTCTTGCTGCCACGGCCCATGGTGGCAAATTTGCCACCATGCGCCAACTGCGCCCACGCCGGGGCGTGTCGAACGACGGCGCAAGGGTCTGGCCTCACACATAGCCCAGCCACTGCCAATACGTCGCGCCGAACAGCAGGGTCAGCAGATACGCCAGCACGGTCAGCACCAGCCCGGTGCGGACGAAATCGCGTGCCGTGAAGGTGTCGGTCCCGTATCCCACCATCCCCTGCGGCGAGTTGACCGGCAGCACGAACCCGTAGCTGACCACGAACTGCAGCACCATCGTCATGCCGATGATGCTGATGCCCGGCGTCTGCACCTTCTCCAGCACCGCGATGACGATCGGGATCATCGACGCCGCCAGCGCGGTCGCGCTTGCGAAGCCCAGATGGATGACGATCAAGAACAATCCCATCACCGCCAGGATCGCCAGTGCGCCGAGGTGGTTCAGTCCGAATGCCGTGACCACAAGGTTGGCCAGCCAGGTCGCCGCCTTGGTCTGCAGCAACGCGGTTCCCAGGCTGATACCGATGCCGAACAGCACCAGCGTGCCCCAGGGGATGCGCGGCTGCGCTTCCTTCCAGGTCATCACGCCCACACCGGGCAGGAACAGCAGCGCCACGGCCGCCGTCGTGGTGGTGGAGCTGTCGAACGGGTGCAGCACGCCCTCGGTCGCCCAGAAGCACAGCAGGATCAGCGATATCGAGAGCAACCGCTTCTCCTTGCCGCTCATCGGCCCGAGCGCGGCGCGCGCGCTGGCCACGGCCTCCGCTCCGCCTGGCACCGTCGCGGTCTCCGGCGGCAGCATCCACATCATGACGAAATACAGCGCCACCGACATCGCGATGGAGAACGGCGCCGCGGCGACCAGCCACTGCAGCCAGGTGATGTCCTGGTGCAGCATTTTCTGCACGAAGCCGATCGCCACCATGTTCTGTGCCGCGGCGGTCTTCACCCCGACATTCCACACGCTGACCGCCTGCACCGTGGTCAGCATGACCAACGCCGCCAGCCGGCTGCGCTTCTCCGCCCCGAAGGCGAGCACGATCCCCAGCATGATCGGCACCACCGCCGCGGCGCGTGCCGTGGCGCTCGGCACCAGGAAGCTCAGCACGATGGTTACCAGGATGCCGCCGATCACCACGCGGCTGGTGCGGACACCGACCAGCGACAGGATGCCCAGGGCGATGCGGCGATCCAGGCCGGTGATGGTCATCGCGGTTGCCAGGAACAGCGCTGCGGCCACCAGCGTCAGCGCCGTGTTGCCGAAGCCGCTGACGGCGATGGTCAGGCCCTGCACGGTGCCCAGCAGTGCGTGTGGGTTGGCTGGGTCCGGTGACATGCCAAGCAGGAAGGCCAGCAGGGCGGCGATGACGACCGCGCTGACCGCGTAGTCCAGTGCCTCGGTCACCCAGACGATGACGGCGAAGCCAAACACCGCCAGTACGCGCTGGCCGGCGACCGGTAAGCCCTCCGGCGTCGGCAACACAAGGACCAGCAACAGCACGGCAACGGCGAACAGCAGGCCCCAGACCTGCGAACCGGCGCGGACCGGCTGAGGCGCGGATTGCACCGGCTTGGTGACGATTGTGCTGGCGGACATCGCCCGATCCTTTCGCGTATTGCTCTTGGATCGTCCTATGTCACGGTTGTGTTAACCGCGCGTTGACGTGGGTCAAACCGGCGGCGTGACCCCTCGCACGCGCAGTCGCCGCACTTCCAGCACCTGCCACAGCAGCAGGATGGGGACGCCGACGGTCAGGTCGCGGGCGCGGCGGATCAGCGACACGCCGAGTGACAGTTCCGGCGGCACGCCGAAGATGGCGCCCAGGCCGGCATAGCCTGCCTCCTGCACGCCGGCGTTGACCGGCACCAGGAAGGCAACCGCGGCGGCGGCCGAGAGCAGGGCCTCGATGGCCAGGGCGTCGTCGAAGTTGATGGGGACGCCGAGCAAGCGGTAGGTGATGAAACCGGCCACGCCGGTGCCCAACCACCCCAGCAGGTGCACGAAGAAGCCGATCGCCAGGCGCAGGGTATGGCCGTAGATCAGCCCGAGCTCCGCCTGCAACACCTGCATCCGGTCGTTGGCGTTGTCGAACCAGCGGCCGGCGATGCGCCGCCCGAGTCGGGCGAACAGGTCCGCCGCCCCATGTTGCAGCCAGACGAAGGCGAAGCAGGCCATGACCGCCAGCCCGAGTCCCACCTCGACCGGCACCGCCAGGCCGGAGCGCGGGGCGCGGGCAAGCAGGATG
Organism: Acetobacteraceae bacterium; assembly: GCA_035486135.1. GTDB lineage: Bacteria > Pseudomonadota > Alphaproteobacteria > Acetobacterales > Acetobacteraceae > JASHVB01. The sequence goes on from DATHNI010000245.1 coordinate 6,499, forward strand.
CCGAGGCCGATGCCGGTGAAGGCGACCTCGGCAAGGAACTCCGCGGTGACGTCCACCACGGTGGAGGCGGTGGCCAGCGGCCAGGAGAAGCCGTGCAGCGTCACCGCGCGGGCGCCAAAGACGAAGCCGCCGACCTGCGAGAAAGGCAGGCAGTTGGCCGAGGCGTCGCGCACCATGCGGCCCCAGATCGGCACCCACGGGCGGCGTCGCTCGCGCGACGGGATGATCGCGTCCCAGGCCAGGCCGAGCACGCAGAACAGCAGCATCTGCCAGGCGACGATGATGGCGAAGCCGCCCCAGCCGGCGGAGGCCACCGCCGCGACGACGCCGCCGAAGCCGTACCAGCCGAGCAGGGTGACGGAGACCGCCAGGCCGATGAGGGCCAGGACGAACGAGAGAGTGCGCATGGATGGAAGATTACCTCTCCCGCGACGCGGGAGAGGTCAAGGCGCGAAGCGACGAGGGTGAGAGTGATCGGGCCGGCACACGACCGGCGTGCCGCACGGTTCGGTGGGGCACGCGGCGCCCTCACCCGGCCTTTTGTGCCGCGTCAGTCCGCTTCGCGGCCTGCCCCCGCGTTGCGGGAGAGGTTTTCGCCTTCATGAACAGTCGCGCGAACCGCACCAGGCGCGGCACGGTGCGCGGGCGCTTCAGGCGCGGATCGTAGCCGCCCAGCCGGCGCTCGTCCTCAGCCAGGCACAGGTCCATCAGCGCGGCCGTGTCGATGTCGTCGCCCACCGAACTCGCCCCGCTGACCGTGAAGTTCGCGTCCTGCTTCTGGGCGCCGCCCACGTCGCGGGCGAGCCCGATCCGCTCCCAGACCAGGAACCCCCATACCCCCAGCGTCTTCAGGGCGAACCATGGCCGGCGCCAGAGCGGCATCGTCCGCCGGTGCCAGTCCACCCAGTTGATGAAGAACAGGATGTGGCGGCCTTCCTCCTGGATCACCGGCTCGAACGTATCCACCAGTTCCGGCGGGAAGAAACCGGACCGCTTGGCCAGTGCGAACAACCCGAAGGCGAAGAAGCTGTCGATGCATTCCGAATAGCCGGTCACCAGGAATCCCCATTCCGGATTGCGGGGTTCGAGGTATTCGGGCTCGGGCTCGAGCTGGATGCCGTAGGCGGCGACCAGGTGGGACAGCACCTCCTTATGGCGGCCCTCCTCGAAGCCCATGTGTTCCAGGGCCTGGCGCAGCAGGGGGTCGGCGACGGTCCGGGCGTAACTGAGGATGCGCAGGCGGGCACGGCCCTCGGTCTGCACCGCGATGTCCCAGATCGGCAGGGAGATCACCCGCTGGCGCGTTTCCGCGTCCAGCATCGGCCATTCGATGACCGCCGGTTTGTACGGGTTGAAGGTTTCCAGCAGCAACCGGCAGAACGCCTCGCGCTGCTGCCCGTCGCCCGGCCGCCAGACGCCGGGGAACCGCCAATGCCGTGCGGCGTGGTCCGCCGCCTCGATGATCGCGCTGTCCATGGCTTCTCTCCAATCCGCAACGGCCTTGCCGGTTACCGGGGCGCCGATGCGTTTATGGGCACGCCAGGTAACAGGGACATGGACGGGAGATGAACCGCGGCCTGTGAGGACACAACCACTCCCCCTCCCTTTGAGGAAGGGGGTTGGGGGGAGGGGCGTGTACTTCCGACGACAGTGGTGTACGCACCCCTCCCCCCAACCCCCTCCCTCAAGGAGAGGGGGAGTTACGAACGCCCTGCGCTATGCCGCCTTGCGGAAGGTCGGGGGGATGCCGGCTTTCGGGAGCTGCCCGTGCAGTGGCTCGGCCGGCAGGCCCTCGTGCAGCAGACGGCGTGCCTCGAACAGCTTTTCCAGGTCGATGCCGGTGCGGAAGCCCATGCTTTCCAGCATGAACACCAGATCCTCGGTCACCACGTTGCCTGAGGCACCCGGCGCGTAGGGGCAGCCACCCAGGCCCGCCAGGCAGGAATCGAAGGCGCGGATGCCCTCCTCCAGCCCGGCCAGCGCGTTGGCGATGCCCAGGCCGCAGGTGTCATGCAGGTGCAGCCCGTAGAGCGTGTCACCGATCGCTTCGCGGGTGGCGCGCACCACCTGCTTGATCTGCCCCGGATGGGCGTAGCCGACGGTGTCGGCCAGCATGATCTCGTCCACCCCGGCATCGGCCAGCCCTTTGGCCATTGCCACGGTCTGCGCAGTCGTCACCACGCCGTCGATGGAGCACCCGAACGCGGTGGACACCCCGCAGACCAGCGGCACCTTGCGCGGCTGCGCGTGCAGCCAGTCCATCACGCCGCGCATCATCTCGATGGAGTCGGCGGGCGCGCGGTTGAGGTTGGCGCGGCTATGGCCCTCGCTGACCGAGACCGGGACGCTGATCTTGTGCACCCCGGCGTTGTAGGCGTTCTGCACGCCGCGCAGGTTGGGAGCCAGCGCCTGCACGGTGAGGCCGGGCACTGTTTCCAGCACGCGGGCGACGATCTCCGGCGTGTCGGAAAGCTGCGGGATGACGCGAGCGGGGACGAAGCTGCCGACCTCGATCTCGCGCACGCCGGCGGCCGCGATGGCGGCGATCCAACGCACCTTGGTGTCGGTCGCCATGCGGGTCTTGGCGATCTGCAGTCCGTCGCGCGGGCCGACTTCGCAGATGGAGACGAATTCGCTCATGGGGCGGGAACCTCCGCAGCATTGGGATACGAGCGAAGGTGCGGCGGGGTGGGGGGAAAGGCAAGGCTGGACCACGGTGTGTCACACATGGCCTGGCTTGGCCGGGATGCAGGGCGGTGCGCCGAGGACGTTGGCGGGGTCCGTGCGGCCGGTTCGACAGATGCAATCGCATCCGGCATCCTGGTAGAGCTTGCACCGTGGGCGGACATGCTGACGTTACCAGAGGATTATGAGCTGATTGCCTTTTTCGAGGCAGAGCCGGAACTGCTCGATCCGGCTGTGCCTGGGCTCTACAACACATTGACGTTCGTGTCCGTCCGCGGCGGACTCGAGGTCTGCTGCAAGATCAGCCCTTCATACGGCCACCTTACGCTCCGCCTGAAGATGGCCGGCGAGGATCTTTCGAACGTCGACATTGGGTGCGTGGACAGAATACGGCTGGAGAGTCGGAATGGCAGAGAGGCCTTGTTGGCTACGATCGATCGAGACAATGACTTCGTGTTGCAGCTGAAGCCGCATGTCTGTGTCGTGTGGAGCAACGCTGCCTGACCGACATCGGTTGCGGGCTGCGGATATTGGTCTCCTTGCTGGACGCCACTGCCCGCGATCTCGTCGGCGAGAGCAAGTAGGCAAGTAGGCAATCCAGTAAGTATTTGAAACACAGATTTCACAGATTTCACAGATTAAGGCACAGATCAGTTTTATGGATTCTGTGCCTTAATCTGTGAAATCTGTGAAATCTGTGTTTCAAACGATTACTTACTTACTTACTTACTTACTTACTTACTTACTTACCTACCCACTTACTGACCGGCGCCAACCCGGCCCTATGCCGGGGTCGATTAACCATTCGTCAATCCACCCGGTCGCAGCCTGGGCGCATGGAACACAGCGATGCCCCTGATGGCAAACTCACCTACCGCATCATCGGTCTCGCGATGCGCGTGCATCGTCACCTGGGCCCAGGGCTGCTCGAGTCCATCTATGAAAAATGCCTGTGCTACGAGCTCACCCGCGCAGAGCTACAATTCCAACGTCAGGTGCCCCTACCCGTGCACTACGACGATGCGGTCCTGGATACCGGCTACATCGCCGACATAATCGTGGCTAATCAGGTGATCCTTGAACTCAAGGCAGTGGAGCGAATACTACCAATCCACGAGGTCCAGTTGTTGACCTATCTTCGCATCACCGAATGCCGAATTGGTCTGCTGATCAACTTCAACACCGTTTCATTGACCGATGGGATCAGACGCCGGGTATTGTAGCCCCTTCTCCCAGGTCGTCCTCCATGGTTCTCCCTCTTCGGCGTGCAGCTAAATTAGCTTGCTTGTGGCCACGCCGTGGCAACACGACGACCCGCAGGCTCGGAAAACGCTTGACCTGACGTGGCACACGCGTTGCCCTGTCGCCCGTCACCCACCGTAGCCGAGGTCGCCCCATGCCCGACGCCGCCGCATCGCCTCCCACCGACCTGCACTTCCTGTCGATCGCCGACGCAGCCAGCCTGATCGAACGTCGCCAACTCTCGCCGGTGGAACTGACGCGCGCGTTCCTCGACCGGATTGCCGCGGTCGATCCGCAGATCAACGCCTATCTGCTGGTAACCGCGGAGCGAGCGCTCGACCAGGCACGCGCGGCCGAGGCGGAGATCATGGCCGGCCGGTATCGCGGCGCGATGCACGGCATACCGTTCGCGCTCAAGGACATCTACTGCACGGCCGGCATCCGCACGACGAGCCATTCGCGCACCCGCGCCGACTATGTTCCCGGCTTCGATGCGACCACGGTGACGAAACTCTATGCAGCCGGCGCCGTGCTGTTGGGCAAGCTCGCGACGCACGAGTTCGCGCATGGCGGACCGTCCTTCGACCTGCCCTGGCCGCCGGCGCGCAATCCGTGGAACCGCGCGCACATCACGGGCGGATCCTCGAGCGGCTCAGGCGCGGGCGTTGCGGCCGGACTGACGATGGGCGCGCTGGGCTCCGATACCGGCGGATCAATCCGTAATCCCGCCGCGCTGTGTGGGTTGGTGGGGCTGAAGCCGACCTATGGCCTGGTTAGCCGCAGCGGCGTCTATACCAACTCGTTCAGCTATGACCACGCAGGCCCGATGACATGGACCGCCGAGGACTGCGCGATCATGTTGCAAACGATCGCCGGGCACGATGCGAAGGACCCGGCGAGCGCGGATCGGCCGTTGCCGGATTATCGCGCGGCGCTGACCGGCAGCATCAAGGGCCTGCGCATTGGCGTGCTGCGCACGATGTTCGAACAGGAGGTGGCGACACCCGACGTGACAAAGGCAGCGCTGGAGGGAGCCTTTAACGTTCTGCGCAACCTTGGTGCCACGCTCGAGGATGTCCGCATTCGCCCGGCGCAGGACTATTACGACGTGAAGATCACCGCTGCCGAAAGCGAACTTTATGCCGTGCACGAACCCGTTCTGCGAGAGCGCCTGGCTGATTTCGGTGAGGATTTCCTGGGCCGCTCGCTCGGGGCTCTGCTGATGACCGGCGCCGATTGCGTGCAGGCATCACGCTGGCGCCGCGCGATGATTGCGGAAATGGCGCCGGTCTATGCGAAATACGACGTGCTGCTGACCGCGGGGCCCGGTCCCGCTGCGCGGTTTGAATCGTGGCGGACGATTCATTTCTGGCAGAAGGGCTCGGTGACGACGCCGTTCAATGTGCTGGGCGGCCCGGCCTTGGCACAATGCATCGGCTTCACGGCGGAGGGCTTGCCGCTGTCGATGCAGATCGTTGGCCGGCCGTTCGACGATGCGACCGTTCTGCGCGTCGCGCATGCGTATGAAGCAGCGACACCGTGGCGCGCGCGGCGGCCGGTGCTCGATCCGAACGCGCCGTTTTCCACCGCGCTGCCGCCGGTGCCGGAGCCGGAGAAGGCCAACGTCAGCCAGGCGCGGCGAGACGAGATCACCGCGATCAGCCGGCGCTCGGGGTTGACGTTGAACGAGCGGCATTTCGAGCAGCTTTGCGCGACGGCGCCGTATATCGAGGCGATGACGGGACGGCTGCGGCGCGACTTCGCATTCTACGAAGAGCCAAGCACTGTGTTCATGGTTTCTTAGGGCGGGGCTCAGGGGATGCGGCGCGCTGGGCGACCGGGCAAGCGACGCACCCCTGCCCGGCCTGATGTCGCCGGCGCCGCCGTAAAGGACTTCGTAACGTGATTGCCGGATAATCGGCCGGGCGATATACCCCGCTCACGCCAGAATCCGAAAATCCTTGGGCGAGATGATGCGGAAGTTGTCCGTGACCTCATCGCAGTAGAGGCGCCAGTTCCTTGGTACCTCTTCGCGCAGGAACGTGAGGATCGCCTCGCGGAAGTCTTTGA
>DATHNI010000246.1:0-10463 GCA_035486135.1 Acetobacteraceae bacterium
GGACGTCCGCGGCACCAGCCAGCACCACGGTGGCGCCCTGCGCATCACGCAGCCGGATTGATTCGATCCCCGAGGCCCGCAGCAGCTCATCCCGCTGGGCCAGCATATGCGCGTCATTGGGTGCCGACGCCGACAGCGCGACGAGATAAGCCTGCATCGCCTTCTCACCCAGCAGCACCCGTCGGTCGCGGGCGACGTCGGAAATCTGCACCAGCATTTCGGCGATGACGACCACACCCATCGTCAGCAGCAGCAGCCGCATCGGCAAGCTGCGCCGCGGCCGGCTGCGTGCCTCCCGGCCGCCGGGGTCGGTCGATTTCCGCTGCGCCCTCATACCCATAGGGTCACCCGCCCCGTCCCGTGTCCCACACGGCGGCGGTAGTGCCGGCCGCGCGCGCTGTCTGCGAATCCGCTCACTGTTGTGTGACCACGGTCGCGGCCGAACGCGCCAACGTCCCGGCCGGTTGCCTCGCCCGTTCCGGCAGGCCGTGCAGCGCGCCCGCGGTCCGGCCGGCACGGAACAGCAGGGACAGGAATTCCTCCTCGCCGTTGAACTTCGATGCGATCGGCAGATCGAGCAGCGCGTCGTCGGCATCATAGCTGGTCAGGTTGATGCCGTGTGGCAGCGCTGCCAGCTCGGCCGCCAGCACATTCTGGCAGGCAATCTCGTTCAGCCGGTTCATGATTTCCAGCGGTGTGGTCGGCACCCCGGCGCGGCTGGCCGGCTGCGCACGCACCAGCAGCAGCTCCCCTGGCGGGGCCGGGTGCAACAGCGGCCCCAACGGCGGATTGCCGGCATAGCCACCGTCCCAGTAGCCCCGGCCGTCGATCTCGACCGCGGGAAACACGAAGGGCAGGCAGGAGGACGCCAGCAGCACCTCCACGGTGATCGCGGCGTTCTCAAATAGGGTGGCCTCGCCCGTCTCCACATCTGTCGCCGCGACGATCAGGCGCGGTGCGGCTGGATCGGTCAGCAGAGCCGGGTCCAGCATGTCGGCCAACAGCGCGCGCAGCGGATGATGGCCGAAGGGATTGAGCTGGGCTGGGCTGAACATCCGCATGGTCATTTCCAGGCTGCGCCAGATCAGCGAATTGGAGGTGTCCCACCCCCACAGCCAGCGCTCCAGCGGGGCGCTTTGCAGCGGGCTCATGGCATGGGCGCGGGTCACACGGCGCCACAGCTCGGCCATCTCGGCACGCGCGCCATCGGCGCCGTCGCGCACCCAGCCCTGCACCAGCATGGCGCCAATCAGGGCGCCGGAGGAGACACCACAGATGGCGTCCATCCGAAGCCCCTCCTCGAGCAGTCGGTCCAGCACGCCCCAGGTGAAGGCGCCATGCGCGCCGCCACCCTGTAAGGCCAATGCCACCCCCTGACCCGGACCGCGCTCGGCCGTCTTTTTGGTCGCGCACGATTTCGTCATTGGGCTAACGTGGGTGATCAGTCGGCTCAGGGCAACCGAATTAGCACACGGACCAGTGATTTCGTCCGGGCCGCGAACAGGCGGGGGGCGAAGAAGCTGGACAATGCGCGCTTTCCGGCCTCGGCACGGGTCGGATATGGCGCGATCAAGCCGGCCAAGGCCGCCAGCTTCACGCGCTGACTGATCGCCAGGGTCCATTGGCCGATCATCTCGCCGGCATGCGGCGCGAGAATGCCTGCCCCCACCACGCGATTGCCGGACACGACGAGTTTCACCAGGCCCCGCGAGTCGCCCTCCGCAACGGCCCGATCGTTGTCCGCCAGCGGCGCGCGCAACACCATCACGCGATGGCCGGCGTCGCGCGCCTCGGCCTCGGTCAGCCCGACCTGGGCGAGTTCCGGCGTGGTGTAGATGACGCGTGGCAGCGCGGCGTAGTCCACGCGCGCCGGCAGGCGGAACACCGCCCGGCGGATGACGATGGCGGCATGATAGCTGCCGACATGGGTGAAGGCGCGCGGGCCGATCCCGATCGGGTCGGCGATGTCTCCGATCGCGTAGACACGCCGGTTGGTCAGGCTGCGCAGACCGCGGTCGGTCGCGATGCCGGCAGAGCCCACGCGGACGCTGCCAGCGGCCAGTCCCAAATCCTCGACATTCGGCGTGCGTCCTGCGGCGACAAGCAGATGGCTGCCGGCGATCTGGCGTCCATCCGCCAGGCTCAGGGTCGGGCCGGGCGCGACGGCGGCGACAGCCTGACCTTCAATCAGTGCTACCCCTTGATCGCGCAGCGCGCGGCGCAGCCCATCGGCCAGCTCGGGGTCGTCTCGCGCGGCGATGCGCGCCGCCTCGATCAAGGTCACGCGGCAGCCGAGACCGGCATGCGCTGCGGCCATCTCAAGTCCGACCGGGCCACCGCCCAGGATCAGCAGATGGGCGGGCGGGCGTTCCAAGTCGAAGATCGTCTCGTGGGTCAGGAACCGCACGGCGTCGAGGCCAGGCAGCGTCGGAACCATGGCGCGGCTGCCGGCCGCGATGACGATGCGCCGGGCGGTCAGGCGCCGTCCGTCGACCGCCAGCGCGTCGGGCGCGACGAAGCGGGCCTGACCGCGCAGCACCTCGGCGCCCAGCGCGTGGAAGCGGGCTTCGGAGTCCATCGGCGCGATGGCGGCGATGGTGCCGGTGACATACGCACGGACGGCGTCCCAGTCGATCTCCGGTGCCGGCAGCCGGATGCCGAAGCGGCCGGCCTGACGCGCGGATTGCGCCGCGTGCGCGGCGGCGAGCAACGCCTTGGACGGCACGCAGCCCGTGTTGAGACAATCGCCACCCATACGGGCGCGCTCGATGAGTGCCACTTTCAAGCCGAGCTGGGCGGCAACGGCGGTGACCGTCAGCCCGGCGGCGCCGGCCCCGATCACCGCGAGGTCGAACTCAGGCACCGGGATCCTCGGCGCGGCGGCGCGTGCCGGAGCCGCGCCAGACACGCCAGGCCACCGGCAGCAGCGTCAACGTGGCGAGGCCGAGCAACGGCAGCAGGACCTGTGGTGCGAAGATGACCATGAGGTTGGGTGCCTGCCCCTTCGCGAGGACATCCCTCAGCCCGGTGCCGATCGCGGCGAACACCGTCGTGGCCGGAATGATGCCGATGACGGTGGCAGCGACAAACGGCCGCAGACGCATGCCGCAGGCGGCACCGGCCAGATTGACCAGCCAGAACGGGAAGATGGGCAGCAGCCGGATGGCGAGCAGATACAGAAAGCCGTCCCGCTCCAGCCCTGGGCGGATGCGGGCCATCAGGGGCGCGGCGCGGACGGCCAGCAGATCGGCGAACGCATAGCGCGCGGCGAGGAACAGGATCACCGCGCCGACGCTGGAGCCGACCACCGCGAGCACGGCTCCAAGCGCGGTGCCAAACAGCAGACCGCCGGCGACGGTGACGACGGCCCCCTCGGGCAGGGAGCAGGCAACTGTGACAATATAGATCGCCACGTAGGCGGCGCCGGTGGTGATGGGCCTTGCCGCGACGATGGCCAGCAGGTCGGCCTGATGCCGGGCCAGGCCGGGCCAGGACAAGTCCTGCTGCAGGCCAAAGGCCCACAGGGCCGCCAGCCCTGCGAACAGCAACGCGAGGGGCAGCAAGTGCTTGAGACGCGCGAGGGGCATACCGTGCGGCGGGAAGATGCGAGCCGCGTGTGACCGATCGCGGCCAGCTTGTCCAGCCGCGCGCGATGACACTTCGAGCCGTATCCGCTGACTGGCGACAAACCGACCGCGCCGGAGGTGGCGGCACATCTAGCGCACGATGACGAAATGGATCGTCACGTGGAACGGGATCTGCGCCTCCGATGTGCCGGGGGGCAGCGGCGGCAGATAGGCGTCGCGAAAGATGGCGAGCGCGCCCAGATCGAGCCATTGCGACCCGGATTTGCTCACCAGCTCGAGGTGGGTGACGTGCCCGTCGCGATCCACCCGCATGTGCAGGGTAACGTCACCGTCCTCGTTATTCAGCCCGGCCTGCGGTGGATAGTACGCGTGGCGCTGCCACCAGGCGCTGACTTCGTTTAACCAGTCGGTGCTGACCGGGACGCCTTCCATCAGCACCGTTGACGACGGTGCCAGCGAGCCGCCCAGGCGCGGGTCGAAGGACAGGTCGAGCGTGCCGGGATGGGCCAGCCGCACGGGGGGCGCGGGCGCCGTGCGGGCTGTGGGGACAGCCGGACCGTCGGGGGATCGCGCCATGGGAGCGGATCGACCGAACGAAAAGGCGAGCGGGGATGGGAAGGCGGGCGCGCGCCTCGGCTCTGGCGTCGCAGCCGGGCGCCGCGGTGTTGGCTCGGCTTGGGGCAATGGCGGGACCGGCACCGCGCGCGGTGTCAACAAGGCTACGGCAGGCGGCGTGGGTGTCGGCGCCGGGGCGGGTGTTGGCACGAGCGCTGGGGTGGGTGGGGCGATCTGCGCTTCCGCCGGTGCGGGCGGCGCGGGCGGTGGTGGGGGCGGTAGCGCAGCCAGTGGCGGCGGCGTGGCGGGGATCGGCGGGACAGGTGGCGTGCTCGGCGCCGGGGCCGGCGAACCGGGCTGCTTCGGATTGGGCAGCAACGGATTCGGTCCGGAGTTGCGCTCCGGCGAATGCCCTTCGAACACCATGGCGATGTCGGCCGGCGGTGGTGCTTCGTGCAGCGGGTAGCGGCGCTCAATGCCGAGCAGCAGCAGGATGAGGATACTGAGGTGCAGTGCCAGCGAGGCGGTCAATAGCGGCCCGAGACGGCGCGGCTGGCGCTCCGGCAGCGTCATCGGCGATCGTCCAGGCGATCCGGCGGGTCGCCGGATCAGTCTGCTTGGTAGCCCCATGCCTCATCCGGCTCCATATGCCGCAGGCGCGGCGGCGGCAGTGTATATCGGAGCCGCCGCGCCGGCTGCGAGAGCGCACATGCGACGGTCCCGCCTGCGCGATGGCCGTGCCATCCATGTGTCACGCCCACTAGCCCTAGGCGCGGCATTCAACGATGCTCGTGGTCCGATCGATTTCGCACGGACCGCGCGTGACTCTCCCTCCTGGCCTCGACGAGATGGTGGATGGGCGCGGCGGGTTGCGCCCGCATTGGCGCAGCCTGCTGGGTGCCTTCGCGACGCTGGGGAAAGGCGGCCTGGCGGAGGCCGCGCTGCGGGTCGATCGTGCGTTCGAGGACGAGGGCATCACCTCGATCCTGCCGGGCGCCGACCGTTTGGCCTGGCGCTGCGATCCGATTCCGTTGCCGCTGCTGGCCGCCGAGTTCAGCGACCTGGCCGAGGGCCTGGCGCAACGCGCGACGCTGCTCAGCGCGCTGCTCGACGACCTGTATGGACGGCAATCGCTGCTGTCCGATGGCGTGCTGCCGACCGCGCTGGTGTATCCGAATCCGGGCTTCCTGCGCGCCTGCCGCGCCAGTGCCGGCGGACCGGCCTGGACGCAGCGGATGGAATTTTATGCGGCCGATCTGATCCGGGGACCGAACGGGCATTGGATGGTGGTGGCCGACCGCACCGCTGGCGCCTCGGGCATTGCGATCGCACGGGAGAACCGCCGGGTGCTGGCGCGCGTGATGCCGGAGACGTTTCGCGGCACCCAGATCCGCACGCTGCGGCCGTTCTTCGACACCTGGCAGGATGCGCTGCAACGCCTGGCGCCGCACCGGCCGAATCCCTCGATCGCGCTGCTGACACCGGGCACTGGCAGTCCGCAGTGGTTCGAGCACATGTTCTTGTCGCGGGAGCTGTCGTGCGCGTTGGTGGAAGGCGGCGACCTGACTGTGCGTGGCGGCATGGTGTTCCTGAAGACGCTGAAGGGGCTGCAGCAGGTCGATGTGCTGTTGCGCCGGCTGGATGCACGAATGATCGATCCGCTGGAACTGGATGCCGGCAGCTTGCTTGGCGTGCCGGGGCTGATGGATGCGGCGCGCGGCCGGACACTGCGGATTACCAATGATCCTGGATCTGGACTGGTCGAAGCGCCGGCGTTGGGTGCCTGGCTGCCGGCGTTGTCATTGCGCCTGCTGGGCGAGCGGCTGCGGCTACCGAGCCTGCCCAGCATGTGGCTGGGCGATTCGCGCGCGCGGGACCTGGTGCGGCGGGATCCGGCGCGCTGGCTGATCCGCTCGGCGACCGATGGCGCGGCGCCAGCGGTGGCACTGGCCACGCTGGCGCAGGCGGATCGCGCCGCGTTGCTGGCAGGGATCGAGGTGAATGGCTGGGATTATGCCGCTTCGGCCGCGATTGCGCCGTCGGTGGCGCCGTCGGTCGGCGAGGCCGGCATGGTGCCGAAACCGGTCGTACTGCGCATGTTCCTGGTCCATGACGGTCATGTCTGGCGGGTGATGGAAGGCGGGCTGGCGCGGGTGATCGAGGATGACGATCCACTGGCGGGCGCGCTGCCGCATCAGGGTCTGTCCAAGGATGTGTGGGTGCTGAATGACGAGCGGGCGGAGATTGTCGGCCCGTCGATGATGCCGATTTCGCCACTCGCGATCCGGCGCACCACCGGGGAGCTGCCGAGCCGGGTGGCGGACAATCTGTTCTGGCTCGGGCGCTATATTGAGCGGCTGGAGAATGCGGCGCGGCTGGTGCGCGCGACGCTGAACCGGCTGTCGCGCGGGCATCCGATGCCGCGTGAGTTGGTGGAGCTGGAATGCCTGTTGGAGTGCCTGGCGCATGCGCGGCTGGTGTCGGGCGAGATGCGCGGCACGGTGCATGGCACGGCGGCGCTGTCCGAATCGTTGCTGGCGACGGCGCGCGAAGGCGGAACGATCGCAGAGCTGTTCGCTACCGTAGCACGTATGACGGAGCTGGCGCGTGACCGACTGACCGGGGATATGTATGCCACCTTCACGCATGCGCTGCGACAGGCGCATGCCGATGCGATGCGAGCGCGCCGCAGCCTGGATCAGCTCGCCCACGCCATGGTCAGCATCCTGCGGTTTTCCGCCACCGTCGCCGGCGTGGCGGCGGAAAACATGGTGCGCGGCGGCGGCTGGCTGTTCCTGGATCTGGGCCGTCGGGTGGAGCGGGCGCAGGCGATCGCCGCGCAGGTCGCGACGGCGCTGGATCAATCACCGTCGCGGGTTGAATCCGGGCTGCGGCTGGTGTTGGAACTGTGCGATTCGGTGATTACGTATCGATCGCGTTATTTGACCGTGCTGCAGCCGGCGCCGGTGCTGGACCTCGTGTTGGCCGATGAAGGCAACCCGCGCGGCCTGGCGTTTCAGCTCGAGGCGATGTGGCATCATCTGACCAATGTCGCCGGCCATACCGAAGGCGGACTGACCACGGAGGCGGCCGCGCTGCTGGCGGAGACCGGCGTGCTGGTGCGGAGGGTGACCGACGCGGCGGACCAGGCGACCGAAGCCGCGCGCCTGCCGCCCGATTTGCGCGAGATCGAGGCCGGCATCGGCGCTTTGTCCGACAATCTGACGCGGCGCTATTTCGCGCTGCTGCCGGCGGCGCAGACGGTCGGCATGGGGGGCGAGGAGCCGTCGCTGCGGGGTGCGGCATGAAATACCGCATCCGGCACACCACAACCTATGACTATGGCGAGTCGGTCGATCTGGCCACGCATATGCTGCATTTGAAGCCGCGCACGCTGCCACACCAGAGTGTGGCCAGCGCCGATCTGGATACCGCGCCGGCGGCGGCACGGTGCACGCATGGCACCGATCATTTCGGTAACAGCGTGAGCTGGCTGTTCATCGATTTGCCACATGCCGAATTCGAAGTGCGACTGAGTGCGAGTGTCGAGGTGGAGTTTCCGGCGCCGCCCGATGCGAGTGCCACGCCAGCCTGGGAAACCGTTGCGGCGGCGGTTCGGGCGAGTGGACGCGACACTTGGCAGGTGTCGGAGTTCGTCTTTGCCAGCCCGATGGCGCCGGCCGATGCCGCGGCGGGTGCCTATGCGGCGGTGTCGTTTCCGACGGACCGGCCGGTACTTGTGGGGCTGCTGGATCTGATGGCACGCATCCGACGCGATTTCACCTTCCGTGCCGGCGTGACAACGATCGCCACACCGGTGAGCCAGGTGCTGAAGCAGCGCACTGGAGTCTGCCAGGATTTCACCCACGTGATGATCGCCGGGTTGCGGGCGCTGGGGCTGCCGGCGCGCTATGTCTCCGGGTATATCCGCACCCGACCGCCGCCGGGTGGTGTGGCGCGGCGGGGGGCCGATCAATCACATGCCTGGGTAAGCGTGTGGCTGGGGACGGCGCACGGTTGGATCGATCTCGATCCAACCAACAATCTGCTGGTGCAGGATGAGCACGTGGTGCTGGGCTGGGGGCGGGATTATGGCGATGTCAGCCCGGTGCGTGGGGTGATCTTGGGTGGCGGGACGCATACCTTGTCGGTAAATGTTGATTTGGAACCGGTATGATACTGGCCGTGACGACCCGCGGTCGTCGCTATAGCAGGCCCGGATGGTCCTGCTGCGTCACCGAGCGATAGGTCGTAGCAAGCGCGGTGGGCGTGCGCGCCGCACGCCGGGTCTGCATTGCCGCCACCTGTCGCGCATAGCGATCCGCATCCCTGCCGGTGACGATTGCCTCGACCGCGTCACGCATGTCCGCGTCGCTGTCGCACAGATATCCGATATCGCCGAAGCGCCGGAAATGCGGTGAGACGATGGGCGGGGATCGCGCAATCACGGGCTTGGCCCAGGTCATCGCGTCCAGGAAGGCGCCACTGGCTGACAGATTATAGTACCCCTCGCGGATCGGCAGGAACACGTAGTGCAGTGCGGCCAATCGCGTGGTGAAGGTCTCGCGCGACAAATGCTCGGTCAAGGGAAGGTCCAACAGAACCTGGAACGGGGCCGGATCCGTTCGGTGGGCGAGACGGCCGACATGATGGAACGCCACCTTGACCGGGAATCGGGCCGCCATCTCGCGCGATGTCGAGAAACAGGTCGGTGCCCTTGGCCTCGGTCGCCAGACCGACGAGGTCGATACGGAGCGCTTGCTGATGGGCGGTGCCCGATTCCGCCAGGCGCCCGAGTGCCGACAGAGCCGCGGCAGCCTGGACCGACGCGTCGAACAGTTTCGGATCCAGCGCCGCCGCCTGGCGCGCCGCGTCAAGCGCCGCGGCGTGACGGCCGAGATCATTCAAGGCATGCGCAAGACCGGCGTGTGCCGGGGCAAAATAGGGCCGCAGCGTAAGTGCCTGACGGTAAGGGGTTGTTAAGGAATAACTTAGCCATTTTTGGGCGCTTCCTGTTCGGAGCTATTGTGTAGTTCCACTCCCCATGGAAGTCATGAGGAAACATGTTGACGGTGGCGAGTTGCGCATCGGAGACTTTGAGCCCCTTAGGATATTTCTTTTCATCGAGTTCAGCACGTACGGTCAGGCCCGTCTCGGTTGTCGTAGCGGCAATGAGCTCGACGATCGTGCGAAAACTGCGCAGGGGTTTGCCGCGCCAGTTGATGCTGATGAAAGAAAAAAGCCGATGCTCGATTTTGTTCCACTTACTGGTTCCAGGCGGCAGGTGGCACACCGTGATCGGAAACTTTAGCTCGTCAGCCAGCTTCTGCAGTTCAATCTTCCACAGACGGACGCGATAGCCATTCGACCCGCCGCCGTCAGCGGTCACCAACAGACCCTTGGGTTTCGGATAACGTTTCTTTCCCATGGCCTTCCACCAGCGGCGGATGGCGTTAACCGCAAAGGCGGCGGTGTCGTGATCCGTTCCCACGCTGACCCAGCCGGTATTGTTGTTGATGTCATAAACGCCGTACGGCACCGCGCGTTTCAACTTGGGATCAATGAAGTCATGTACATTGACCTCTTCGGGAGTGCCTTTGGGTGTCCATTCGCGGCCCGCATTCTTGAAATTGCCGACCAACTCCTTCTTTTTCGTATCGACCGAAATGACCGGCTGGCCGTCCGTCAAAAAACTGCCAGCCTTTTTGTTGATGTATTCGAACTGACCATTCCGGTCCATATGCTCGCTTCCTTCGTGGGATTTTCGGTTGGCCTGTAAGCTATAGTGCAGCTTGTGCAGGCAATCCCCAACGACCGGATAGCTGATCTCGTGCCCTTTGCCTTTCAGCTCCACGCATAGCTTCCGTAGGCTGAGCGACGTCCACAATTGCCGCCGCATCGGGTCACCTCGCGTCGCCGGTTCGAGCAGCGACTTAAGGTCGGAAAGCAGGGTTGGATCCTCAGTTATCCTCGATTTACGTCCGCCACCCTGCCGGCGTATCCGGTCATTCCCAACTGAGGCACGATCTTGGAGATCTTCAAGCCCTCGATATATGGTCCGCCGGGCCAGACCCGTCGCCTCAGCCACGGCGCTCACGCCGCCATGTCCAATCATGCGTGCTTCCGACGCCGCCCAGCGCCGTCGGCTCCGCTCATCCAGCAAAGGCGCCATCGCCTTCCAACGTTGCCAAAGAGTTCGAATGTCAGAAGCGCCTATCACGCCACCATGCTATCGCCGCCGATTCTCTTCAGGGAATCCCCAAGCGACAATTCTTACAGAGCGTGACAAAATTGACTCAGTTATTTCCTAACGCGCCCTTA
>DATHNI010000247.1:0-7822 GCA_035486135.1 Acetobacteraceae bacterium
CCGCCGCGAGCGCTCAGCCGATCGCCATCTCAAATCGCCCACGGAAATGGCACGCCTGTTCGCACAGCATCCGGACGCCGTCGCGCGCACCCAGGAGATCGCCGACCGCTGCCGCTTTTCGCTCGACGAACTGCGCTACCAGTATCCGCACGAGGTGCGCTTCCCCGGCCTGACCGCGCAGCAGACCCTCGAACAACTCACGCACGAAGGAGCAAAACAGCGCTATCCCGATGGCGTGCCGGATGACGTGACACGCCAGCTCAATCACGAACTCACATTGATCGCGGAGCTGCAATACGCGCCGTACTTCCTCACCGTGGAAAGCATCGTGCGCTTTTCCCGCTCGCAAGGCATCCTGTGCCAGGGCCGCGGGTCCGCCGCCAATTCCGCGGTGTGCTACGTGCTGGGCATCACCGCGATCGACCCCACGCGAACCGGCCTGCTGTTCGAACGTTTCGTCAGTGCCGAGCGCAAGGAACCACCCGACATCGACGTCGATTTCGAACATGAACGACGCGAGGAGGTCATCCAATGGGTGTTCAACACCTACGGCAGGCATCGCGCGGCAATCACCGCCGTGGTGATCCGCTATCGCGGCCGCGGCGCGATCCGCGACGTCGGCAAGGCAATGGGCCTTACCGAGGACGTCACCGGCGCGCTGGCCACGCAGATCTCGCATTGGGGCGATGACGGCGTGGAGGAGGACCTCGCCGCTGAACTGAACTTCAACATGCAAGACCGCAGGCTGCGCCTGGCGCTGGACCTGGCGCGCACGCTGGTCGGCTTTCCCCGGCACCTGTCGCAGCACCCCGGTGGCTTCGTGCTGACCGAGGAACGGTTGGACGACCTTGTCCCGATCGAGCCGGCGCGCATGGAAAATCGCCAGGTCATCGAGTGGGACAAGGACGATATCGACGCGCTGCGTTTTATGAAGGTGGACGTGCTGGGGCTGGGCATGCTCGGCTGCCTGCGCCGCGCCTTCGATCTTGTATCGAAACATCGTGATACGCCGTTGGATCTGGCGCGCATTCCGTCCGAGGACCCGGATACCTACGAGATGATCCGGCACGCCGACACGCTGGGCACGTTCCAGATCGAATCGCGCGCGCAGATGTCGATGCTGCCTCGGCTGAAGCCGCGCACGTTCTATGATATCGTCATCCAGGTAGCGATCGTGCGGCCGGGGCCGATCCAGGGCGACATGGTGCATCCGTATCTGCGCCGCCGCGAGGGCATCGAAAAAGTCGAGTACCCAACCCCGGAATTGCGCCGCGTGCTGGAAAAGACGCTGGGCGTGCCGCTGTTTCAGGAACAAGCGATGCAGGTGGCGATCGTCTGCGCCGGCTTCACGCCGAGCGAGGCCGATGCGCTCCGCCGCAGCATGGCGACGTTCAAGTTCACCGGCGGGGTGCATCATTTCCGTGACAAGATGATCGCCGGCATGGTGGAACGCCACTACACGCGGGACTTCGCCGAGAAGACGTTCAGCCAGATCGAGGGCTTCGGCAGCTACGGTTTCCCCGAGAGCCACGCAGCAAGTTTCGCGCTGATCGCGTATGCGTCGGCCTGGCTGAAGTGCCACCATCCGGACGCGTTCTGCTGCGCGCTGCTGAACGCCCAGCCGATGGGGTTCTATGCGCCGGCCCAGATCGTGCGCGATGCTCGGCTGCATGGAGTGGAGGTGCGGTCGGTCTGCGTCAACGCGTCGGGATGGGACTGCGCTTTGGAACCGGTGGAGGGTCGTTACCTCGCGGTGCGGCTGGGGCTGCGCATGGCGAAGGGCCTGGCGCGCGCGCATGCCGACGAGATCGTTGGCCGGCGTGGCGGCGCGCCATACCGTTCGGTCGAAGATCTATGGCGGCGCGCGCACGTGCCGGTCGCGGCTCTGGAACGCCTGGCCGAGGCGGATGCGTTCGGCGCGCTGGGGTTGGATCGACGGCAGGCCCTTTGGGCGATCCGCGGCCTGTCGGATGCGCGCCTGCCGTTGTTCGACGAAGCAATAGAGGGAGCAAAAGAAAGAGAGACTCCCCCTCCCCTTGAGGGCTTGAGCCGCGAAGCGGATCAAGGCCGGGGGGAGGGGTGCCTTCATCCGCCGGCCACGGATACACGCACCCCTCCCCCCAACCTTGATCCGCTTCGCGGCTCAAGCCCTCAAGGGGAGGGGGAGTCCTCCTGTCAGGAACCCCCCGTCGCCCTCCCCCCGATGACCGCCGGCCGCGAGGTCGTGGAAGACTACCGCAGCACCGGCCTCAGCCTCCGCCGCCATCCGGTGTCGTTCCTGCGCGCCGACCTGCGCGCCCAGCGCATCGTCCGCTGCGCCGACCTTGCCAACGCGCGCGACGGCCAGCGTTTGACGGTTGCCGGCATCGTGCTGGTACGCCAACGTCCCGGCAGCGCCCGCGGCGTGCTGTTCATCACCATCGAGGACGAAACCGGTCATGCCAATCTCATCGTCTGGCCGTCGGTGTTCGACCGTCAGCGCCGCCTCGTGCTGACCGCCAGCATGTTGGCCTGCCGTGGCAAAGTGCAGCGCGAAGGCGAGGTGATCCACGTCGTCGCCGACCACCTGACCGATCTGTCCCCCCTGTTGAGCAGTGTCGGGCAGCGCGGGGACAACTTCCCAACGCAATACACAAGCGCCGACCACTTCAAGCATCCTGCCGGGCCCGATTCGCGGGAGACCAAGGCCATCAAGGTAGCAACACGAGATTTCCGCTGATGGCACCGGGAGGCACTGACATGGACCAGACTGCACAGGACCCGACCCCGACCCCGACCCCGGCGCAACGCATCGCCCGCGCCACGCTGACGCTTGCCTTGCTCTTGCTCGGTCTGTGGACGCTGCACGAATTCCTGCCGGCGCTGGTCTGGGCCAGCATCTTCGCCATCGCGCTATGGCCGCTCTATCGCCGCGCCTGCACGCGCTTCCCGCCAGGACGCCATAACGTGCTGATGCCCTCGCTGTTCACCCTGGGCATCACGCTGGTGTTCCTGCTGCCTCTGGCACTGATCGTGGTGCCGTTGGGCCACGATGCGCATGGCGTGTTCATCTGGATCCAACAGGCGCGCAAGGATGGCATTCCGCCACCGGAATTTCTTTCCAGCCTGCCGCTGGTCGGTCAGCAGGCGAAAGCGTGGTGGATCAGCAACCTCGCCGATCCCGCGGCCGCGTCGGCCTTGCTGCAACGCGTCGACCAAGCCGATCTGCTTACCAGAAGCCGCGAGTTCGGCTCGATGCTTTTGCATCGTATCGTGCTGTTCGGCTTCACCTTGCTGACGCTGTTCTTCCTGTTCCGCGACGGTGAGCACCTGGGCGCACAAATGCGCCGCGCCAGCCGCCGCCTGTTCGGACCGGACGGCGAACGGATCGCCGCACAGATGGTCGCCTCGGTGCACGGCACGGTGGACGGGCTGGTGCTGGTCGGGCTCGGTGAGGGCGTCTTGCTGGGCGTCGCCTACGCGTTCGCCGGCGTCCCGCATCCGACGTTGTTCGGCCTGCTGACCGCCATCGCCGCGATGATCCCGTTCGGCGCGCCGGTGTTGTTCGGCCTCGCGGCGTTGCTGCTGCTGGCGCAAGGATCGACGCTGGCTGCCATCGCCGTGGTCGTGTTCGGCATGGTGGTGAGCTTCATCGCCGACCATTTCATTCGTCCCGTGCTGATCGGTGGCACGACGCGCTTGCCGTTCATCTGGGTCCTGCTGGGCATCCTCGGCGGCATCGGTGTCTGGGGATTGCTCGGGTTGTTCGTCGGTCCCGCATTGATGGCGGCGCTGATCCTATTGTGGCGCGAGGGAACCGAAGGGCAAAGCTGACAGGCGCGCCCTTACAAGAACCCGATCGAAAGCCACGGCACCGCGGCGACGATGATCAACGCCACCATCAGCGCGGCGATATACGGCCAGATGCGCCACAGCGCATCGTCCGGCGACACGCGGCCGATCGCGCAGGCGCCATAGAACCCCACACCGAACGGCGGTGCAAACAACCCGATCCCCATCGCCAGGATCACGACGATCGCGTAGTGCACCTCGTTCACCCCGATCGCGCGCGCCACCGGAAACAGCAACGGCCCGAACAGCACGATCGCCGGAATGCCCTCCAGCACGCTGCCGAGGATGACGAAGGCAACAATCGTGATCGCGAGGAACCCGCCCTTGCCACCCGGCACCGCCGCCATGCTGGCGACCAGCCATTGTGAGAATCCCGACTGGGTCAGCGCCCACGCCATCCCCGTCGCCGTGCCGATGATCAGCATCACAGCGCCGGTCAACGATACCGTGTCCACCAGGATCGGATAGATGCGCCGCCAATCGAACTGACGGTACACCAGCAGCCCAAGTACGGCGGTATAGACGACGCCCACCGTGGAAACTTCGGTCGCGGTGGCGATGCCGTCGATGACCGCGTAACGAATGACGAACGGCAGCGTCAGCCCTGGCACCGCGATGACGAAGCTGCGCAGGATCAGCGCCGCGGGGGCGCGCGTGCCGCCGGTCGTGTCGGTGCGGCGGGAGCGGTACCAGCACACCGCGACCAGCCCCAGCGCCGCTACCGCCGCCGGCAGCAATCCACCGGTGAACAGCGCGGCGATCGAAACGTTGGTGACCGAGCCGATGGTGATCAGCACCAGGCTCGGCGGGATGGTCTCCGACATCGCACTGGAGGTCGCCAGCAGCGACGCCAACTCGCCGGGATGTGCGCCGCGTTGACGCATTTCGGGAAACAGCACCGGCGCGACCGCCGCCATGTCGGCTGCCTTCGAACCCGAGATGCCGGACACCAGGTACATCGCGCCGAGCAAGACGTAGGACAGGCCGCCGCGAACATGCCCGACCAGCGCTGCGAGAAACGCCACCATCACGCGCGCGATGCCGGTCATTTCCATCAGCAGCCCGAGGAAGACGAACATCGGCACGGACAGCAGCAGCAGGTTGGAGATGCCTTCGTCCATCCGGTTGACCACGATGGACAGCGGCATGTCGCTCGCCAGGCCAAGATAGGACAGCGTGGCGATGCCGAAGGCGAAAGCGATCGGCACGCCGATTGCCACGCAGGCCGCGATCATCACCACGAAGAACACCACAAGCGTGCCGAAGCCCATCGCCGCCAGCACCGGCTGCGCCAGCCACAGCCCCGCGGCGATCCCGCCAACCACTGCGACGCCCAGAGTAAAGGTTTTCGGCGTCGTGGTTTCGAGCAAGCGCATCAGTGCGATCAGCGCGGACAGCGTCATGCCGACCAGGATCGCCGCCACCCGGTAGCCATCGGAGATGCCAAGTGAGATCAGCGTCACGAACCGCTGCTGGCTGAAATACTGAGTGGCCGGCAGCAGGATCTCCAGCACGAACGCGATCACCACCAAGGCGGCCACAGCGGAGAAGCGACGGCCCCATAGCGGCGGCGCCCAGGCGACCAGCGTGGTCAGCCGCATATGTGCGTCCTTGCGCAGCGCGATGACGACACCCAGCATCGCCAGCCACAGGAACAGGAAATTGGCCAGCTCGTCGGTCCAGAAGATCGGGCTGTCGAACACGTAGCGCGAGACGACGCCGGCAAACAGGATCGTCACCTCGGCCAGTACCAGCATGGCGCCGGCGACTTCGCAGACGGTACCGATCGCGTCATCCAGCGCGCGAGCGGTGCGGCGCAGTGCCGGCCAGCCGGGAGCGATGGCCGACGCGTCGGCAATTTCGCCGTGCAGGCCGGGCACTTCGACGCTCATACCAGCGGGCCGACATATTTCTCCAGCAACGCCCAGGCCTGATCGCCCGACGCCTTCTTCATCTCCGGGTAGAAGCCGTTCTTCGCAAGTTCATCGCGGAATGGCTTCGTATCGACCGTGTTGAATGTCAGCCCCTTGCCGGTCAAATTCGCCTGCTCTGACTGCGTCATCTTCACGAAGTCGGCGCGCTCGGCAAGCGCGGCCTCACTGAAGATGCCCTGAGCCAGGGTCTGCAGGTCGGGCGGCAGCTTTTGCCAGGCGGGGATGCTGAACGAGACATGGAATCCCGCCCAGACATGGTTGGTAATGCTGCAATACTTCTCCACTTCGTAGAGCTTCGCCGTGTCGATCAGCACCAGCGGGTTTTCCTGGCCATCGACCACGCCGGTCTGCAGCGCGCTGTACACCTCGTTGAAGTTGATCGCGGTCGGCGAGGCGCCAAGGTGGCGGAACAGCGAGATCAGATACGGCGCGACCGGCAGGCGGATCTTGAAGCCGTGCAGATCGTCCGGCGTGACGATCGGCTTGGTGCGCGTGGTGATCTGCCGATAACCGTGGTCGTAGCCTTTATCCAGGCAGTGCAGGCCGATTTGCTCCGCCGCGCCGCGCAGCAGGTTGCCCAGGTCGCCGTCCATCGCGGCCCAGACGGTATCGTAATTGGGAAATGCGAAGCCGACGCCGGGGATGCCGCAGACCGGATTGCGCGGTGCGAGCAGGTCGATCGGCAGGATGTACATTTGCAGAGCGCCGGAAATCACCTGCGCGATCATCGCCGTGTCGCCGCCGAGCACACTGTTCGGATAGATCGAGATGTCCAGCCGCCCGTTCGATTGTTCCTTGATCTTCTTGGCGGCGTCGGCCGAGTGCGCCATGGCCGGATGCTCCATCGGACTGGAGGATCCGAGCTTATAGGTGAATTCCGCGGCGTCGGCGGGCCAGTGCAGGATGCTGGCCGTGCTGATCCCCGCCGCCGCAGCAGCACTGCCGCGTGTCATCAGCGTCCTGCGCGAGAGTTTTCTCGTCGGCATTCGCAGTCCCTCCCAGATTGCTGCGGCCGCATCAGCCGCGTTGTTATTGTCCGGGATCGTGGCGATGTCGGCGCGCGCGAGTCAAGCGCCGCATTGAGTTATTGTGTCGGGCGCACATCCTGAAGGCGCAGCAGGCCGTCGGCCGGCAGGGTGAAGCCGGCGTCGGTATTGGCCACGCCCTGGATGTTTGGCCTTCGCCCGCCATGACGAGGTGGGCGGTAACGAACCCATGCGGCGTCTATCACCCGCGACCGGGCGAGATGAACTCCCAGGGTTGGTACTCCTGCTTGATGTCGGTCATCACCTCGATCAGCGCCGGCGAATTTGCCGCCAGCGCCTGTCGCAACGCACCGCGCAGCCCATCGGCATCGGTCACGCGCCACGACGGAACACCGAAACTCTTTGCGAACAACTGGAAGTCCGGATTGCGCAGCCGCGAGCCGGAATCGCGGCCCTCGAATAGCCGATGCTGGTCGCGCAGCACGTTGCCATAGGACGAATTATTGAACAGTACGGTGACCAGGTTGATGCCGTGCTGCACGGCCGTGGCAAGTTCCGAACTGCCGAACATGAAGCCGCCGTCACCGGTCACCGCGACCACCGGCCTGTCCGGGTGCGCCACCTTGACGCCCAGCGCCATCGGGAAGCCCGCGCCCAACGTGCCGGAGAAGCCGGACGTGATCAGCGTGCGCGGCGCATGGAATGGGAAGCCGAACCACGAGACGTAGCCGACCTGCGTCATTTCATCGCACAGGATGCCGTCCTCCGGCAGCACGTCGCGGATCGCTTCGAGGAACGACATCTGCGGCTGCACCTTCTGGATTGCCTGAGCGGCATCCGCCTTCGCACCCGCGATCACCTCGGCGCGCGCGGTGTCGCGACGCGGCGTCACGACGGCGGTGAGGGCGCGCGCGGCATCGACGGTATCGGCGACGATGGCAACATCGGCCTTCAGGCGGCGCATCTCGGCGGGATCGATGTCGATGCGCGCGATCTTCAGGCCGCTCGGAATCGCTCCCCAGCGCGACGTTGGTACCTCGAGGCGCGTGCCGAAAGCGACCAGCAGGTCGG
>DATHNI010000248.1:0-2181 GCA_035486135.1 Acetobacteraceae bacterium
GTGCCGGTGGCCTGGCCCTCACTGCGCGGACGCCCGGCCAGGGTGATCAGCGCGACCTTGGCGCGGCCATGCGCGATCGCCTCCAGCGCGTGGCCGACCGCCACCTGGTACGACGACCCGCCGACATCGGTGCTGTCCACGTGCCGGCACTTCAGGTTCATGTAGTCCACCATGGACAGCGGACCGAGGCCGGGCGCGTCGCCCGCACAATAATACGCGTCCACGTCATCCTTGGTGAGGCCCGCGTCCTCCAACGCGCCCTTGGCACATTCGGCGTGCAGCAACGCGATCGACTTGTCGCTCGCCTTGCGGGTGGGATGCTCCCAGGCACCCACGATATAGGCCTTGCCCTTCAAACTCATGCTTCGCTCCCGTTGTGACCGGCGGTCCTGCGGTCAGGCGGGACGATTATACTGATCGGTAGCGGGTCGGCTACCCAGGGGCCGGTGGGGCGCGCATGGTGCACCGGGCCGGCACATCGGCGAATGCGACCCTGTGAGCGGACAACAGGCCGGAACGACCGATCCAACGCGCAAGGTAGAAGCTGAGAGCGAATAGCGCAGTCTTGCACTGGCCTCAGGCTCTGGCGCGGGGGTAGCTTCCACCCCATGGACGCCGTTGCCACGCCGCTGCTGATCCCGTCCCGTCCGCCGCCGCCGGCGCAGGACCTGTCGCTGGTGGGGTTTCTGCGCGCCGTCCGCACCAACACGCTGACGCTTTGGACCGACGCCGCCTACGACGAAGATTTCGTGGTGCGGCGCTTCCTGGGGCGAACCAACGTGCTGGTGAACGCGCCCGACGCGATCCACCGGGTGCTGGTGGACAACCCAGGGAACTACCGGCGCTCGCCCGCCTCGATCCGCATCCTGCGGCCGATCACCGGCAACGGGCTGCTGCTGAGCGAGGGCGAGGCGTGGCGCCTGCAGCGCCGCACCACTGCGCCGGCGCTGGCGCCGCGGGTGATGCCGATGCTGGCGCGCCACATCGTCGGCGTGGCGCATGAGCAAATCGAGGCGATCGCGGCGCAGGCGGCGCAGGGGCCGATCGACCTGCTGACCGCCATGCAGGGTCTTACGCTGGACATTGCCGGGCGCAGCATGTTCTCGCTGGAGATGAGCGCGTTCGGCGCTGCGCTGCGGCGGCTGCTGGCGGAGTTCGCCGAGCGCTTCGCCCGGCCGCATCTGTTCGACATGCTGCTGCCGCCGTCGGTGCCGACGCTGCGCGACCTGCGGCGGCGGCGGTTCCAGGCGCGCTGGATGCGGCTGGTCGAGGCGATCATGCACGACCGGCTGCGCGAGCCGCAGCCGGAGACGCCGCGCGACCTGTTCGATCTGCTGCGCGCCGCGCGCGATCCGGAGACCGGGGCGGGTTTCTCAGCGGAGCAATTGCGCGATCAACTCGCCACGTTGTTGCTCGCCGGGCACGAGACCACTGCGGTGACGCTGTTCTGGACACTGACCCTGCTGGCCCAGTCGCGCGAAGAGCAGGAGCGGGTGGCGGAGGAAGTGCGCGGGGTGGCGTTTGAACCGGATGCCGCGATGACGATGCTGCCTCGGCTGGTGCGCACGCGGGCGGTGGTGAGCGAGGCGCTGCGGCTGTACCCGCCGGCCGCCGTCATGGCGCGCGAGGCGATCGGTGCGGACCGAATGGGAACGTTCGATCTGCCGCCGCGGGCGCTGGTCATGATCTCGCCGTGGGTGCTGCATCGGCACCGGAGGTTCTGGCGCGATCCGGACGTGTTCGATCCGGACCGGTTCATGCCGGATGCCCCGGCGGTGCCTCGGTTCGCATACCTGCCGTTCGGTGCGGGCCCGAGGGTCTGTGTTGGCGCGCAGTTTGCGCTGACCGAGGCGGTCCTTGTGCTGGCGATGCTGGTGCAACGATTCGAATTTGCGTTGGCGGACACGCGCCCGGTGCAGCCAGTGGCGATCGTGACGACGCAGCCGGACCATCGGGCGCCGTTCCGGCTGATCGGGCGGAGGAAGCAAGGCCAGGGCTCTGCCCTGGACCCGTCAGGGGGCTTTGGCCCCTGAACCCCCGCAAAGGCAGCGCCTTTGCAATCCATTCGTTGGAGCGGTTGGACGGGAGGGGGGACCGGCACGCGGTATGGTTGCTGCCTGACCGACGATCGTCGGTCAGGCAGCAACCATACCGCGTGCCGGTCCCCCCTCCCGTCCAACC
>DATHNI010000249.1:0-24891 GCA_035486135.1 Acetobacteraceae bacterium
GCGATCGATGGCAAGCCGGTGCCGGGGTATCTCGCTGACCTGGGGCGCGACGAACCCAGCCACACCGAAACGTTTGTCGCGCTGAAGGCCGAGGTGCGCACCTGGCGCTGGGCCAACGTGCCGTTCTACCTGCGCAGCGGCAAGCGGCTGCCGAAGAAGGTTTCCGAAATCGTCGTGCAGTTCCGCGCACTGCCGTTTTCGATTTTCCCGTCCGATGCGGCGGAATGGCAGCCGAACCGCCTGATCATCCGGCTGCAGCCGCAGGAAGGCATACGCCTGGAAATGATGACGAAGGATCCAGGACCGGGCGGATTGCGGCTGTCGCCGACCGGGTTGGATATTCGTTTCGATGCCGCGTTCCACATCCGCTTCCCCGATGCGTACGAGCGGCTGCTGATGGACACGGTGCGCGGCGATCCCACGCTGTTCATGCGCCGCGACGAGGTGGAAGCCGCGTGGACCTGGGTCGAGCCGATCCTGGAGGCATGGGGCAGCCGGCCCGATCAGCCGCGGCCCTATCCCGCCGGCACCTGGGGTCCGACCGCGTCGATCGCGCTGATCGAGCGCGACGGGCGGACGTGGCATGAGGATGTCGGGTGAGGGGAGGCACCCCGGACACGGCCCTCGCAAGCAACAGACTCCCCCTCCCCTTGAGGGAGGGGGTTGGGGGGAGGGGTCCCGTGCGGCACGGGTCCCCTCCGCCCAACCCCCTCCCTCAAGGGGAGGGGGAGTCTGTTGCTTGCGAGGCGCTATGCGCCTCGAAATGACAGTTGTTGGGGCTTGCCCCGGCCGCCTCTCGCACTACCATCCCGCGGCGCAGTCACCAGGAGACGCCATGTCACAGCTTCGCGATGCGGCGCTCCACGCGCTGCCCGACGACGCGGCCAACGCCGCCCTGGCCGGCCGCGTCTGGCGTCCCGACGCCGGCGGCCCTTCGGTGGTGGCACTGCGCAACGGTGCGGTGTTCGACATCTCGCGACATACCGCCACGATGCGCGACCTGTGCGAATCCACCGATCCGGCCGCGACCGTGCGCGCAGCCGATGGAGAAAGCCTCGGCAGCGTCGAGCAAATCCTCGCCAACACGCCACCTGAATCCCGCGACCCGACCAAACCCTGGTTGCTCGCGCCAGTTGACCTGCAAGCGGTGAAGGCGGCCGGCGTCACCTTCGCCATTTCCATGCTCGAACGCGTCATCGAGGAGCGCGCGCGGGGCGACATGCACGCCGCCACAGCGCTCCGTGCCGAGGTGAACCGCCTGGTCGGCGACGACCTGGCAAAGCTGAAACCGGGCTCGGAGCAAGCCGCGCAACTGAAACAGGTGCTGATCGCGCAGGGCGCCTGGAGCCAGTATCTGGAAGTCGGCATCGGCCCCGATGCGGAGATCTTCACCAAGTGCCAGCCGATGGCCTCGGTCGGCACCGCCGTTGATGCCGGCATCCATCCGGTCTCGTCATGGAACAATCCGGAGCCTGAAGTGGTGCTGGCAGTGTCGTCCGCCGGCCGCATCGTCGGCGCCACGCTCGGCAATGACGTGAACCTGCGCGATGTGGAGGGACGATCGGCGCTGCTGCTCTCCAAGGCCAAGGACAACACCGCGTCCTGCGCCATCGGCCCCTTCCTGCGGTTGTTCGACGCGGGCTTCACCCTGGACGACATCCGCCGCACCACCGTGACGCTGCGCGTCGAAGGCGAGGATGGCTTCGTGTTGCAAGGGTCGTCGTCGATCGCGCTGATCAGCCGCGATCCCGAGGACCTCGTGGCGCAGATGGTCAACCCGCATCATGGCTATCCGGACGGCGCCGTATTGTTCCTCGGCACCATGTTCGCGCCGGTGGAAGATCGCGACGCGCCAGGCCAGGGCTTCACGCACAAGCGCGGCGACATCGTCACCATTGCGGCGCCGAAATTGGGAAAGCTGGTGAATCGCATGCGGCGCACCGACCAATGCGAAGCCTGGACATTCGGCACCGGCGCGCTGATGCGCAACCTCGCGGCGCGGGGCCTGCTGCGCTGACCGACGCTGTGCCGGAGGATCCCGACGACAGCGCGCTCGACGCGCTGGCCGCACGTATCGGCCGGCTGCATGTGCGCCAGCGTCTCGGCTTGGAGCATGACCTGGAAGCACATCTGTTCCGCCGCGGCACGCACTTCTTCCACGTCGAGAACTGGCATTCGATGCACGGCCTGGTGCGCGGCGGCCTGCGATCGGTGGGATTGCTGGGGCGTGCCCGGCGCAATGCGCGGCGCATCGTGCTGCGGCGGCACGAGGTCGTGTTGCCGCATCTGCCGCCGGCGTTCGACGGCTTCACCCTGTTGCACCTCACCGATCTGCACATCGACGCCGCCCCCGACTACGCCGCGGTGCTGATCGAGGCGATCCGCGGCCTGGACTACGATCTTTGCGTGCTCACCGGCGACTATCGCGCGCGCACCTGCGGTCCGTTCGACGCGGCGCTGCGCGGCCTGGCGGCGGTGCGGCCGCATTTGAAGGGAACGCCCTACGCCATTCTGGGCAACCACGACTCGCTGCGTATGGTGCCGGGGATGGAGGCGATGGGCTACCGCCTGTTGCTCAACGAGTGGACGACGATCCGGCGCGACGATGCCGCGATCTATCTCGCGGGCATCGACGACGCGCATTTCTACCGGCTGGATAATTT
Source organism: Acetobacteraceae bacterium (assembly GCA_035486135.1). Lineage (GTDB taxonomy): Bacteria > Pseudomonadota > Alphaproteobacteria > Acetobacterales > Acetobacteraceae > JASHVB01. The sequence goes on from DATHNI010000249.1 coordinate 2,664, forward strand.
TCATCGCGCGGCCGACGACATCCCGGCCGGCGCCGTGTCGATCCTGCTGTCGCATACGCCGGAGGCCTATCGTCATGCAGCCCATGCCGGGTTCGATCTGATGCTGAGCGGCCATACCCATGGCGGCCAGATCTGCCTGCCCAACGGCAGGCCGGTGCTGACCGATGCGAGCAGCCCGCGCCGGTTGGCCCGGGGCCGGTGGCAGCATCACGCGATGACGGGCTACACCTCGACCGGCAGCGGCACGTCGCTGGTCGATGTCCGCCTGAACTGCCCGCCCGAGGTCACGCTGCACCACCTGAAATGCGCATGACATCGATCCGATGCGCCTGGGCGACGGCGGCAGCATAGCGGCTGCCGCCGCACGCCGTCATCCAGGGAAATGGCCTCCAATGGTGAAGTCGACGATCTGCCATAGGTTCCGCGGCAGCTTCTCGCGGAACGTGGACGCAACGACATTGGCGTTGTCGTAAGGATCGGTGGACCTGGTCACGCTGCCGGGTGCCACACGGTACCAAAAGAGTGGAAGCGGCAGACTAAGCAGGGTTAGCCCTTCCAGGCAGGCCCGCAGATGCAACTGCCAGTCTTCATGTGTGACCCCAAATATCTCATGAAAATAGCCGATCCGTTCAAACAGCTCGCGCTTGTAGATGGCGGTGGTGTCTCCGAAGCAGTTGCGGACGGTCCCCAGCGTCACGGGTCCACCCGAGAAAGCCCATTTGCCGCCACTGACCAGGTTCCACGGATCGGGATCACCGGTTGGCTCTTCGAATTTCTGCATCTGGCATGTTACGATATCAGCGCCAGAGCAAAACGCGGCGCGCCGGAACACTTCCACCATATTGGGAAATGCAATGTTGTCGTCATCCAGAAAAATGACAAACTGCGATCCGGCGTGGCGTATTCCGGCGTTGCGCGCTGCGCCTATGTACTTGTTGCTTTGCCGTAGGACCTTGACCGGCATTCCGCCAATGCCGCGGCCGGCGCGATCCAGAAACGCCAGCGCGGCTTCACACTCGCTGCCGTCGTCCACCAGGATGACTTCGAAGCTGCTGTCGGTCTGCATAGCAAGGGCGCGCAGAGTCTGTTCAACCAGGCGCGGCCGCTCGAAATGCGTAACGATGACCGTGGTATCCGCGGGACCGCTGCTGACATACGGAGCCGGCATCGGTGGGCGTTTCGGGGTCTGCGCGTCGAACCAGGCAAGCCATCGGCCGCCGATCTCGCGCTGGTCATAAGCGGGCCGCGGCACGTGCCTGTCGCCTGACGACAATACCTCCCGCAGCTTCCGGGCGAGCGCCCGTGTCGTCGGATCGAACAGACATCGTTCTCGGTCGGCGACATCGATCAGTTCCGGCGTGCCACCCGACGCCGCGGCGATGAACGGCAGACCGAGCTTCAGGCATTCGTAAATCACACAAGGCGAGTTGTCGATCAGCGAGGGTATCACCGGAATGCAGTCCGTCGCCGCAAGCCATGCCTGCGCCTCGTCCGACGAGAGTGCAGGTTCGAAGCTGAGCCCAGCCATCAGGTCAGGACGATGGGTGGCGATGAATGCACTGATATGCTCTATCGATCGGGTCGCGGGCCGTCCCAGAAAGCTAAGCTTGAATTGGAACGGCCGAAGCTCGTCGGAAGCGAGGGCGGCCAGGAAGATGTCGATGCCCTTGCGCTTCTCCAGACGGCCGAAAAACACCAGATGCCCTGGCCTTCCCAAACGCTGCCTGTCTCCATTGGTGGATCGCTTCGCGACACAAGGCAGGTCCGCGCCTGCAAGGAAATACGGAATGACGCTGGTGCTTTCCGGCAGCTTCCAACCCGCCTCGCGCATCCAATCCGCAAGGTACTGCGACGGACTGACCACACCGTCCGCAAGTTCCACCGCCTGCTGCTCCATGTGGGCGAGCGCCAGGTCGGAGAGGCAGGTCGGGAACGCGTGATTCGCTTCACTTATCCAGGGCGAGTTCGAATGCGCAAGGATCGCGAGCGTTGTGTTCGCGAATGCAAGCCCGGTGCGCTTGGCAATCATGCAAGCATGCCCGAGAGCCAGCCAATCCTGGAACAGGATGACGTCGAAGCTTCGGTCCTGAAGCTGGTCGTATAGTTCCACCGGCTGCCGCAGCCAATGCGGCTCGATCTGTGCAGGCGAGTCGGGGTGATGCCAGACAACGATGTTGGCCGCCTGGTAATGCGACACCCAGGGGCTGTCCGGTTCAAGCGGCGCCGGTCCGACGTAAAGCAGCGTCACGGCATGTCCATGCCGGGCAAGCAGCATCGCCAGATGCGACGTGGCGGTCCCTATGCCGCCATTCCGGTGCGCTCCCAGTATCTCATTCGACACCAGACACAGTTGCATCGTTCGCTGTGCCCTTCTGCTTCAGTGTCCGCGCTGGAGCATGGCCAGAATGGTCCTGATCGGCCTGCCGGCCATGCGCATCGGTGCCATCATCCGCCAGGACGTGGAGGCCGTGAAAGCAGCGATCCTCTGTTCCAGGGATTGCCTGTCGATCTGCCAGGCTTGCAACAGTTTTTGCCTGTCGGTCTCACAGGCTGCCAATAGGGCCTGCCTGTCGGCTTCCCAGCCGCGCTTTTCGACTTCCCAGCCGCGCTTTTCGGCTTCCCAGTTTTCCAATTGTCTTTGCCGATCGGCCTGCCAGCGTTCAACCTCGGCCCGCTCGGTTCGCAACCGGTTGATAACCGCCAAGGCGTCGGCCAAGGCGCGTCCGCTGTACACCCGTTGCGCGGCGAGATCGGCCTCGAGTTCCGCGCATCGCAGCATTGCCGCGCGCGGGTCCGGGGCGGCTTGCGCGGGGCAGGCCGGCGAATCCGGCGCCTCGGCCTGCCGCTCCCGTGCCTCGGCTTGGCGCGGCTCCGCCTGCGCTCCGTGCCGCCGAGTGTTGTCGGGCTCCGTGTCGCGTGATGGTTGCGCGTGCTGCGTCACCGTGGCGTGAAACGTGCAGCCGTCAGCCCGCGATTCAGAGTCCGCGGGCAGACGTGACGTCTGCGCTGGCCGGGTCAGGTCGGTCATCGATCGATCGTATCGTCTGTCTGGTTGATTGGTATTGTCTGTCTGGTCGCTTCGAACAGGGTCGCGTTCAGGCAACGCGCATGATTGCGGGCGGCCCGAAAGCAGGTTGTGCCTTCAATTGACCGAAAGCCCCGGCGGTCGCAATGGCATTGTCAGCGCGGTCGGGGATGACGCGCCGCGCTCGGGATACCATTGGCGTCCTCGGCCGGGCGAAGCTTAGCCCCGCTCACACCGCCAGCGGGTCTCGACAGGCCCCACCCCGCCATTGGACAATCGCCCCGGACAAGCGGGAGGCAACGGCATGCGCATCGCCATCATCGGCCAGCAAGATTTCGGTAAGGCTACCCTGGAGGCATTCGTCAATCGTGGCGACGAGGTCGTGGCGGTGTTCTGTGCGCCGGAAAAGGGCCGCCCCGATCCGCTGCGGCTGGCGGCAGAGCAACGTGGCGTCCCCGTGCACCAGCTTCCCAAGCTCACCGACCCCGCGGCGCAAGAGGCCATGCGCAGCGCCAAGGCCGACATCGGTGTGATGGCCTACGTTACGCAGTTCGCCCCGCAGGACTTCGTCAACATCCCGAAATTCGGCACCATCCAGTTCCATCCCAGCCTGCTGCCGCTGCATCGCGGCGCCTCCTCCATGAGCTGGGCGATCATCTGCGGCCGTAGCGAGACCGGTTTTTCCATCTTCCGGCCCACCGACGGGCTCGATGAAGGGCCGGTCATCCTCACCCGTGCGGTGAAGATCGAGGCAGAAGACACTCTGGGCTCGCTGTATTTTGGCAAGATATTCCCGATGGGGGTCGCCGCGCTGGTGGAGGTCGCCGACCTCGTGGTCGCCGGCAAGGCCCCGGCGCTGGCGCAGTACGAGCCGGACGCCGGCTACGAGGGCATCATCCGCGACGCCGAAACCCGCATCAACTGGGCCTCGCATGTCGATCTGACCTACAACCTGATCCGCGGCGTCAATCCGGCCCCGGGCGCGTGGACCACCCTCGACGGGAAAAAGCTGTTCCTGTTCGAGTGCCGCAAGCGCATCGCCCGCACCTTTTCCGAGGTGAAGGGCAAGAAGCTCGGCGAGGTAGTGGCGGTCACCGATGCCGGTGCGCTGATTCACGGCCAGGGCGGCTTCATCGAGGTGCAGCGGGTGCGCTGGGACGGCGGCAGGAAGGTCGCCGCCGCCGAGGCTGACCTCGCCGTCGGTTCGATTCTCGGCGGGTAGACGGGTCCCCCGGATAGGCGGCCCTCGGCGGCCAAACGGCGCGTTGCCGATCCGCGCGGCGGATTGTAGCGTCCGCCGCACATCAGGAGCGCGAACACCCTGTCCATGCCCGCCCGCACGTTGCTCGTCGCCGTGGCGCTGGTCGCCGCATGCCATGCCGCCGCCATGGCGCGCGACCTGACGGTCGTCGTCCGGGGGGAGGCGGTGCCCGACGCCGTTCGCCAGTCGGTCGCCGCGCCGTTCACCGCGGCGACCGGCATTCCCGTGCAACTGGAGACCTGGGATGGCGGCCTGGACCCGCTGCGCACCCAGTTGAAGGCGCCGGACAACACCTGGGACCTGATCGAGGTCAACGCCGACGAACTGTCCGCCGGCTGCAGCGAAGGTCTGTTCGAGAAGCTCGACTGGTCGGCGATCGGCGGCAGGGACCACTATTTGCCGCAGGGGGTCAGCGATTGCGGCGTCGGCGCGGTGTTGACCACGCAGGTACTGGCCTGGGATCGCGACAAGTTCCCCGCCGCGCCCGGCTGGGCGGACTTCTGGGACGTGGCGAAATATCCTGGCAAGCGCGGTCTGTACAAGGGCGTGCGCGGCAATCTGGAGTTTGCCCTGATCGCCGACGGAGTGTCTCCCCCGGACGTCTACAAGGTGCTGGCGACCAGCGACGGGGTGGATCGCGCGTTCCGCAAGCTGGATCAGCTCAAGCCGTATATCGTGTGGTGGCAGACCGGGGCGGAGGCGGCGCATATCCTCAGCTCCGGCGACGTGCTGATGACGACCGCGCCGTCCGGCCGGATCGTCATGGCGAATCGGGCGGACCATCGCAATTTCGGCATCCAGTGGAATGCCGGGCTCTACCAGGTGGAGAGCTGGGCGATCGCGAAGGGCAGCCCGGACCTGCGCCAGGCGCAGCAGTTCCTGTATTTCGCCGGGATGCCGGCGGTGGAGGGGCGGCTGTTCGACAGCGCCGGCATCGGCGGGTTGGCGAAGGGCGCGAATGACGGGTTGGCGCCGGAGATGCAGGCGCTGTCGCCGACCACGCAAGCCAACCTGAACGCCGCGGTCCGACTCGATACCGGGTTTTGGCATGACAATCTGCCGAAGCTGCAGCAGCGCTTCGACGCGTGGCTGGAGGGGCACTGAGCAGGGGAGGGACGCCGCGAATTTCCTCTGTCATTGCGGAGGAGCGAAGCGGTCCCCAGCTTGACCCGGGACAGCAATCCCCCGCCTGACGAGTCATCGGCGCTTCGGTGCCGTTGCTGCCACACTCGAAAAGCCACCGCGATGTGTGAGTCCGCAAGCAGATTCACCACAAAGTTAGCCAGCGGCCGCGGCCGACCCCCATGGCTGAAAATGCGCCAAGGGCGGCGGCCGAACCCGGGGGCGCGGGCTATTTTCATGGTAGGCACAAAGGCACGAAGGGGCCGAATCTTCGTGCGTTCGTGCCTTGGTGGTGAATCTGCTTGCGGACTGACAGCGGCCGGGGTCGAAGCGTGAGGATCGCCAAACTAGAATCTGAAGTGATGCTGGATGCCGAGATGCACGCCTGCCCGTGCATCGGAGCCGGGAGTCGCTGGGTCGTCCATGGCGGATAGCCAACTGAAGGCCATCAGGCCGGCGATGAGCGACGCGGCGACCAGACTTGTCGCGATGAAAATGAAACGTGATGTGCGCCACTTCCTGACTGGTTCGATCCCCGATACGATGATGCCATCCATTGCTATCGTCCTCCCACGGTCTGCCGTTCGGCCAGCGCGGCCAGCCGATACGTCGCGGCGCCCAATCTCCGCAGCATGACGGGCACCTCCGGCCGCGCCGGCAGCGGGCCGTCGCGCAGGAAGACCGACCAGTCACGCCAATCCGACTGGGAAACAAGCAGCAGACGTCTCTGGCGCTCCTCGTCGAGCTTGACTTGCGTCCCGACGATGTGGAGCTGCCGGAACTGGTTCCGCACCAGCGACGCGGCGGAGCTTTGCTTCGGGGCCTCCATGATGACCTCCATGCGATGGGCCGGTGATGGCCTTCTGGTTGAGCATCGCGGGAAGCAATCTAGAAGAGCCTCGCTCGATCGTCAGTGATGTGCGTCACCGGGGCGCGGTGATCTTGACCACAGCTCGATCGTCGGAACGCAGGGCGATTGCAGTTTGATTGCAGTTGGCCGCACCGGCCGGTTGCAATGGCGGTGTCGTCAAGGCGATCCCTCGCCGGGATGGCGACTGGAGCAGCGTCGGCACGTGGCGATCGCTGTGCTACGTAACGGAAGTACCGTAGCGCTGCGTAACGGAATTTATGTCCGATGCGTCAGCGCGAACGCCTGCCTCATGGCTGCGTCTCGGTTCATCGCCATGTGGATCCACAGCATCGCCATCGGCTCCAGCAGGCGCGCCACGCGCAATGGGCCGGCATCGATCGCCTGGAACCCCAGGTCGGACACCAGCGCGAGTACGGTTGGCTTGCGCGCGGCGTCGTCGCCGGCGACGAACATCGCCGCCGGCAGGGCTGTGAAGTCACCGGCATGCTGCATGTTCGCAAAGCCGGTCTGGTTCAGGGTCTTGAACACCGATGCGCCGGGCGCCAGCGCCGCCACGCGTTCTCCGCCCGAATTGGTGTGGCCGATCTCCAGTTCCAATCCGCCGGCGCCCATGCGCAGGGGATTGGTGCAGTCGATCAGGATCTTGCCGCCCAGGTCGCCGGAAGTCGCGAGCGCGTCCGTCACGGCCGGCCACGGAACGGCGAGCACCACCGCCTCGGCTCCCTGCGCGGCCATCGGCGGGGCGGCATAGCGGGCCCCCGCCGGTCCGCCGGATGGCGGGGCGTTGGGCTTGCGTATGCCGAACGTGACGCCGTGGCCGGCGCGGATCCAGCCCACCGCCAGCGCGTTGCCGACATTGCCGGCACCGATGATCGCGATTTGCATCAGCACGCCCCCCCGCTGGTGATACGCGTTGAAGTGTCGCGCAACCGGTGCGCGGATGTCACCAGCCAGGTGGCCAGGGCGACGGGAGATCGGATTGGATTGCTGCGGCATACATCCGGCGGGTGGAATGATAAGCAAGCAAGAAGTACTAACACGGATTAACACGGAACGAAGCTTCAGCCACGGATTGGCACGGACAGAACAGGATCCGGCCAACAGCCGGCCGGCATCACGCGACCATGCCGGCACGCAGCAAGCAAGCTTTCAACACGGAGGAAAATCGAGAACCACGGAGCGCCACGGAGGCATTCTTCGGTATGCTCTTCTCACGGGGCATGCCGAAATGACACAGCAAAAAGACTGCCTCCGTGGCCCTCCGTGGTTCTCGATCTTCCTCCGTGTTGAAAGCTTGCCGGCGCTGCCCTTCGGCACGCTGTTCGTCGGCGAGCACACCACGCGCCACCGTCTCCGGCGCAACGCAACGAGACATCCGTGCGACGCTGCCAGTCGATCGGCGATCGGCCACGGGCGTTGCCTGGCAATCCCCGCCGGGTGCATACCGCCGCGCCTCATAGTTCCGCCACGGTGCTGCCTCACGAAGCCGTGCGACACCAAGGAGTCACCATGGACTGGACAGGCCGACGCGTGCTGGTGACCGGCGGGGCCGGCTTCCTCGGCAGCAATCTCTGCCACGCCTTGGCGGCGCGTGGCGCGCGGGTCGTCGCGCTCGACGGCTACCTGTTCGGCGGCGGTGCCAACCCGAAGAACCTGGACAACGCCGGCGTCGAACAGGTGCGCGGTGACGTCCGCGACATCGACCTGCGGCCGCTGTGCGAGGGCGCCGACGTCATCTTCAACATGGCGGCGCAGACCAGCCATATGGGTGGGCAGAACGACCCGCTGGCCGACATCGCGGTGAACGCGGTGGCGCAGGTGCGGCTGATCCAGGCGGCCCGCGAGGCCGCGCCCGACGCCACCGTGGTGCACGCCTCCACCCGGCAATTCTACGGCCGTGTGACGAAGCTGCCGGTGGACGAGAACCAGCCGGTGGCGCCGCCCGACGCCAATGGCGTATCGAAATTCGCCGGCGAGCAATACTGGCTGCTGGAGCACCGCGTGCGTGGCCGTCCGGTGGTGTCGCTGCGGCTGACCAACTGCTACGGCCCCCGCCTGCGCATCCGCGACGCCCGCCAGACCTTCCTGGGCATCTGGATCCGCTGCGTGCTGGAGGGCCGGCCGTTCGAGGTCTGGGGCGGCTCCCAGTTGCGCGACATGACCTATGTGGACGACGTCACCGAGGCGTTCCTGCGCGCCGCAGTGCGTCCCGAATGCCATGGCCGCATCTTCAACATCCGGTGCTCCCCCCGCGTCGCTGCACGACCTGGCGGAGGTTGTCGTGCGCCTGGCCGGCCCGCCGGCGCACTACATCACCCGCGAATTCCCCGCCGACCGCGCGACCATCGACATCGGCAGCTATCACGCCGACGACCGGGCATTCCGCGCCGCTACTGGGTGGGAGCCGGCGGTCGGGCTCGAGGAGGGCATTGCCCGCACGCTGGACTGGTACCGGCCGCGGCTGGCGGACTATCTGTGATCGTCCCGACCCCCCGTCATCGCGAGGCCCGCAGGGCCGCAGCGATCCCTCGCCCGACAATCCGCCGCTCGTCAGGCGGCGGATTGCTTCGGCCCTGCGGGCCTCGCAATGACAGGAGGGTTGGACACCCCGCATGAGCACGCCGCCACCGCTGCCCCTCATCCCGCAGGCCAACCCCGGCGCCGGCTATCGCGCCCTGAAGCCGGAGATCGATGCCGCGATCACGCGCGCGCTCGACTCCGGCTGGTACATCCTCGGCGCCGAGGGTCGCGCCTTCGAGGCCGAGTTCGCCGCCTGGCTCGGCACCACGGCGACGGTCGGCTGCGCCAACGGCACCGATGCGCTGGTGCTTGCCCTGCGTTCACGCGACATCGGGGCCGGCAGCAGCGTCGTCACCGTGTCGCACACCGCGGTCGCCACCGTCGCCGCCATCGAGATGACCGGCGCCACCCCTCTCCTGCTCGATATCGAGCCCGCCTTCTACACGCTCGATCCGCGCGAACTCGCCGAGGTGCTGCGGCATCCGCCACCCGGCCTGCCGCCGATCCGCGCCGTCATCGCCGTGCATCTCTATGGCCAGGCGGCCGATCTGGACGCCATCGCCGCCATCTGCCGCCAGCACGGCGTGGCGCTGATCGAGGATTGCGCGCAGGCGCACGGTGCCACCTGGCATGACCGGAAGCTTGGCACCATCGGCGACCTCGGCACCTTCAGCTTCTATCCGACCAAGAACCTCGGCGCACTGGGCGACGGCGGCGCGGTGGCCACGCACGACGCCGGCCGAGCGACGCGTCTGGCGGCGCTGCGGCAATACGGCTGGCGCAGCCACTACATCAGCGACGAGGCCGGCGTGAACAGCCGGCTCGACGAAGTGCAGGCGGCGATCCTGCGCGTGAAGCTGGCGCATCTCGACGCGCATAACGCGCGGCGCCAGGCGATCGCCGCCGCCTATGATGCGGCGTTGGCGGGCGCGTCGCTGCGTCCCCCGGCGCGGCGCGCCGGTGCCGGCCACGTGTTCCATCTCTATGTCGTGCGCACGCCGCAACGCGAGGCGGTGCAGGCGCGGCTGCGCGGGTTGGGCGTGGCGACCGGTATCCACTATCCGAGTCCCGTGCATCAGCAGCCGGCCTATCGCGACCGGGTCGCGCTTGGTCCGTCCGGTTGCCAACAGACCGAGGCCGTGGCGCGCGACGTGCTCAGCCTGCCGCTCTATCCCGAACTCACGGATGCGCAGGTCGAACAGGTGTGCGCCGCGTTGCGCACGCAATGATACTGTTACGCTGCGCGCCGGACCGATGATCCTGTTATGCCGGAACGTTGATCCTGTCACGCTGAATGCCGGACCGATGATCCTGTTACGCGCAACGCCGGACCGGTCTGCAAGACCGATAAACACTCGACATGCGGAATTGATCCATCACGTTCGCGCGGGCCCGATCGCTCTACAATAACGTGACCGTCCCGCTCCGCGCCTCGGCGTCGCGACCCTTGCAACCGATGCATCGAACATGACTCTATCGTCCTCCGCACGATGTCGAACCCAATCACACTCATCGATCGTCTGCCGGCTGCTTTGCAAGGCAGGCTTCACCATGTCCGCCAGCACGCGGCCCGGCGCAGCTTTGCCTGGAACGTATCGGTCATGCTGGCAGGAACGGTCGCGGGGCAGGCGGTAAGCCTGGTGCTCGCACCGGTGCTGACGCGGGTGTACAGCCCGACGCAGTTCGGCTATCTCAGCGTCTATGGCGCCGTGCTGGCGATCCTCGGCGTGGTCGCCAGCCTGGGGCTGGAACTGGCCATCCCGATCTGCATGGCGGACGGCGAGTGCGCCAACTTGCTCGCGCTGAACGGACTCGTCCTGGCCGGCACCACGACCCTGGTCGCGTTGTTCGCCTGGCTGGCTTCCACCCACATGCTCGACGTGCTCTGGATCGGTTCGCTAGCGGATTATCGTTGGCTGCTGCCGATCGGCTTCGCCTGTCTTGGCGGCTACTACATCATGGTCGCCGTCGCGACTCGCAGCAGCGCGTTCCAGGAAATCGCCCGTACCCGTATTTCGCAGGGCATCAGCGGTCCGGTTTCGCAAATCCTGCTTGGTCTGGCCGGCGCCGGCACGCCGGGGCTGGTGGCCGGCTACGTCATCGGCCAATCCAGTGGCACCGCGCTGCTGTTCAGCCGGCTTGTGCTGCGCCAACGCGCGTGGCTGGAGCACATCACATGGCGCGGCATTGTCGCCATGACGCGGCGCTACGCGACCTTTCCCTTGCTCGCGAGCTGGACGCGCGTGCTCGACATGGCCGGCAGCGGCACGGTGCTGTTTGTCGTGTTCTCCGCCTGCTATTCGACCGAAGTTGCCGGCTTCATGTTCCTGTCCGAGCGTGTCATCGCGCGCCCGCTGCTGATCGTCAGCACATCGCTGCTGCAGGTGTTTACCGGCGAGGCCGGTCGCGCGGTGACGCAGGATCCACTGCTGCTGCGCCGCCGTTTCTACCAGGTTGTGCCGCGGCAGTTTCTTCTCGTCGCGGCCTGGATCCTGGTTGCCAACCTGCTGGCCGCCTGGGCCTTTCCGTTGCTGTTCGGCCCCGAGTGGGGCAACGCCGTGCCGTATCTGCGCGCGCTGAGTCTGTCGTATCTGATGATGTCCGTGCTGCATCCGGTGTCCACGACCTTGCAGATCCTCGAGCATCAGGTCACCGCGGCGATCTGGCAGATTTTCCGGCTGGTGCTGGTGGTCGCCAGCGTGCTGTTGGCACGGCGCGCCGGACTATCGGCGGTCAATGCGCTGTGGCTCAGTTCGCTGGCGCAGACCGTATGTTGCCTTGCGCTGCTGGCCTTGATGGCTGGCTCGATCGCACACGTCGTGGCCCGCGCCCGCAAGCGGATGGCGCAGCAGGATGAGCAGGTGGCGCAGCCGTAGCGGCGTCGCATTTTCTTCAGGCGCGGCGGCGCACTGCTCGCCGCGGCCTCGGCGTTTCACGTCCCGACCCTTTCGGCGCTTCACCTCCCACCCCTCTCCCGCGGGCCGCGCGGGAGGAGATGCGTGGCACTATTTCGGCACGACGTGCTGGTTGCCGCCCGGTGAGCCCGGGGGTGGAATCACCGGCATGGTGCCGTGGGTGTGCGCGGGCGGGTCCACCGCCATTCCAGGATCGACGCCGCGCGGTGGCTGTAGCGTGCCCTGCTGCTGCGCCAGCTTGTCACTCAAGGTGGGCTTCCTGGACGTCACGTCCTTTCCCGCCGGCGCGATTTGCTCCGGCGGTGGTGATGGTGCGTTGGGCGGCGCCATCGGGGTCGGCGTCACCCCAGGCGGTGCCGGTTGCGGGTTCTGCGCCGCGGCGCGCGGTGCCGCGACAACGGCACCAAGGCACATCAGGATAACGATACTGCGGGTCATAGTCCCCTCTCCGTTGACAGATCGGGACGGCGCGTGCCCGGTGCCGGGGAGCAATACCGGGTTGTCGGACAGCAACGCGGCAGGACGCCGGACGTTCCCGTGCAGGGTCGGCGCGTTTGTGTGGCTATCAACCCCAAGGGCAGGAACGAAGCGGGGGTATTCGCGTTTGACGGCGAAGGACTCGCACGTTTTGGCGTAAGCTTGTCTGGCTGGACTGGTGCCGTTCAAAAGGCGGGAGATGTCTCACAAAGCTTAAGCACAGGGGCGGTAAGGATTCACAAAGAAGGATATTTGTTGCTGCGGCGCATGGCAGGACCGGGGGATGGCAGGAAAGCTTTGTGAAAGCTTGCCTGCCCCTCCCTTCAGCTTCGTGAGACATTTCCTGCCTTGCGGTGGCACCGGGGCCGCCGACGGTGCGCAACTTGCTAGGCCAAATGCGATAGCCCTGGGGCCCTGGGGGCGAAGCGATCAAACGAAGCGATCAAGCCAAACCGGCCGAACGCCGCGCCCGCCTCCGTCCGGCAGGCCTCGCAACATCCGCCGCCTGGCGCCCACATAATCCGGTGCCGTCACGATCGGCGGCCGTACTCCGCGATCACGCCCTCGACCGGAGCGAAGAAGCCGCTGATCGCTTGCTCCAGCCCGGCGAGGTGGGCGCGCGCTTGCGCGTCGCCGGGCCATGGCGGCTGCGCCTGCACTTCATGCATCGCCAGCACCCGGCGGGTCGCGACCCAGCGCGGCGGATCGTCGCTGTGCAGCGCGAGATGCGTGACCAGGTGCCGCAGCACCGTCTCGAGCGCAGCCAGCCGCGCCGAGAGATCGTCGGTCTCTGTCATCTCAGTCTCCATCATGTCGGGTGAGGTGGCGGATACTACCGCCATCCCGGCCATTGCGCGACCGCCGATTGCCGCCATTCGCCGGATCGTGAGAGGCATTATCAAAAGGTTGAAGGAAAAACCTCACAAATTTCATGATGGAGAGGCTTGGCTCGAGGCCGATCGCGAGGCAACCTCCGGGCCACCACGCATCGCGTGCGTTCATAACGGACCTGCCCGGCCGGCCAACAGACCGCAAATGCGGGATCGTTCCGTCATGCGCTACGTGATTTGTCCGGCACGTGCAGCGGGCTGCTGCATGACGCCGGTATCTGGTTGCACGGTGATATCGGCTCGCATGGTCAGACATCCGTGCGCGCAGCCTTCCGGCGCGAACGCAGCATGCAACGCCTCGGCAGCGCATGGCCCTATAGCGCGCGTGTCTCCGGCACCGCGACCCACAGCCGCGTACCCTCCGCACGCAGCGGGGCGAGTTCCGCCGCCACCTCATCGGCAAGGTTCCACGGCAGGATGACCACGTCGTCCGGCCGCGCGGCGGCCAGCGCTTCGGGCGAGACCACGGGAATGTGGCTGCCCGGCAGCAGCTTGCCCTGCTTCTCGGGATTGCGGTCGGCGACGCAGATCACGTCGCCGGAGGTGATCCCGCAGCTGTTAAGGAACGTGTTGCCCTTGGCCGCGGCGCCATAGGCCGCGAGCGAACGACCGCGCGCATGGCGCGAGGCCACGAAGTCGCGAAAGCCGTGCTGGATGCGGGCCACCTTGGGGCCGAAGCTGTCATAGGTTTCCGGCCGGTGCAGGCCGGCCACAGCTTCCTGCGCGCGCACCGCCGCGACGCCGGGCCGCGCCGCGTGGCCCGCGGCGGCATGGCAGGCGAACACCCGTAACGAACCGCCATGCGTCGGCAGGCACTCGACGTCGAACACGCGCAGTCCGGCATCGCGCAGCACATGGTCTACCACCAACAGCGACAGGTAGGAAAAATGCTCGTGGTAGATGGTGTCGAACTGCACCCGGTCCAGCAGCGAGAGCAAATGCGGGAATTCGAATGTGGCGACGCCTTCGGGGTGCAGCATCGCGGTGAAGCCGGCGGCGAAGCCCGGCAGGTCGGGCACGTGGGCCAGCACGTTGTTGGCTGTGATCAGGTCGGCGCGGCCATAGCGCGATGCCAGCCCCGCCGCGGTGTCCGCGCCGAAGAACATTTGCTCGGTGCGCACGCCGATCCGGCGCGCCGCCGCGGCAACGCCGGCCGCCGGCTCAATGCCCAGCACCGGAATGCCCATCGCGCGGAAATGCTGCAACAGGTAGCCGTCGTTCGATGCCACCTCGGCGACCAGCGATCCTGGGCCGAGGCCGAAACGCGCGGCCATCGCCGTTGCGTAGCGCTGCGCATGGGCCACCCAACTCACCGAGAACGACGAGAAATACGCGTAGTCCGCAGCGAAGATCGCCTCCGGCGGCACGGTTTCCCCCACCTGCACCAGCAGACAGCGGTCGCAGACCAGGACCTGCAGCGGATAGGGACGGTCGGCGCCGCGCACGGCTTCCTCAGGCGTGACATAGCAATTGGCCAGCGGCGTCGATCCGAGATCTATCAGGCTACGCTGCAGCGCCGCGCCGCACAGGCGGCAGAGTCGCTTGCTCACGACAGCGCCTCGTAATCGGTGATTTGTCGCAACGTGACCGCGCTCATGTCGGCGTCGTGCGCCCAGGCGCGGTACCAGGCGGCGGTCTCCGCGATCATCCGCTGGCCAGGCAACCGGTCGGTCCAACCCAAAGTGCGGCGTGCCAATGTCGAATCGAGCCTCAGCATGTGGGTCTCGCGCATCTCCGGCTGCGGCACATAGGACCATGCATCCGGCACACCAAGCGCTTCAAGCATGGCGTTGGCAATCTCGCCGACCGTCGGGCTGGTGTCGCTGCCCGGCCCGAAATTGAGTGCGCACGGTGTCGTCGGGTCGGTGGCGAGTGCCGCCGCATAGGCCAGATAGCCGCTGAGGCAATCCAGCACGTGCTGCCACGGGCGCTGCGAATCGGGATTGCGCAGGGTCAGCTTCTGGCCCGACCGCGCCGCGTTCACCACGTCCGGCACCAGCCGGCCGGGCGCGAAATCGCCACCGCCGATGACGTTGCCCGCCCGTGCCGTTCCGACGGCGACGCCGTTCGGCGCCAGGAAACTTTGTGCCATCGCGGCGGTGGCCAGTTCGACAGCCGCTTTCGACGCGGAATACGGGTCCCGGCCGCCGAGCCTGTCGGCTTCCTGGCGCGCCTTGCCGTCAGGGATGTCGGCGTAAACCTTGTCGGTGGTGACCACCAGCACGGCATTCAGGCCGGGCACCGTCCGCAACGCATTCAGCAAATGCATGGTGCCGAGCACGTTGATCTCGAAACTCTCGGCGGGACAGAGCAATGAGCGTTGCACCGATGTCTGCGCGGTGAGGTGCAGCACGACCTCGGGCTGCGCTTGCGCCACGGCCGAGGCGACGGCATCGGCATCGCGCAGATCGGCCAGGCCCGTATGCACCAGCGCATCGAGGCGCAACAATTGGAACAAGCGGTGCTCGGACGGCGACCGGGCGATGCCGGTGACCTCGGCGCCCAGATGGTGCAGCCAGAATGCCAGCCAGCAACCCTTGAAGCCGGTATGTCCGGTGAGGAGTACGCGCCGGCCTTGCCAGAAGCCGGGGCATGGATCGATTGTTGGCATGGGGGTCAGTCCGCCCAGATTTTCCAGGGTGCGTTGCCGGACGTCCACAGCGCTTCCAGCGTGGTCTTGTCGCGCAGCGTGTCCATCGGCTGCCAGAACCCGGCATGGCGGAACGCGCGCAGTTCGCCGTCATGCGCCAGGCTTTCCAGCGGCCCGGTCTCCCACGGCGTTTCGTCGTTCTCGATGCGGCGCAGCACCGTGGGGTGCAGCACGAAAAAACCGCCGTTGATCACGCCGTTGTCGCCCGGCGGCTTTTCCGTGAAGCTGTCCACGCGATCCTGCTGCAGCATCAGCGCGCCGTAGCGGCCGGGCGGCGTCACCGCGGTGATCGTGGCGAGCCGGCCGTGGCGGCGATGGAAATCCACCAGCCGGGTGATGTCGATGTCGGCGACGCCGTCGCCATAGGTCATGCAGAAACTGTCGTCCGGATCGAGATACCGAGCGACGCGCTTGAGCCGTCCGCCGGTCATCGTTTCGGCACCGGTGTCCACCATCGTGATGCGCCAGGGTTCGGCATAGTTCTGGTGGTAGATCGTCTCGCCCGACCGAGCGTCGATGGTGACGTCGGACGCATACAGCATGTAGTTGGCGAAATACTCCTTGATCATGTGGCCGCGGTAGCCGAGGCAGATGATGAACTCGGTGACGCCGTGTGCGGTGTAGATGTTCATGATGTGCCACAGCAGCGGCTTGCCGCCGATCTCGATCATCGGCTTCGGGCGAAGGTGGGACTCTTCGGAGATACGTGTTCCGAGGCCGCCGGCGAGGATCACCGCTTTCATGCGTGTGTCCCCGGGTTGCCGGAACGACTGAGATCGCCTGCCTCACGCGCCAGCAGCCGGCCACCGATCGTGCGGCGTCTCATGCCACCCGCCGGAGGAATGCTTTCGGCCAGTAGGTGACGCGCTGGCGCACCTTGCCTTCGTTGAACGGGAAAGCCGGTTCCTCCAGCACGAACTCGGCGTGCCGCGCCAGGAACGCATCCACCGCGCCGAGCGGATTGTTCCATCCCCAGTCCGGCGCCGAACGCGGCGCGCCGGCGAGGTCCGCCATGATGCCGTCGCACGCGACGATGTAGCCGCCGGCGGGGACCAGCGGCGCGTACAATTCGAGCTCGCTTTCCACATGGGCACGGCTGTGATTGGCGTCGAGGATCACCAGCGCCTGCTCCCCCGGCGCCAGGGAGTCGCGCACCGCCGCGACGGTGGCGGAATCGGTGGAACTGCCCTCGATCAGCGAAATGTAGGACGCCATCGGATGCGCCTCGATCGCCGCGCGGTTGCGCGGGCGGATCTCGATATCGATGCCGATCACGCGGCCATGGCCCATCGCGGCGAACAGGCTGGCGTAGAATACCAACGAGCCGCCATGCGCCACCCCGGTCTCGACGATCACATCGGGGCGCAGCCGCCAGATGAGCTCCTGGATGCGGATCATGTCCTCGGGGAGCTGGATGACCGGGCGGCCCATCCAACTGAACCCGTAGACGTATTTCACGTCCCAGCCGCAACGCAGCCAGGCCGCGGACACCGCCTCGAACGCTTCGGGCGTGTCCAGGGCATGCTCTGTCCGCATGCCATCGGCGCCGTGCAGGATTACCCGGCCGCCTCGATCATCGATGGTGAGCATTGGACCTCCTGTCCATCTGCCACCAGTTTCGCGAGGTCTGCTGAAAGATTGCTTAACGCCGCGCCGAATTCGACAGACAGGCGCGTGGTATCGATCGGCGGGAAGCGCACGGTCGGCGCGCCGGGGGCGAAATCCACGTGCCAGCCGAAGCGGCGGCGCAGCACGACGCCGATGGCGGCGTGGCTGGTGTTGGTGCCGGCGGCGAGGTTGTACAGCCGGTGGCGTCCGCCGGTAGCGATCGCCGGGAGCAATCGGGTCACCTCGGCGAGGCTGACATAGTCCTTGGTGGATTTGGCCGATTGGTGAAAGCGCACCGCGCCCGTGTCGCGGCCCTCCCGCAGCAACTGGCCGAGGAACGTGTCGCCTGGCATCGCGCCGCCGTAAACGTTGGACAGCCGCACCACGCGCACCGTCTGGCGCGGATCGGCGAGGCAGACGGCCTCGCCGGCGAGTTTGGTGAGGTTGTAAAGATCGGACGGATCGGCGGGCGCGCAGAGGAGCTTCGCGGTTTCATCCGTCGCGGTAGTACGGCTGTAGACGCGGGTAGAGGACAGGAACAGAAATGAAGCGAAGTGCAGCGCCGCCAGGCAGCGTGCGGTGACGCCGACATGGGCTTCCGCGGTGTCTTGCGGGCGGGTGCGAAAATCGCCGGTCAGGCCGATGCAGTCGATGACGTGACCGGCGTTGCGGCGTGTCTCCAGCAAGGCTGGCAGGGTGCCGCGGGTCACCGCATGAACCCGGTGCCCGCCACGCTCGAGTGCGGCGACCAGGGCGCTGCCGACGTAACCGGAGGCGCCGAGCACGGTGAAGTTGGTCGGCGCAGTGGGGCTGGCATCGCCCTCCGGCCGGTCTTGCGGATTGCCGCTGCCGCGCGGACCAAGGCCTGGCAGACGTGCTAGTGATGGGACGACGTCGGGGGGACTCATCGCATCGATTGCTCCGTCCTGACTTGCTCAGCCTCGCGATCGGGGTCCAGACAGGCAGCGGTGAGGCCGGTTCCGGCGCGGCCGCGCCATCCGCGCACTTCCGCCGGCACGCCGAAGGCGATGCAGAACCCGGGCAGCGTGCCTCGCACCAGGGAGGCCGCGCCGACCACGCTGCCACCGCCGATCCGCGCGCCGTCCACCAGCACCGTGTTGGCACCGATCCATACGTCGTCCCCGATGCAGATGCCGCCCTTGCTCGGTTGGAAGCCTTGCTCCCGGATTGGCCGGCCCGGATCGGCGAACGCGTGGTTGGTGGGCGCGAAGGTGCAGTTCGCGGCCACCAAAACGTTGCGGCCGATGCGGATGCCGTTGCCGGTGTACAGCACGCAGCCGGCGTTGATGACGCTGCCGCGGCCGATCACCAGGTCGCCGCATCCGCCTGCCGGCTTGATCTTGACGAAGGCGTCGATCACCACGTCGTCCTCGATGACGATGCGGCTGCCGCGATGCGAGTCCTCGATGTCCGCTAGGTGAGAGACGCGCGCGCTGGGGGCGATGGTCAGCATGCCCGCTTGGTGATCCTCATGCTTCGATCGCGGCCCGCTGTCAGTCCGCAAGCAGACTCACCACAAAGGCACGAAGGCACGAAGTTCATTGAACTTCGTGCCTTCGTGCCTTTGTGCCTTTGTGGTGAATCTGCTTGCGGACTGACACATCGCAATGGCCTTTCACGTGGGGAGACTTGCATTCGCGCTCGCACCAACCCGCCTCTCACTCCGCGGCCAGTTCGAGCGAGGGCGCCGCGCACCACGCGTCCCACAGCATCCGGCAGACTTGCTCCACCGCGCGCGCCAGGCCCGCGGCGTCGAGCAACGGCGAGGCGGCCAGGCGCGGGCGCAGCGTGGCGCGCATTTGCGCCAGAGCCTCGCGATCTGACGCCGCGGCAACGGCGCGGGCGACGTAGGCGTCGGGGTCGCCGGTGATCCAGTCGTCCAGGCCCGCGGCGTGCAGGATCGATGCGCCGAACCGCCCGACCGTCGGCCGGCCCGCCAGGGTCACCACCGGAACGCCCTGCCACAGCGCCTCGATCGTCGTGGTGCCGGCGTTGTGCGGGAACGGGTCGAGCGCGATGTCGATCAGCCCGTACGCATCCCAGGTGCGCGGCTGCGGCGCCGTGAAAATCAGGTCCAGCCGATGGCGCGCCACGCCGTGCGCGGCCAGGCGGCCGGCGAACAGGTCGCGAAACGCGGCCTCGCCGAAATTATGGCTGTTCAGCACGAGGCGCGCCGTCGGCAGCGCGGCCAGGATGCGTGACCAGGCGGCGAGCACGCAGTCGTTCAACCGCTCCGGCCGGCCGAAATAACCGAACGTGACATGGCTTTGCGAGGCGGCCGGCGAGGCTGCGACCGGCGGCATCCCGTCGGGCGGACGATAGGCGAGCGGAATGCGCGGCAGGCGGGCGAGGCGCTCGCTGAACAGCGCGTCGGCGCCAGGTGGTGTCAGCACGCGGTCAGCGAGGAATGCGTCCATCGCCGCCATCCCGGAGGTATAGCCGTGGCCGAGGATGTATTCGATCTGCACCGGCGCCGGCTTGCGGGCGAACACCAGCAGCCGGTTCGCCGCGGTATGCCCGGCAAGGTCGATCAGCACGTCGATCCGGTCCCGCCGGATCATCTCCGCCATGTCAGGGTCGCTGCGGCCGGAGGTGGGGCGCCAGTGGTCGGCCAGCGATCGGAACCGCGCGGTGGTGGCGTCCTCCACCGCGACCTCGGCGTAGCAGAACAGCTCCACCCGGTCGTGGTCGTGCGCCGCCAGCAGCGGCTCGGCGAAAAACGCTGCGGCGTGCTGGCGGAAATCGGGGGACACGTAACCAATCCGCAGCTTGCGTCCTGGCGTGCGGTCCAGGTCGAACTGCGGTTCGGCGGGCGCCAGGCGCTGCGCGTGTTGCGCGTCCCAGCGACGGTATTCGGCGAAGATCGCCTCGGCCGTCAGGTCGTCGCGGTAGTTCAGTGCGAACAGCAGGTTGCCGTGGCCGGAGGGGTAGTCGGGCCGCAACGCCAGTGCCTCGCGGTAGCATTGTTCAGTCTCGGCGTGGCGGGCCTGCATCTGCAAGGCGATCGCCAGGTTGGACAGGCAGCGGGACTTATCCTTCATCCGAGGCAGCGCCGCGCGATGGTGATACTCTGCCTCGATCGGGCGGCCGCTTTGCGACAGCAGGGCGCCGAACGTCTCGTGCACCTCGGCATCATCGGGCGCATCGATCAGCGCCTGGCGCAACTGTGGCTCGGCGCCGGCGGCGTCCTGCCGGGCCAGCAGCGCGAGCGCCAGGCTGCGCCGCAGCCAGGGCTGGCCGGGCGCGATCTCGACCGCCCGTCGCAGCGCCGCCTCCGCCTCCGCCGCACGGCCCAAATCCAGCAGCGCATTACCGAGATTGCCCAGCGCCGGCACCAGGTCCGGATCGAGCGCGAGGGCTCGCCGCAGCGTTTGCTCCGCCGCCGCCGGATTGCCCTGGGCGCGCTGCATAACGCCGAGGTCGGACAGGATGTCCGCACGCTCCGGCGCGCGCGCCATTAGCGCGGCGGCGGTTGCCACATCGCCCGCGGCGAAGGCGAAGGCGCCCAGCACGTGCAGCGCGTCGGGTTGCGCCGGGTCGCGCGCGATCATCCGGTTGGCAAGCGCCCGGGCCGCGTCGTTGTCGCCGCCGGCGTACAGGCGGTGCAGGCGCGGCACGGCGCCCTCGCGCCATTCGTCCCACAGGTCGCGATAGGCGCGTTCGACGGCGCGGGCGAGGCCGGCGGCGTCCAGCAACGGCGAGGTGGCCATACGCGGCCGCAGCGCCGCGCGCACCTCCGCCAGGGCATCGAGGTCGCCGGCCGCAGCGACCGCCCGGGCGATATAGGCATCGACGTCGCCGGTCACCCAGTCATCCAGCCCGACGGCATGCAGGATCGCCGCGCCGAACCGCCCGACGGTCGGGCGGCCCGCCAATGTCAGCACAGGAACGCCCTGGTACAGTGCCTCGATCGTCGTCGTGCCGGCGTTGTGCGGGAACGGATCCAGCGCAATGTCGATGGTGCTGTAGGCTTCCCAGGTGCGCGGCTGCGGCGCGGTGCAGATCAGGTCCAGCCTGTCCGGTCCGATGCCGTGCGCCGCGAAGCGCGCCGTCCAGTCCGCGTGTCCCGCGGGCTCGGCGTAGGTCGCGCTGTTCAGCACCAGCCGCGAGCCCGGCACCGCCAGCAGGATGCGCGACCAGGCGGCGATGACATCCGCGTTCAGCCGTACCGTGCGGCCGAAATAGCCGAACGTGACATGGCCGTTGCTGCGCGCGGGGAGGGGTCCGACCGGCGGCATTCCATCCGGCGGCCGGTACGCCAGCGGCAACCTGGGCAACCGCAGCAATTGTTCGGTGAACACCGCCTCCGCGCCCGGGGGGGCCAGCACGTCGTCGGCCAGGAATGCATCGATGGCCGACAGGCCGGAGGTGCAGCCGTGGCCGATCATGTATTCGATCTGCACCGGCGCGGGCTTGCGGGCGAACACCAGCAGGCGGTTGCCGGCGGTATGGCCGGCGAGGTCCACCAGCACGTCGATGCCGTCCTGCCGCACCGTCTCGGCCAGTTCGGCATCGCTGCGCCCGACCGTCGAGCGCCAGTGGTCCGCGATGGCGCGAAGGCGCTGGGTCGTGGCGTCTTCGACCGTCACCTCGGAATAGCAGAATAGCTCGACCTGGGCGTGGTCGTGCGCGGCGAGCAGGGGTTCGGCGAAGAGCGCTACGGCGTGGGCGCGGAAATCCGGCGAGAAATAGCCGACGCGCAGGCGCCGCCCGGGTGTGCGGTCGAGCGCGAATTGCGGGGCCGCCGGCATCAGCGGGCGGGCATGCCGTTCATCCCACTGCTGGTATTCAGCGAAGATCGTCTCGGGCGGCAGCTCGTCGCGATAGTTCAGGCAGAACAGGATATTGCTGTGCGGCAGCGCGAAGTC
>DATHNI010000250.1:0-5373 GCA_035486135.1 Acetobacteraceae bacterium
TGCCCGCGCCGGCCGAAGCCGCCACCGAGGATCAGCTTGTGCACCTTCACGTTGGCCAGCTTCACGCCGGCCGCCTCCGCCGCGGCCGCCAGCGACGCGTCGCCGTTCTGCGACGCCACCCAGATCTCCACCTGGTCGCCGTTGACCAGCGCGGTGCAGTTCATCGGCTCCATCGTCGCGTGGTTGAGGAACGGCGTGCTGTACACCGCCTCGACCGTCTTCGCCGCACCCGACAGCGCCGTCCCGACGTCGCCGTGCTGCTGGCCGAGCGCGGCCTGCTGCGCGTCCAGTCCCTGCTTGAGGAAATCAGCGATCTGCGCGCTGTCCACGTTGCCGTTGCCGGCCTCGTCCCAGGTGATCGGCAATGCCGCCAGCGCGGTCTTCGCCTGCCACCACTTGTCGGCCACCACGGCGACGGCGTTGTCGCCGACCGCGACGACGGTGTGCACGCCCGGCATCGTCTTGACCCGGTCGGCATCGAACGAGACCAGCTTGCCGCCGAACACCGGGCATTGCGCGATCGCCGCGTTCAGCATGTCCGGAAGCTGTACGTCGATGGCATAGACCTGCTTGCCGTTCAGCTTGTCCTTGGTGTCGAGCCGCTTGACGCCCTTGCCGATGATCTTCCACTCGCTCGGTTGCTTCACCGGAACATTGGTGGGCACCGGCAGCTTTGCCGCGTCGGCCGCGACCTCGCCGTAGCGCAGCTTTCTGCCGGTCGCCTTGTGGGTGATCACCCCGGTGGATGTCGTGCATTCCGTCGCCGGCACATTCCAGCGCGCGGCGGCGGCGGAGATCAGCATGGCACGCGCCGCTGCCCCGCCCTGCCGCACATAGACGACGGACGACCGGATGCCGCGACTGCCGCCGGTGGACATGTCGCCCCAGGCGCGCTTGGCGGCGAGGTTCGCCTCCGGCGTTACGAATTCGCCGCGCACCTTGTTCCAGTCGCAGTCGAGTTCGTCGGCCACCAACTGGGCGAGGCCGGTCATCGTGCCCTGCCCCATCTCGGAGCGTGCGATGCGGACCGTCACGGTGTCGTCGGGGGCGATGACGGCCCAGATGCCGACCTCGGCACCTTCAGAGGTCTCGGCTGCGTTTGCCGGCATGCGCCAGCCGAGCATGAAGCCGCCCCCCACCGCGGCGGCGGAGGCGATGAAGCCGCGGCGGCCCAGGGAGACGCGATTCGCGATGCGATTGCTCATGGCTGCGCTCCCTATGCCTTGCCGGTCAATGACGCGGCGGTATGGGTCGCCTCGCGAATCCGCTGGTAGGTGCCACATCGACAGATGTTGCTGATGGCGTCGTCGATGTCCGCGTCGGTCGGCTTCGGCGTCTGCTTCAGCAGCGCGGCGACCGCCATGATCTGGCCGGACTGGCAGTAGCCGCATTGCGGCACCTCGTGCTGCAGCCAGGCGATCTGCACGGGGTGGCTGGCGCCGTCATGCGACAGGCCCTCGATGGTGGTGATCTTCGCGCCGCCGACCGCGCTGACCGGCATGGAGCACGAACGGACCGCAACACCGTTCAGGTGCACCGTGCAGCAGCCGCATTGGGCGATGCCGCAGCCGTACTTCGTGCCGGTCATGCCGAGCCATTCGCGGATGACCCAGAGCAATGGGGTGTTGGGATCGACATCCACTTCGTGGAGGTGCCCGTTGACGTCCAGCTTGACCATGATGCGCTGCTCCCCTCGCTCGGTGGCGCGAAACCTCTCCCGCTGCGCTGGGGAGGTCAAGACGTGCGGCGCACGACGATTGGATGAACGAAGCAAGGCCAGGGCTTTGCTCTGGACCCGTCAGGGGGCTTTGCCCCCTGAGCCCCCAGCAAAGGCAGCGCCTTTGCAATCCATTCGTTGCAGACGCTGGACGATAGCCTGCTGGCCTCCCGGCCATACCGTGATAAACCGCCACCTCCCTGTCGGAGCGATCGATGCGAGCGCGTGACCTGGGGCTGGCCTGCGGCGTGCTGCCGCCTGGCGAACGGAACAGCATCGCCGACGTGCCGGGCGTGCTGGTCGGCCACGCCACGTTGATGGAAGGCGATATCCGCACCGGCGTCACCGCCGTGCTGCCGCATGATGGCGACCTGTTCCAGGACAAGACCGTCGCCGCCGCGGTGGTGCTGAACGGGTTCGGCAAGAGCGTCGGCCTGATGCAGGTGAACGAACTGGGCGTGCTGGAGACGCCGATCGTGCTGACCAACACCTTCGCCGTCGGCACCTGCGCCAATGCGTTGATCCGCCGCGCCATCGCCGCCGAGCCGGAGACCGGCCGGCAGACCGCCACGGTCAACGCCGTGGTGCTGGAGTGCAACGACGGCTTCCTCAACGACATCCAGGCGATGGCGGTCACCGAGGCGGATGTCGATGCCGCCATCGCCGCCGCAGCGGAAGACTTCGCCGTGGGCGCGGTGGGCGCCGGCACCGGAATGAGCTGTTTCGGATTGAAGGGAGGCGTCGGCAGCGCGTCCCGCCGGCTGCGGGTGGATCACGCCGGTTTCCATCTTGGCGCGCTGGTGCTGGCGAATTTCGGGCGCGCGGGGGATTTGCGGCTGCCCACGGGAATGCCGGGGCCGCAGGGGCAGGCGACTCCGGAGGCCGGGTCCTGCATCGTGGTGCTGGGCACCGACGTCCCGCTCGACCACCGGCAGTTGCGGCGCGTGGCGATGCGGGCGGGGGCCGGGTTAGCGTGGTGCGGCTCGTTCTGGGGCAACGGCAGCGGGGACGTCGCGCTGGCCTTCACCACCGCCAATCGGGTGCCGCACGATGCGGACGCCGATCTGCTGGAGCAACGGGTGCTGGCCGAGGCCAGGATCGACCGATTGTTCCAGGCGGCAGCGGAGGCGACACAGGAGGCGGTGATGGATGCGCTCGCCGCGGCAGAGACGACGGTGGGACGGCATGGCCACCGTCGGGTGGGGTTACGCGAGACGCTGGGGCGGTAGCCGGAAGCGCAGGCACCGACCTGGGGACCGCCCTTCGCTGGGCTGTCGGGTGTACGGACGCCCGGGCCCTGATGTCATAGTTACCGGCGGCCGACGGCATCCGATCGCATTGCCCGGATCGCAATCCGATCGGCGTCTCGCGAAGCAGATCCCGCGCCACCCGACGATCTTGCCCGCCCGGAGCGATACATCTGGTCCTGCCGGTCCGGCGCGCCGGACCAACGGCGTGAGCGCCGGAGTACCATCCGCGTTCCGCGCCAGGCGCGCAGCCTGATCCAGATCAACGCCCGTTGCGGTGCCACGTGCGACGGTGCCCCGATCTCGGAGCCAGCCATGCACGCCCATCACCTGCCACCGACCATGGCGCCCGACTGCGTGCGACCGGCCGCCGCCGGTCAGGCCGCACGCCATAAGCCGTCCGCGGCACCGCGTTGCCCCGGGAACACGGGCGACGCCCCATGAGGTTCTGCATCCTCGCGGACGACCTGACGGGCGCCAACGCCACCGCTGCGCTGCTGAAGCGCGAGGGCCTGCCGACCCACACCCACCTCTTCGCCAACCCGCCACGCGCTGCTGCACCATCTTCGCTGTGGGAAGACGGCGCCCATGTGCTGGACCTCGACACGCGCGAACTCACCGCCGGCGAGACCGCGGCCCGGCTGGCCATCGCCACCGGCTGGCTCGGCGAGACACCGGACCTCCTGGGGTTGCGCATCGACAGCACGCTGCGCGGGCCGATCCCCGCCTCGATCGACGCCTTGCTGGCGGACCGACGGCGCCTGGCGCTGGTGGTGCCGGCCTTCCCGGCATCCGGCCGCACGACGCGCGACGGCGTCCATTGCGTGTTCGGCGTACCGCTGGCCGAAACGCAGGTGGCGCATGATCCGCATTGTCCGGTCACCAATTCGCATGTCGCCGAGTGGATCGGCGGCCGCATGGCTGCCGCCTCGGGAATGCTGAACCTCGACACCATCCGGCACGGCCACCGGGCCGTCGCGACGCGACTGGTGCGCTGCATGGCAGCCGGCGCCCGCGCCGTGTTCTGCGACGCCGAGACCGACCACGACATCGAGGAGATCGCTCGCGGTGCCCTGGCGGTCCGGCACCGTCACGGGGTCGCCATCCTGCCGGTCGATCCAGGCCCGTTCACCGCCACCCTGGTGCGACTGATGAAACAACCACGCCGGCTGAGTCCGCTGGTGTTCGGCATCGTCGGCAGCGTGATGGACACGTCGCGCCGGCAGATGGATTTCGTCGAGGCGGGCGGCTGCGCGTTCACCGTCCGCTACGCGGGCCAGAGCGCGCGCCAGTTGCTGACGGCGTTCGAGCAAGCGCCGCTCGCCGTCAAGGCGATGCTGTTGCGGACCGACACCGCGTCGCTCCATGCCGCCGGCAAACTGCACCTTTACGACACGCTGGGCGACCTGTTCGAGCAAGTAGTCGAACAATTTCCGTCACTCGGCGGGTTCGTGCTGTCCGGTGGCGAGACCGCGGGACGGCTGCTGGCGGGCTGCGGCGTTCGCAGCCTGCGTATGCTCGGCGAGGTGATGCCGCTGATCGCCCTGAGCCAGATCGAGGATGGCCGGCTTGCCGGCCGGTACCTGGTGACCAAGGGAGGCACGGTCGGCACGACCTCGGCCATCGCCGATGCTCTCGGCCGCCTGTACGACGTCATCGCCGACGGCCCGCCGGGCGTTGCCGCACGAAGTCGCACCGGCCAGCGCGGCGATGTGCTGGTGCCAGGATGACCCGCCACAAGCGCCCGTTGGCAGCAGCCCCTTGCGCCGGCCTCAGTGCGCCGATCAGGCGTGCGCCGGCGCGGCTTTCGCAGGCGGTGCCTTTGCAGGCATCAGCGCAGGCGGCATGGGCACCCGCGATTGCTCTGTCGCTTCCATGTGCGCCGCATGGCTGATCCCGGCCGTCAGGCGCGCGCTGAACACCAGGCCGATCAGCAGCAGGACCGCACAAACGCCCAGCACGACGGAAATTCCGACTCGCTCGTTCATGCGGCCAAAGCGCCGCAGAGGGGTGGCGGTTGCGCGGGTGATGCATTCACAGGCGCACGATCGCCACTCCGCAAGCCCTGCTCGATGCTCACATGGCGTTGCGGATACGACAACGGCAGAAGGCGGGCTCATGCATCGCTGCGCAACCATGCTCGCGCTACTGGCACTCGGGGTGCCAGGTGGATTCGCCGTGGCGCAGACAACGGGCACGGTGGACGCTTACCCGGGAGCCTATGCCGACAACGCCATCACCGGCGGCGCCGGGGGCATCACCATCGGCAATCCCCAGGCGGAGCGTGACGCCGTCATGGCGCGCCTCGACGAACGCCATTTCCGTTCGAGCAATGGCACGATGGCAGACGAGCCGGACGGCGGCTCCGGCATGGGCGGCAGCGCCGGCGGGGTGGGCAGCCGCTGAAAA
>DATHNI010000251.1:0-7353 GCA_035486135.1 Acetobacteraceae bacterium
CAGCCCCAGTAGTTGCCAGTGCGCCAGAAACCGCAGATCACCTCGTCGGCCACCAGCAGGACGTCGTGCTTCTTCAGCACCGCCTGGATCTTCGGGAAATAGCCGCGCGGCGGAACGATGACGCCACCGACGCCCATGACCGGCTCGGCCCACATCGCCGCCACCGTGTCGGGGCCTTCTTCGATGATCAGCTTGTCCAGGTCGTCGGCACAGCGGGACGCGAAATCATCCTCGCTCTCGCCGGGATTTGCGCCGTGGTAAAAATGCGGCGTCACGGTGTGCAGGAACCCCGGCAACGGCACGTCGAACGCGCGATGGTTCACCGCCAGGCCGGTCAGCGACGCGGAGGCCACGGTGATGCCGTGATAGCCCTTCACGCGGCCGATGATCTTCTTCTTCTGCGGCCTGCCCAGCGCGTTGTTGAAATACCACACCATCTTGATGGCGGAGTCGTTCGCCTCCGAGCCCGAGTTGGCGAAGAACACCTTGCTCATCGGCACCGGCGCCCGCGCCAGCAGCATCTCGGCCAGGTCGATCATCGGCTCGTGCGACTTGGCGGTGAACGCGTGGTAGAACGGCAGCTTGCGCATCTGGGTCACGGCCGCCTGCACCAGGCGCTCGTTGTCGAAGCCCAGGGACGCGCACCACAATCCGGCGACGCTCTCGATGTACTCCTTGCCGGCATCGTCCCACACCCGGACGCCCTTGCCGCGCGAGATCACCACGGGCCCGATCTCCTGATGCGCCTGCAGGTCGGTGTACGGATGCAACACGGAGGCGATGTCGCGGGCGGCGGCGGAATTGGCGCCAAAAGGCGGCGGGGCCATAGGACTGTCTCCTGGCGAGCGTGAAGGGGGCACTCTATACGCCTCGCCCGCAAAACGGGAGGGTTTGTCCGCGCCATCCCGCGACTGCCCTCCCCTGGCGCGTGCCAGCGGTGGAGCGCGAGGCACGCGCCCCCCTGTCATTGCGAGGCGCCCCGCGCCGAAGCAATCCCCCCGCCTGACGAGCGTACCTTGACTCATCAGGCGGGGGATTGCTTCGGCGCGGGGCGCCTCGCAATGACAGGGGAGCGGCGGCAGCCGCGATCCGGCGTAAAAATAGGCATATTGCAAAATCGGTGTGCCTTTTGGCCATCCATCCGAAACCAAATGCCTGACTAATCAGCAACATTACCGGGCACAGCCTTGGCACGCCCATTGCCTGCGCATTGGCAGAGCAATATTGCCCCAAGGACCGCCCATGGACTCCGTCAAGCCGCCCGAGATCGTCGCTGCCATGATCCAGGCCGGCACCGTCAAGGCGATGCTCCGCCCGTTCGATCTCCTGGTCCGCGGCTTCCTGTCCGGCGCGTTGCTCGGCTTCGCCACCAGCCTCGCGCTGGGGGCCACCGTGCAGACCGGCCAGCCGATCGTCGGCGCGCTGATCTTCCCGGTCGGCTTCGTCATGATCGTCTTGCTCGGGCTGGAACTGGTGACCGGCAGTTTTGCGTTGCTGCCGCTGGCTGCGCTGCGCCGGCAGGCCACCCCCGGCACGGTGCTGACCAACTGGTCCTGGGTGTTCCTCGGCAACCTGATCGGCAGCGTGTTCTACGGCTTGCTGCTGGTGATCGCCCTGACCGACGCCGGCCGCATCGAGCCCGCCGGCCTGGCGGCCATGCTGATCAAGGTCGCCGAGGCCAAGACAATCGGCTACGCCCAGTTCGGCGCCGCCGGCATGCTGACCGTCTTCGTCAAGGCCATCCTGTGCAACTGGATGGTCTGCTTCGGCGTGGTGATGGCATTGAGCTCGACCTCCACCATCGGCCGCATCGCCGGCGCCTGGATGCCGATCCTAATGTTCTTCGCCCAGGGTTTTGAGCACTCCGTCGTCAACATGTTCATCGTCCCCGCCGGCATGATGCTGGGCGCCAAGGTGTCGCTGGTGCAGTGGTGGGTGTGGAACCAGATCCCGGTCACCCTCGGCAACCTGGTCGGTGGCCTGCTGTTCACCGGTCTGGCGCTGTACGTCACCTATGGACGCGCGGCCCCGGCCGCCTCGCGCATGCCCGCCGGCGTGGAGACCGCCGCTGAATGACCGACGCGCCGTTTTCCACGGAGCAGCAGGAGTACTTGAAAGGGTTCATGGCCGGGGTGGAGGCGCGGCGGGCCGCGCTCGGCCTGCCGCTTGCCCCGCCTGGTGAGGCCGCGCCCGCCGCCGACCCTACCGACATCAACCGAGCGGCGCAGGATCGCACCGTCGCCGCCGGCGGCAAGCTGACGCCGGAGGAGCAGGCGAAACGGAAGAAACACCCGCTGGACCGCTTCGACGAGATCGCCGCGCTGGCGGCGGCCGGAAAATTCCCCAAGGGGCTCGACGTCTTCCTCACCAAGTTCCACGGCTTGTTCTATGTCGCCCCGGCGCAGGACGCCTTCATGTGCCGGCTGCGCATTCCCAACGGCATCCTGAACGCCCACCAGATGCACGGCATCGCCGCCATGGCCGACGAGCTGGCAGGCGGCTACGCCGACATCACCACCCGAGCCAACCTGCAACTGCGCGAAATCCCCGCGCGCAACGCGCCCGAGGTGCTGCTGCGGCTGAGCGAGCTCGGCCTGACCTCGCGTGGCGCCGGCGCCGACAATATTCGCAACGTCACCGGAAGCCCCACCGCCGGCATCGATAAGCAGGAGCTGATCGACACCCGCCCGTACGCTCGCGAACTGCACCACTTCATCCTCTACCACCGCGAGCTGTACGGCCTGCCGCGCAAGTTCAACATAGCGTTCGACGGCGGCGGCCGTGTCGTGGTGCTGGAAGACACCAACGACATCGCGTTCACCGCGGTGCAGGTGGCGGACGGGTTCGGGGTCCCGCCCGGCGTATATTTCCGCCTCGGGCTGGGCGGCATCACCGGCCATCGCGACTTCGCGCGCGAGACCGGCGTGATCTTGGCGCCGGCGGACGCGACGCCCGTCGCCAACGCCATCCTGCGAGCCTTCATCGCCCACGGCGACCGCACCGACCGCACCAAGGCGAGGCTCAAATACGTGCTCGACCGGATGGGGGTGGACGGTTTTCTGGCAGAGGCCGAGAACGAATTGGGTACGCCGCTGCTGCGAATCAATGCCGCTGCGATCCTGCCTCGGCCGGCGCAGGACAAGCACGGCCATATCGGCGTGCATGCGCAGAAGCAGGCGGGGATGAACTATGTCGGCGTGGTCTGCCCGGTGGGCCGGCTGACCTCCGATCGGTTGCGCGGGCTGGCCGACATCGCCGCGCGTTTCGGGTCCGGCACGTTGCGGCTGACGGTGTGGCAGAACCTGTTGGTCAGCGATATCCCGGACGCGGCGCTGGACGACGCGCTGCGGGCGATCGAGGCGCTGGGGCTGGACTCGCGGGCCAGCGCGATCCGCGGCGGGCTGGTCGCCTGCACCGGCAACGCCGGCTGCAAGTTCGCGCTCGGCAACACGAAGCGGCACGCGGCGATGCTGGCGGACTGGCTGGAGGCGCGGATCGTTATCGACCAGCCGATCAACATCCACCTGACTGGCTGCCCCAATTCCTGCGCGCAGCACTACGTCGCCGATATCGGCTTGCTCGCGACCAAGGTGGAGGTCGGCGAGGACGAGGTGGAAGGCTACGACCTGCTGGTCGGCGGCGGTGCAGGGGCGGAGCAAAAGTTGGGGCGGCTGGTGCGCCCGAAAGTCGCGTTCGACGACCTGCCACCGATGGTGCTGGCGCTGTTGCTGGCGTGGCAGCGCGATCGGGAGTTTCCGGAGGAGACGTTCCAGGCGTTCACCGCCCGGCTATCCGATGCCGCACTGGCCGAACGATGCCAGCTTTGACAAAACCTCTCCCGCT
This sequence comes from Acetobacteraceae bacterium, assembly GCA_035486135.1. GTDB lineage: Bacteria > Pseudomonadota > Alphaproteobacteria > Acetobacterales > Acetobacteraceae > JASHVB01. The sequence continues at coordinate 3,844 of DATHNI010000251.1, forward strand.
GCGCGGGAGAGGACGGCGCGCAGCGCCGGGTGAGGGTGCCGCGGCACGCACGGTGCCGGTTGCCGCGAGACGCACGGTCCCGACTGCCGCGAGACGCACCATGCTGTTCGCGGCAAGGGACACCGTGCGGTCTGCGGCACCCTCACCCGCGTCGCTGGCGCTCCGCGACCTCTCCCACTTCGTGGGCGAGGTTTAGGGAGCGTGGACGCGCTGCCGCTGATCCCGGAGAACGCGCCGTTCTCGCCGGCCCAACGCGCCTGGCTGAACGGCTTCCTCGCCGGGCTGTATGGCGGCGCGTCCGGCAGCACGTCGGTCGGCACGCCTCCGTCTGCCGCGCAATCCGAACCAGAGGAAGACTTCCCCTGGCACGATCCCGCCCTGGACCTGCCCGAGCGGCTGCAACTGGCCGAAGGCCGTCCCCTTCCGCGGCGCATGATGGCCGCGACAGCGCAGCTCGATTGCGGCCAGTGCGGCTATCTGTGCCAGACCTATACCGAGGCGCTGGCCGAGGGACGCGAGAGTTCCACGTCGCTCTGCGTGCCGGGCGGCAAGGCCACCGCCCGCCTGCTGAAGCAGTTCCTCACCGAGGCGCCGCCGCCCGCCGTCCCCGCGACGCCGGCCACCGCGCAAGCGAAGCCCACCGGCCGCCCGGTCCGCGTGCTGTCCGCCGAGCCGTTGACCGGGCGCGGTTCCGCCAAGGACGTTCGCCACGTGGTGATCGACCTGACGGACTCCGGCCTGACCTACGAGCCGGGTGACTCGGTCGGCCTTGCCGTGTCGAACGACCCGGCGCTAGTCGCCGCCTGCATTGCCTCGCTCGACGCCGGCGCCGAGGAACCAGTCGCCTGTCCCGACGGCGTGTCTCGCCCGTTGCGCGACGCCTTTGCCGCCCATGTCGACATCGCCCGGCCGTTGGATCGCACCACCGACCTGCTGGCGATGGCCGCCACCCATCCCCGCCATGCCGCCGCGCTGCGCCAACTGTCGGAGGGTGCGGACGGCGCCGAACCGGCCGACGCCGACCTGCTGGACCTGCTGACCGCCTTTCCGTCGGCGCGCCCCTCGCTGGCCGACCTTGTCGCCTCGCTGCCGCCGCTGCGGCCGCGGCTTTACTCGATCGCCTCGTCGCAGCGGGTGACGCCGGACCAGGTGCATCTCTGCGTCAGCCTGGTGCGCGACGAGCGCCGAGGGCGGCTGCGCCTGGGCGTCGCCAGCGGCTTCCTGGCGCAACGCGCCATCGAGGCGGGACCGATCGCGGCCTACATCCAGACCAGCCATTTCCGCCTGCCGGCCGATCCGGCGACTCCGGTCGTCATGGTTGGGCCGGGCACCGGCATCGCTCCGTTCCGCGCCTTCCTGGCCGAGCGCGCCGCGTGCGGCATTCGCGGCCGCACCTGGTTGTTCTTCGGCGACCAGCACCGTGCGTGCGACTTCCTGTACGAGCAGGAACTGGAGGCGTGGCGGGCGGATGGGACGCTGGCGCGGCTGGACACGGCGTTCTCGCGCGACCAGGCGGACAAGGTGTACGTGCAGCACCGAATGCTGGAGGCGGCCACCGACCTGTGGCGCTGGCTGCAGCAGGGCGCGCATTTCTATGTCTGCGGCGATGCGACGCGCATGGCCAAGGACGTGGACGCGGCGCTGCGCCGCATCGCCCGCGACGAGGGCGGGTTAAGCGACGCGCAGGCCACCGACTGGATCGTGGCCCTGGCCCGGCAAGGCCGCTATCAGCGGGATATCTACTGAAAGACCTCTCCCGCTACGCGGGAGAGGTTACTAAAGCTCCACCGTCCCGCGCAGCACCGGCACGCAGCTTCCGGCGACCGTCGCAGTCACCGGCCCTTCCGCGGTCTTCTGTGCCGTCGCCACGATCCTGCTGGGCCGCCCCATCTCCACCCCTTGCTCAATATCGTAGGCCAGATCTACGTTTTCTCCCGGCGCCAATGAGGTGAGCAATGCCGCCAGCGCGGCATTGGCGCTGCCGGTGGCCGGGTCCTCCAGCACACCCAGCAGCGGTCCGAACATCCGGGCGCGCAGCCGCGTCGCGTCGCCGCCGACCCGCACATAGAGGTGCAGCGCGAACCGCGCGCCGATCGTTGGGAAGCGCTCCGCGGCGGACCGGAACGCGGCGAGGTCGGGACTGGCACGCGACAATGCCTCCAGGCTCGCCAGTTCGGCGATGACAAACGACGTGCCGACCGAGGCGACCAGCGGCGTGTGCGCCGTGGTCAGCACGTCGTCCTCGCTGACCCCGGCGCAGGCGGCGATCACATCCTCGGGCAGCGCGACATCGATCGACAGCGACTTCGGTGCCGAAATCCGGGCGCCGGTGATCTGCTTCGCCGCGTCGCGCAGGACATGAACGCGCACCAGCCCGGCTTGCTCTTCGAACACCAGGTGCTCTGGAGGCTCGGCCTCGCGGCGCGCGAGCACGTAGCCGGTGCCGACATTGGGGTGGCCGGCGAAGGGCAGCTCCGCGCGGGGGGTGAAGATGCGCACGCGGGCGTGGTTCTGCGGGTTGTCGGGCGGCAGCACGAAGGTGGTTTCGGACAGGTTGAACTCGGCGGCGAGGGCCTGCATCTGCCCGTCACTCAACCCGCGCGCGTCGGGAAACACGGCCAGTGGATTGCCGCCGAAGCGGTGTTCGGTGAACACGTCGACGGTGACGAACTCATAGGCCGGCATGGGTGGTTCCTCCGCGAGGCTGCGGCTTGGACAATAGCCCTGGCTCGGGTTGGGCGCCACGCGGCGGCAGGATGTTGAGGTACCGGCACCGGCGGCCCCTTTCGTCATGGCCAGGCCGAAGTCCCCGGGCGCTTGGCCCGGGGACTTCGGCCCGGTCATGACGGTTGGAACGGCCGGTGCGACCATTTCGAGAGTCAGTCCGTCGGGCGGTCGGCATCAAGGGCCGGCGGGGAAATAAACGAATCACTCGGAGCGACGCACTGGCCTCTCCGTGTCATGGTCCGCGGAGGCGGACCATCCACGACTTTGCTGCTGGCACCAAGGAAAGTCGTGGATGGTCCGCCTCCGCGGACCATGACACAGGGGACACCGTTTGCGCTGAACTTGACGTGGTTATTCCTCGGCAGGTCCTAAAAGCTTTATCGAATTCCGTGTCGGCACGGGCGCCGATTGATTGCCCCGTATGAGTGTGCAGGCGCGAATCGGAACGTCGGGGCCGGCCGCGATCCGGTCCCGTGCGCGAACTTTGCCTCGGTGTGCACGCTGGGTTCAGGGCGGGCCGGTGGCCACCGCCGCGGCCTGGGCAGATGGTTGTGGTAGCGGATTGAACAAATCAGCTACCGCTTCGCCGATGAAGAACCCCAGCACGCGGCGGAACGCGTCGCGTCCCATCTCCTGCCAGTCCCAGTTGCTTCCTATCTTGTCCTGCTCTTCGGAGAATGCTTCCTCCCGGCGCACCTTCTCCAGCATCAGGACGGCGACGCTGCCGCCATGCAAGCGGATGCTGTCGAACAGCGTGTTCCAGAACTGGCCGGTGCAGAAGCC
>DATHNI010000252.1:0-12824 GCA_035486135.1 Acetobacteraceae bacterium
ACGAATGCCTGGAACGCCCTGCCCAGGCTCGCGAGATCACCGGGTTCGATCGGCGCACCGGCACGCAGCCGCGCCTCCATCACCTCGGCGCGCCGGTGCAGCAGCGGCGCGCAGACGGTGCCGGCCGCGCCCTTCAGGGTATGCGCCTCGCGCATCAGGGTCGCCGATGCAATGCCGGGAGCCATCATGCGTTGCAGCCGCGCGCCCGTCTCCTGCTGGAACACCTGGAGCATTTCCGCGACGCCATCGTGCCCAATATCCTCGCCCAGCGCATGCAGTGCCGCCGCGTCGAACGCCGGCGGCCCTTCCGCCGCGCCGTCGCCGGAGGGCGTCAATGCCGGCGGCACGACAGGCGCCGCGGCAGGTGACAGCCCACGCAGGATGGCGGCGAACAGCACATCCTTGGTCACCGGTTTGGTGATGAACTGGTTCATCCCGGCATCGAAACATGCCTGCACGTCTTCCGGGAAGGCGTTGGCGGTCAGCGCGACGATAGGCACATGCGCCAAGGTGCCACCGCGCTGGCGGATCTGCCGCGCCGCCGCCAGGCCATCCATTTCCGGCATGCGCATGTCCATGAAGATCATGTCGTAGGCAATCCGCGCGGCGGCATCGACCGCCTCCACCCCGTCGCCGGCAACATCCACCTGCACTGGCATGGCCTTGAGCATTTGCAGCGCGACGAACTGGTTGGTGGGATTGTCCTCCGCCAACAGGATGCGCAACGGCCGTCCGAGCAATTGCAGGCGCGCTCGCAAGGCGCGGGTCGTATCGGCCGACGGCGGCGCGGTTTCCGCCGGCGCCTCGGCGATCGGCAACGTCAGCCGCACGCGGAAAATCGAGCCCGCCCCCGCTACCGACTCCACCCCGATCGTGCCCCCCATTTGCTCGGTCAACTGCTTGCTGATCGCCAGGCCGAGACCAGACCCGCCGAAGCGCCGGCTGATCGAGCTATCCGCCTGGACGAATTCCCGGAACAAGCTGCCGATCCGGTCCGGTGCGATGCCAATGCCGGTATCCTGCACCGACCATTCGATGGTTGCCGCATCACCCTTGCGGCCGACGCAGCACGCCCGGATCGTGACGGCACCCCCATCGGTGAACTTGACCGCGTTGGAGACCAGGTTGAGCAAGACCTGGCGGATGCGTCCAGCATCGCCGAGCAATCCGGCCGGCAGCGCCGGATCAGCCTCGGCGACGATCGTCAGGCCCTTCGCCTGCGCGCGCGGACCGAGCACGCTGATCGCGTTCTGCGTCAGCGTCGCCGGCGAGAACGGCGCCGCCTCGAAGGTCATTCGCCCGGCGTCGAGCTTGGAATAGTCCAGGATGTCGTTGAGGATCCGCAGCAGGCTGTCGCCGGAATCGCGGATCGCCTTCACCACGTCGCGCTGCGCCGGCGGGAGCGACGCGTCGAGCAAGCTGCCGGCAAGGCCGAGCACGGCGTTCAGTGGTGTGCGAATTTCGTGGCTCATCATGGCCAGGAAGCCGGATTTAGCGCGGTTTGCGTCCTCGGCGTGACGCTCCTGCTCGTGCGCCAGGTCGGCTTCGGCCACGGCGCGCGCCCGCGCCGCCTCGGCGTATTCCGCGCGGGCGCAGCCGAGCATCTGTTGCTGGCGCCACCAGCGGCCGATCGCCATGGCGGCGATCAGGATGGCGCTGCTACAGCCGGCGGTGACCAGGCCCAGCACCAGCGCCATGCTGCGCCACTCGTCCAGCGCCGTCGCCTGGGTCTTCGTCACCAGCACGAAGAGCGGGAAATTGGTCAGCTTCCACGCCGCCTTGAGGCGAAGCGTGCCATCCACCGGGCTGACATCGCGAATGACGCCGGTTGTGCCGCCGCCCAGCGCGCGCAGCCCGCCCAGCGGGAAAACCGAGCCGATCGCGTCCGCCGGCGGATAGCGCGCCAGCAAGCCGCCATCCAGGCGGATCAGCGAGATCGCGCTGCCTTCGCCGAGCGATACGCTGCGATAGAAGTCCTCGAAATACTTCAGATCGATCGCGCCGAGCAGCAGGCCGGCGAAGCCGCCGTCGCGCGCAGGCACACGGCGCGCGAGATAGACGGTCCAGGTATCGTCGCCACGATTGCGCACCGGTTGGCTGATGAAGCGTTGCAGCGAGGGATCGCCACGCATCGCCTGGAAATAGTCGCGATCGGCAACGTTCACCTGTGGGATCGGCCAGAAGCGGGAGAAGTTCACAAGGTCGCCGGTCGCGTCGATCATCGTTACGGCGTTGATATAGGGGAGGCCGACCAGCTTCTGCCGCAGCATCTCGTGGACCTGCTGGCCGGCCATCTTGCGCCGGAAATCGGCGGCGTCTTCGACCTTCTGCGCGGCGACGAACTCCGCCGTGCTGGCCAGCACCAGTTCGACACCCTGCACGGCCCGATCCGCTTGCTCCGCCAGCGCGAGGCTGATGTTGCGCAGGTTGGTCTCGGTGTTGCGCAGCGCGGCTTCGCGCAGGTGCAGTGACACCGCGGCATCGGCGATGACCAGGATGGCGATGATCAGGAATGCGCAGGTGTAGAGCAACCACAGCGGACGGTTGCCGAGGCTGGGTGGCACTGCTTGGGTGTCGGGCGAAGGTTGGGACGGCATCGAAACTGGCCGGATGCGGTGACCGGCAGAATGTGCCTATTCGGGTGAACGAACAGTAAAGACTGCCCGGTCCTGTGCCGCGTCATTGCTGCCATGCGTCGAGCCAGCCGAGCAATGCGTCGCGGATCGGCACCAGGCTCTTGTAACGCATCGTCGCCTCCGGCAACGCGCGCACGGCTTCGGCGAGCCGCGCCGCGGCGCCGGGCGAGGCGATCGCGGCGGCCAGCGGATAGACATGCACGCGGATGCCGAACAGCACCGCATCCGAGTGCGGCAGGCGGCGCAGGGTCTGCCGCTCGACACGCAGGAAAAGCGTCTGCCCGGCATTCGCCGCGGTTACCGCCGGGTTGGGTGACTCGCGCCATTTTCCGGCCGGCTGGAACAGGGTCGCATCGTCCAGCATGGACCAGTTCAGGCGCGCGGCGATGTGGCCCGGCCGCACGTGGCGCATGAAGCGATCGACCGGCCGCGCCAGGCGTTCGGCGTACAGCGGCACCGGACCGTGCACCTCGGCGAGCGGCCGGCCGATCTTCTCGGCCAGGCGCCAGCGGCTGGGAAAGCACAGCACGGCGGCGGTCAGCACGGGGGCGTTGTCGTAGTTTTGGACGATGCAGAGATCCTCCTGCACCAGCAGGCCCGCGAGTTCCAACGGATCGCGGGGCGGCGCGGCGAGGGTCCAGTCCTCGCCGGTGAGGTGATTGCGCAGGGTGTTGCTGTCGCGAGCGAACCAGTCCGGATGATGCGTGGTGAGATTGTCGGCGATCACATCCAACGCCTCGGCACGCGCGGCCTCGGATGCGGGGAGTGCGGCGAATACGGCGGCATGGCGTTCGTGGAGGAGCCGATGGCGTTCGCGCAGTTCGGGTCGATAGCGGTCGTCGAGTTCGAACCATGCCGCTTCGGGAAGCGTGATCAGGCCCATGGCCATACGATAGGGGCCGGGCTCGAACGGCAGATGGAGCGTTTCGGGCGGCAGTGCGAGCATACGATCAGTCTTGCAGGTCACTGGACGGTTCGCCATGCCCGTGCCGGGCGATCGGGTGAAGGAAGCAAGGCCAGGGGCTTTGCCCCATAGGTGTCACGATAAGGCGGGGCGGCGCGAAAGAACTCCCCCTCCCCTTGTGGGAGGGGGTTGGGGGGAGGGGTCGTGCACGCAACATCTTCGCGGCGTGACCCCTCCCCCCTGCCCCCTCCCACAAGGGGGGGGAGTATTCTTCTCCCGCGCCGTCTTATTATTCTTCTCCCGCGCCGTCTTATCCTGACGCCTATGGGGCCAAGCCCCCCGGCCTCGCTTCGTTCATCCGGTTGCCCTGCATGCGCCCTGATACATCATGCGTGGCTTGCGCTGGGATGGCAGCAGGCCTCAGCGTCTTCGGCGGCCTCGGTGTGGCAGGCCGGCTCGGTGTCGCTGCCGGCATCGTAACGGTCGTGGTGGCGCACCCAGTCGGTCAGGTTGCCGTTGATCGTCTCGTTGCGGCCCTTCGGCGTGACGTCGAGCACCGCGTAGCTGACGAGGTTCAGTTCTCCGCCGCGCGCGAACGACGAATAGGTGTGGAAGATGTCGCCGGCTTCGTCCTTGTAGAACACGCTCCGGCCGGACATCTCGTCGATGACGTTCGGCGTGACGTTGTAGTTGTAATACGCCTCGCCCTTGGCCAGTTCCTCCGGCCGGAACGACACGTGGAAATCGTAATTGAAGTCGTTGCCGTACGATGACGCAAACCTGACCTGCCATCCCATGCGCTGGCGGAACGCTTCCAGCTTGGCCAGCGGCGCGCGGGCGATCGCGACATAGCTGACGTCGTGGTGTTCCAGGTGCACCAGGGCGCCGCCGATCTGGTCCATCTCGAACGAGCACCCGACGCAGCCCTCGGCCCAGTCGGGTCCGAACATGAAGTGCTTGACGACAAGCTGGCTGCGTCCGTCGAACAGGTCGGCGAGGGTCCGCGGGCCGTCCGTGGTGTCGAACACATAGGTCTTGTCCAGCCTGACCCAGGGCAGCGCGCTGCGCTCGGCGTTGATTTCGTCGCGCATCCGGGTGAAGGCCTTTTCCTTGGCCAGGAGTTGCTTGCGGGCCGCGAGCCACTGCTCGCGAGAGACGATCGGATTGTGCATCGTTGACTGGTTGTGCATCGCTGAACCCTCCATCGGTTTGGATACGCTTGCGGCGCGGCGGGATCGCGCCCCCACCGCCCCTGTCTTGACGTCCCCGGCGTTGATTCCCCTGGCGCTGATTCTCCTGGCGCTATCGCATCGTGGCCTTCGCTGTCAGCATGTAGTCGGCGAAGCGCTCGAAGCAGCTTGTCCAGCCGCTGCGGTGGCCGTCGCGTTCGGGGATGTCCTCGAACCCGGTCTGACGCAGCGTTAGCAACGTCTGCTCGCCGCGCGCTTCGAAGGTGACCGTGATGTGCATGGTGTGGCCCGGGTTGCCGTCGGCATCTTCCCAGGCATAGGTGAATACCAGGCGTTCCGGCGCGACAACCTCCTGATACACGCCGCGCTTGGTCCGCACGGTGCCGTCGGGCGAGCGCATGGCAACGCGGTAGGTGCCACCTTGCGTCGCGTCGAGCCGGCACGATTCCACCGTGACGCCCCGCGGGCCCCACCACCGTGCCGCATGCTCTTGCTGGGTCCACGCCTTGAACACCAGCGCGCGCGGCGCATCGATCAGCCGCGAAACGACGAGTTCGATCGGCGCGGCACCCGCGGCGTTAGCGTGGCTTGCGGGCATCGGGTTTTGCCTTCCCCTGTAATTCGGCCAGGTAGTCCTCCAGTCGGTCGAGGCTTTGCTCCCAATACTGGCGATAATGCTCCAGCCAGTCGGCGGCGTCCTTCAGCGGCCCCGCCTCCAGCCGGCACGGCCGCCACTGCGCGGTCCGGCCACGCGCCACCAGCCCGGCGCGTTCCAGCACCTTGAGGTGCTTGGAGATGGCGGGAAGACTCATGTCGAACGGTTCCGCGAGTGCGGTGACCGCGGCCTCGCCGGCGGCCAGGCGTGCGAGAATGGCGCGCCGCGTGGGGTCCGCGAGGGCAGAGAAGACGGTGGTGAGGTGGTCTGGCGCCATGGTCCTGCGAATCGACATTCTATATAACCGATCGGTTAAATATAGACTGTCGGAGCGGTTGTCAACCGCGTTTGGCGGAACAGAAGCCGGGCCAAATGTTGATCCGGCGATTGCACCGCGATGGTCGCAGAATCGGCACCCGAATACGGCCGATCCGCCGAGATATCCGGAACGGCGAACGACGCGGCCAGCCCACGATGCATTCTGTGACAGGCGTGATTTTCGGCATGACCGTTTGTGCCGACCAACCCTGCCGCGTATAACGCCTTCGGTAACTCACAGTTGAACCACGCATTTTGGAGCGGACGTGTATTTCAGATCCTACGCTGCACGCATATTGGATCGTGCACCGAAATGGCTGACCTATCAGCCACGCCCCCCGTCATGGTGGGCCAAGGCCGGCGATCCACGGCTTTGCCTGCCCCTGACAGGGAATATCGCGGATACTGATCCAAACCATCGCTCGGGGCTGGCTCTTCGCCGGCCTGACGAGGTGACAGCGTCCGTGCGTCACTCGTTCTGGCGCCCGGCATTGAACCTCGTATTGCTGCTTACCATCGGCTGGGTGCTGCTGGGGTACGCCCGATACGCCGCGGTCGCGCCGCCCAACTTCGACGGAGCGATGAATCTGAATACCGCGCTGTCGTTCGTCAAAGGTCATGGATATGGCTTCTTCTATAACGTATTCTTTCCCTTTCCCGCGCAGACGGATGGACCTTTCACCCTGCCCGCTGGTCTGCTCATGCGATTGGCCGGGGTAACGCCGCTGGCGACCCAGGGCGTCAGCCTTGCATATCTCGTAGGTACTGTTGTCGCCGGCCTCATGCTGCTGCGGCGGCTCTTGCGGTCGTTCACGGTTGCCCTTGCTGGTATGATCATCCTTCTGACAACGCCCGGACTGTTCCCTTACTCAATGGGTGGCATCGGCGAGATTCCATGCTTGTTCTGGCTATTCCTGTCACTGCTTATTCTGGCATCCACGCTCGATACGAATTCTCCGCCGGCGGCTCGGTTGTTGTTGGGCGGGAGCACGCTTGCGCTTTGCTATCTGACAAAGGTCATTGCGTTGTTACTCGTTGTTCCAACGCTCGTTCTGTTCACTCTCATCTTCGTGTTGCGGTCACACCGTCATGCCCGAAATGTCATATGGCTCTTCCTGGGGTTGGTGTCACCAATCGCCGCCTGGGAGGTTTTTCGGCTTGTTGAAATCGGCAGCGTGACCGGATACTTGTTATGGTGGCACCTGCAAATCGAGCAGGCGTTCCAGCAATCGGGAGCCGCCGACATGGTTCCGATCGACGGGCTGATCGCAAAGCTAACGCAACATCTGCATATCTTGCGCGATATGCTCGGGACGCCACAACCGGCGCTGGCTGTCTTCTTGCTCGTCCCATGGATCGTGACCTTTGCGACCGTCGTTCGTGGATGGCAGAGCCGGGATTGGGGAAACGTGTTTTGCCTGTCCAGTTTCGGGTCGATCGCGGTTCTCTACTTCTTTTGGTGGCTCATCATGGAACTGACATACATGGCCTGGCCTCGCCGCATCGTGGACGGGGTCATGGTGCAGCAAATCCTTCTCATGGGCGCCGTCGCAGCGCTCATCCAGGTTGGCGGGCCGGGTGGCAAGCTCGCCATACTTCGCCGTCTGCTACCGCTCGGCCTGGCGGTCGCATTGACGGTTACTGAATGCTTTCTCATCGTAACCGGCGAAACGCTCACCGATCCGCCAACCGCGACAGCCGTGGACCGCGACGTACTGGCTCTGGCCAATAAAGTGCGCGATCTCCCCGAGGACGCAACGCTGTTCGGGTTCGGCTGGTGGAAGGCTCCCGTCCTGGCTCTGTTTTCCGGCCGCCCGATGATGAATTTCCAATCGTGGGATCCGCGGGCTATTGATGCTTTGCCGCACAAATATCTGGTCCTCGACTTCTCCGCCAAGTCGCTCCACCAGGATGTCCAGAACATCCTTGCCGCTGGCACCTCACACCTTGTCGCCGACGGTCCCGGTGGCGCTATCTACGAGTTGGACAAAGTCCTGCCATTTGCACCGTTCACTGCGCCGGATCGTGACACGCGGAAGCTTCGCTCCGGCTTCACCATCGCCAACGGACCCTATGCTGCCATCAGGGGCTTCAACTCCGCACAGGGAGACTACGCCTGGGTGAAACCGGACGCCGCGGTGTTGCTGCGCCGTACAGTCCAAACCAAACTCTCACTGTCGATCTTTGTGCCGTCGCAGCTCGCTGCCGCGCATACAGGAACGCCTTTGCAGTTGCATATTATAAGCGCCAACTGCATCGATTCGACGGTACCTATCGAGTCGGGCATGATGACGATAATCCTGCCACTGAGTTGCCCACCTTCGGCCGCGCCGGAGGCGATGGAAATCTCGCTGCATGCCAATGGACAAATCCCAACCGTGCGACAAATCGACGCCGGTACGGCAAGGCTTGCATACGAAATGAGTAACATGCATCTTCGGAAGCCGTAATGAGTTCGCGCGACGATCGAGGATTTTCAGCGCACGGGGATAGCCCCCACCGCATGGTAACAATGTCATGGTCCGGTGGTGGCCACGCCATGACAGGCCGAGGCTCGCGCGGGTCAGCCGCATCATAAACGTGCCGCCTCTCCTGCCCGTCCCGCGACGCAACGGTCTGCCCGCCCAGGCCTCGACGAGCGCATCAGTGATGGCTACCCCGAGTGGGGGCACCACCCGGCCCGCGGCGATGGACACCTCACGCGCGACTCGCTCCGCCCTCGCGCGGGGCGGTGCGCGAAGCGGCGTTGCACCCCCTCGCCCGGCCGTCGCGCCACAAGAGCTAGGGCGGACTGTCCGCCACCATCCCCACATCTGGTAGAAAACCCACTATCTCCCCTCCCCGCTCCGGTGTTAATGTCACACCAATCACGCCACGGAGGATTCGCAGCATGGACGGCACGGCCCGGAGCGCCGACAAACAGACCGCCGACGAACACCCGGTCCGCTTCGACCTGTTGACCGAGAACCCGGTCTACAAGCCGTTCCGCTATCCGTGGGCCTACGAGGCCTGGCTCACCCAGCAGCGCGTCCACTGGCTGCCGGAGGAGGTTCCGCTGGCCGACGACGTCAAGGACTGGCACCGCAACCTGAAGGACTCCGAGCGCAACCTGCTGTCGCAGATCTTCCGCTTCTTCACCCAGGCCGATGTCGAGGTGAACAACTGCTACATGAAGCACTATGCGCGGGTATTCAAACCCACCGAAGTGCTGATGATGCTGTCTGCCTTCTCCAACATCGAGACCGTGCACATCGCCGCCTACTCGCACCTGCTCGACACCATCGGCATGCCGGAGCTGGAGTACCAGGCCTTCCTGAAATACAAACAGATGAAGGACAAGTACGACTATATGCAGTCCTTCACGGTCGACTCGAAGTTCGAGATCGCCAAGACCCTGGCGGCGTTCGGCGCGTTCACCGAGGGGCTGCAACTGTTCGCCTCGTTCGCCATCCTGCTGAATTTCCCGCGGTTCGGGAAGATGAAGGGCATGGGCCAGATCGTCACCTGGTCGGTGCGCGACGAATCGCTGCACTGCAACTCGATCGTGCGGCTGTTCCGTACGTTCGTGCAGGAAAACCCGGAGCTGTGGAACGAGGATCTGAAGCGCGAGATCTACATCACCTGCGCCACCATCGTGGATCACGAGGACGCCTTCATCGAATTGGCGTTCGAGCAGGGAGCGGTAGAGGGGCTGACGGCACAGGAGGTGAAGGAGTACATTCGGTATATCGCGGATCGCCGGCTGGTCCAGCTTGGGCTGAACGCGCTGTATCACGTCTCGAAAAACCCGCTGCCCTGGCTCGATGAGATGCTGAATGCGGTGGAGCACACCAATTTCTTCGAGAATCGGGCGACCGAATACAGCAAGGCCTCGACCATCGGCACCTGGGAGGAAGCGTTCGATGACCCGGCGGACGCGGTGGCTGGCTCTCACTCGTTTGGGGGGTCCGCTGGCGGCGCGCCCCCCGGCGTGCTCGTCACGGAAGGGGGCGCTGCTCCACTGTCACGACACCCGTCTGATTTATAAGATTTTCGCTCTGTGGCGCGACATTCCTCTAGCCAAACCCGGTCGCTGCGGCTATTGATACGACGTGACGCACGCGGCGAGGCAGAATCGTCGGAATCGGTGCGCAAGTAACGCAACGCTAACGGCCGCATCACGGGGTAGCACCCTGCATTGGCGCAGGGTGTCATAGATTGGAGCGTGAGTTGACCATGCCTCCATCGCCATGGATCGCAGGGCTCACGGCGGTGGTTGGGTCGGAGCGCAGCACCTTCGTAAGGCGAAGGTATTATTGGCCAGTGATCGAGGTTGCACTAGATGGGGACCACCACGTGGGCGGCAGACACCACAAGCACCACAGGACAGCCGGTGAGTCACGCTGAGGATGATGCAGGACGCGAGTCAAGCGGCGGTGGCGGCGCGCCACGGTATAGCCGGCGGCTGTCCGACAAGATCCTGATCGCGTTCCACCACGCCTGTGACCAGGGTGATTTCGAAGTCGCCGAGCAATTGCTGCACATCCTCGAGATGATGCTGACCCGCCGGCCGCTGACGCCGGACGGCACCAGGCGGCGCAACATGGAAAGCCTGGTCGCGGCGCACGAACGGCTCTGGCACCTGCGCCACCCGCACACAGACGAACTCTGAGCGCGACTGACTTACCTCTCCCGCGACTTGGGGTTGGGCCTCGAAGCGGATCAACGCAAGACGCGCAGCGGCGAGGGTGAGGGCGATCGGGCCGGCACCCTGCCGTTCCTTCGATGTCGCCCCACACCACTCTGGCATAAGCGGCCTTGACGCCGCGGCAGTCACGCCGCCATGCCGCACCACGCTGGGCTATCGCATTTGCCTTGATGGGCGCTCGGTGAAACCCCCGCATGGCAGGTCCGCGCGGGCAGGACCGCCAAGCTCTTAACATTGAGGCAGAGCGAGAGCCACGGAGGCTGTGCACCGCTCAAACTGCCGGGGCAGGCACAAGGTCTTCGTGGCCCTCCGTGGCTCTCGTTCTGCCTCGGTGTTAAAAGCTCACTTTCTGCTGGCGGCCAAATGCGATTGCCATGCCGCGCCACGCACCAAGCTGCCATATGCCCGGTCAACTGCCTCCTTGGCATGCACCTCCGGGTCATTGCGAGAAGCGAAGCAAGGACGCAATCTCACGGCCCTTGAGCAACGACGCCGCCCGGCCCGGGAATTGCTTTCCATCCCGTGGCGACCGCGTCGCTGCGCGTAATGATATGGCAAGGTGCGGACGCGGCACTGACAGGCCGCAGCCGGCAACCGATGGAGACGCACGTGGCACTTTCCCCCCTCACCTCCCCCGTGCTGGCCGGCGAGGCGTCCGATACCGTCACCCCGGCCGCCCGCAAGGCCCTGATCGGCAGCGCCGTCGGCTACGCGATGGATGGCTTCGACCTGCTGATCCTGAGCTTCATGTTGCGCGCCGTCGCCGCCGGCCTGGGCATCCCACTGGCGCAGGCCGCATCGCTCGCCACCGCCACCCTGATCGGTGCCGTCCTCGGCGGCCTGGTGTTCGGCGTGCTGTCGGACCGGCTTGGCCGGGTGCGGGTGCTGACCTGGACCATCGTGATCTTCGCCGTCTTCACCGGTCTCTGCGCGCTGGCCCCGGGATACTGGAGCCTGCTGGCGTTCCGAACGCTCGCGGGCGTCGGCCTTGGGGGTGAGTTCGGCATCGGCATGGCACTGGTGGCCGAAGCCTGGCCGGCCTCCAAGCGTGCCCGCGCCTCGTCCTATGTCGGGCTGGGCTGGCAGGTGGGCGTGCTGGCGGCCGCGGTCGTCACGCCGATCCTGCTGCCGCAGATCGGCTGGCGCGGCATGTTTGCGATCGGCGTGCTGCCGGCGGTCGCCGCCTTCTTCATCCGGCGCGACCTGGATGAGCCGGAGCTGTTCGTGGCGAAGGTGGCGCAGGCGGGGGAGCCATCGTCGGCGCTGCGCCTGCTGGTGGCCGACGGGCCGACGGCGCGCATCAGCCTCGGCATGGTGATCCTCTGCGGCGTGCAGAACTTCGGCTATTATGGCGTGATGATCTGGCTGCCGAACTACCTCGCCACGCGGTTCCATTACGGGCTGACGCAGTCGGCGGTGTGGACCGCCGTCACCATTCTGGGCATGGGCGTCGGCATCTATGCGTTCGGGCAGCTTGCCGACCGCATCGGGCGGCGACCGGCGTTCCTCGGCTACATGCTCGGCGCCGCGATCATGGTGGTGGTGTATTCGCGGTTGACCGATCCGACATCGCTGCTGATCGGCGGGGCGGTGATGGGGCTGTTCGTCAACGGCATGTTGGGCGGCTACGGCGCACTGATGAGCGAATTGTATCCGACCGTTGCCCGCGCCACGGCGCAGAACGTGCTGTTCAATATCGGACGCGCCATCGGCGGCTTCGGGCCGCTCGCGGTCGGCGCCGTCGCGGCGAGCTACGGCTTCGACACGGCGATCGCCCTGCTGGCGCTGATCTACGTGCTCGACATGGTGGCGCTGTGGCTGCTGATCCCGGAGCGCCGCGGGGCCGCGCTGGCATGAGCCCGGCGGCGACACTGCCGCCGGAGGCCCGGCCTGCCGGCAGCGCCACGGAACAGCGCGCCGAAGTCATTGCGAATACGCTGGTCAATGCCGAGTACCGTCACCTCGTGCTGCGCGCGCTGGCGCCGGCGACCAACGCGGCGCCGGGGCAGTTCTTCCAACTTCTGTGTCCTGCTCCGCCAGGCGAGGCGCCGTTCCTGCGCCGGCCGATGAGCGTGTATGGCGCCGATCCGGCGTCGGGAGAGGTTGCGTTCCTCTACAAGGTGACCGGGGCGGGCACGCTCGGCTTGGCAACGTTGGGGGCGGGCGATTGGCTCGACATCATGGGGCCGCTCGGCCAGGGCTTCACGCTGGACCCGGCGTGGCGCTCGATCGTAGCAGTTGGACGCGGGGCGGGGCTGGCCACGCTGGGGCCGTTGGCCGCCGCGGCACAGGCGCGGGGCATCGCGGTGACGGCGGTGCTGAGTGCGCGCCGGCCGGACCTGGTGGTGTCCGATGCCTTGTTCCGGGCGTGTGGTGCAACGGTGATCGCGGTGACGGATGCCGAGGGCACCAGCGGGCCGATGCATGTCGAGCG
>DATHNI010000253.1:0-6238 GCA_035486135.1 Acetobacteraceae bacterium
TTGCCGGTGCTCTGGCGGTCCACCAGCGCGAACGCATCGTCCAGTTCGTCCTGCCACGACACGCCCGGGAAGCGCGGTTGGAAGGCGTTCGGGGCCGGGATGGCGAACGATCCGACCGCGGCCGGACCATAGCCGCGCCGCCCCGCCTTGTAGGTCGCCGATGCAGCGCCGCCGGTCATGCCGTGCCAGGACTGCGCGAAGCCGACGACCTCCCAACCGCCGGTCACCAGCTTGGCGATCTTGATGGCTGCCTCGTTCGCCTCGCCGCCGGTGGAGAGCAGCATGACGCGGGGCAGGGCGGGGACGTGCGTGGCGAGGGCTTCGGCGAGGTCCACCACCGGCGCGCTCAGCATCGAGGAGAACAGATGGTCGAGCCGGGCGGCGGCGTCGCGCACGGTGGCGACGATCTCCGGATGGCAGTGGCCGAGGATCGCGCTCATCTGGCCGGAGGTGAAATCCAGCACGCGGCGGCCGTCGGCGTCGTGGACGAAGCAGCCCTCGGCGCGCACGGGAACGAACGGCACGAAGCTGCCGCCGTAGCGCAGCATGTGGCGCTGCGCGCGCGACCAGAATGCTGTGTCCGTGGCAGCCACGATTGCGTCCATGATGTTATTCCTGTCCTGACAAACTGACGGGCGGGCCGGTGCCGCTTTCCAGGCGGGAGATTGCTGCGTCGCTGCGCGCCTCGCAAGGAACAGGCTCCCCCTCCCCTTGAGGGAGGGGGTTGGGGGGAGGGGTCCCGTGCGGCACGAACCCCTCCCCCAACCCCCTCCCTCAAGGGGAGGGGGAGCATCCTTCGCGCCATGACCTCGCAGTTTCCGGCGTGCCCGCCGCCGCGTCGGCGACCGTGTGCAGGGGCAGATCCACCACCCCACTTGCACAAGACCGCCTGGCCGCTTTTGCAGCCGATTCGCGGCAGGCGTAGATTGGGCTCGATCCGAGGGAAGGGACGGCCACATGCAAATCAACGCCGCCGTGTTTCGCAAGGTGCACGAACCGCTGACCGTCGAAACCGTGGACATCGACAAGCCGTGGGGCCGCGAGGTGCTGGTGCGCACGATCGCCACCGGCGTCTGCCACAGCGACCTGCATGTGGTGGATGGCAACGGCCGTTTCCCGCTCGATCGCCCGTTCGTATTGGGGCACGAGGGTGCCGGGATCGTGGAGGCGGTTGGCGCCGACGTCACCTCGGTGCGGCCGGGTGACCATGTCGTTGCGTGCCTGTCCGGTTTTTGCGGCACCTGTCCGCAATGCCTCAGCGGCCACCCGAATGTCTGCACCGGCGGCATCGTGGCGCGCGCGGAAGATGCGACGCAGCGGCTGTCGCAGAACGGCCGGCCGATGCGCTCGTTCGCCGCCATCGGCAGCTTCGCGGAGAAGATGCTGCTGCACGAGAACTCGCTGGTGCGGATCGATCCAGACCTGCCCATGGATCGCGCCGCGCTGGTGGGCTGCGGCGTGCTCACCGGTGTCGGCGCGGCGTTGCGCAGTGCGGGGCTGCAAGCGGGACAGACGGTCGCGGTGTTCGGTTGCGGCGGCGTCGGGTTGTCGATCGTGCAGGGCGCGCGCATCGGCGGCGCCCGGCAGATCATTGCGGTGGACCAGTTCGATTCAAAATTGGAAATGGCCAAAGCGGTCGGCGCCACGCACACGGTGAACAGCACACAGGACGACGCGGTGAAGGCGGTGCGGACGCTGACCCGCGGCCTCGGTGTTGATCACGCGTTCGAGGCGGTCGGCATTGCCGCCCTGTGCCGCCAGGCGATCGAGAGCCTGGCCGTGCGCGGCACCGCCACCATCGTCGGCGTGCTGCCACCGGACGCAACGATCGAGTTCCCCTGGATGGCGATCCGCCCGGAGTGCAAGGTGCAGACCTCGCGCATGGGTTCGAACCAGTTCCGCACCGACATTCCGAACTATCTGGAATTCTACCGCCAGGGTCGGCTGGATCTGGATTCGATGATCAGCCGGCGCGGCCGCCTGGGCGACGTGAACGAGGCGTTCCGCGCGATGAAGGCCGGCGAGGTCGCGCGCACGGTGCTGATGTTCGAGTGAACAGACTCCCCCTCCCCTTGAGGGAGGGGGTTGGGGGGAGGGGTTGGTCCAGGGTTCGCACCGACCAACCCCTCCCCCCAGCCCCCTCCCTCAAGGGGAGGGGGAGAAGAAATGGGGGGAAACGCCAATGCTGACAGTCACGCAAAACCTCGTGCTGCCGACGGCGATCACCGGCTCGTATCCGCGGCCGTTGTGGTTCGATGTCAGCCTGAGCGGACGCTCGTTCAAGTCGGCGCTCGGCGAATCGTTGTTCCGCGAGCAATACATCGACGCGGTTGCGGCGATCATCAACGCGCAGGAAGCCGCCGGGCTGGACATCGTCACCGACGGCGACAGCCGGTTCGATCTCGCGGTCGGCGGCAAGTCCTGGTTCTTCTATCCGATCGAACGTCTGGGCGGCATCAGCGGTCATCGCAGCACCTCGCGCGGCTGGATGGGCCGGCACGACCTGCGGCCGGGAAAGATCCTGTGGGAGGTGCAGGAGGCCTACCAACCCAGCGTCGTCACCGAGAAACTGACGCGCGGGCCATGGGAATATGCCGCATTGTGGCAGGTGGCGCAGCGGCTGACCGACAAGCCGGTGAAGTTCGGTGCGATCTGCGCGCCGGCCTTGGCCAGCATGTTGTGGAACGAATTCTACGCCGACGACAAGGCGATGATCCTCGACCTGTGCGACATCATGAATGCGGAATTGCGCGAGTTGGCCGCGGCCGGATGCCCTTTGATCCAGGTGGAGGAGCCGCCGCATCACGGGCGCTCGCTGCGGCCCGACTGTACCGAGGCCGATCTCGAATTCCTGACCGAGGCGTTCAACCGGCAGCTTGTCGGCGTGGATGCGGAGATCTGGGTGCACACCTGCTGGGGCAATCCGAACCAGCAGCGCGTCTATTGGGAGGTACCGAGCTACGAACGCGCGATGCCGCATCTGCTGCAACTGACGGCCGACGTGATCACCTTCGAATGCGCCAGCAGCGATGGGCGGGATCTGCATTTGTTCGGCAAGTACAAGACGGACAAGAAGATCGGCATCGGCGTGGTGAACCACTGCAACACGGTGGTTGAGCCGCCGGAATACGTCGCCGGGCTGATCCGCCGCGCTCTGGAATTCATTCCGCCCGAACGGCTGGTGATCACCACCGATTGCGGCTTCGGCCGCGAGGGATTGAGCAGGAGGATCGCGTATTACAAGTGTGTTTCGATGGTGGAGGGGACGAATATCGTGCGGCGCGAGTTGGGATTGCCGGAGGTGCGGGTACGCGCCGCGGATTCGAAGTTGTATTTCGCTGAGGTGAGCGAGCGCCGGTAACGCGACAGATTACGTGATCCCTTGGTCGCCCGCGCCGATCCTGCAAGCAACCGAGTGCCGAAATCGACAGACGCCGTCAACACTATACCGAAAGGGCAGTCGCCATGGCTGACGCAATCGGCTCCACGACAGTGCCGTACACCGGCCAGGAATTCCTCGACAGCCTGGACGATGGACGCGAGGTCTGGATCTACGGCGAGCGGGTGGGAAAAATCACGGAACACCCCGCATTTCGGAATACCGCACGCATGCTTGCCCGCCTCTACGATGCGCTGCATGCCGATCATGACGAGGGCAAGCATGTGCTGACCTGCCCGACGGAATGGGGTGGTTTCACGCATCGTTATTTTGTCGCGCCGCGCACTGTCGAGGAGCAAGTCGCGTCGCGCGACGCCATCGCGGCGTGGGCGCGGTTGAGCTATGGCTGGCTGGGCCGCTCGCCCGATTACAAGGCTGCGTTCCTGGCGACACTCGGTGCGAATGCGGAATTCTACGCACCCTGGCAGGACAACGCCCGGCGCTGGTACCGATTGAGCCAGGAGCGCGTGCCGTTCATCAACCATGCGATCATCCACCCGCCGGTCGATCGCAATATGGCGCCTGGCGCTTCGGGCGGCCCCACGGATGTGTATCTTCATATCACGAAGGAGACCGACGCCGGCATCCGGGTCAGCGGTGCGAAGGTCGTCGCCACAGGTTCGGCGCTCACCCATTACACCTTTGTCGCGCATCACGGGCTGATCCCGGTGCAGGACAAGAACTTTGCTGTCGTGTTCATGGTGCCGACCAACGCCCCAGGCATCAAGCTGATCTGCCGCACGTCGAACGAATACCGGGCGGCGGTGCTGGGCAGCCCGTTCGACTATCCGCTGTCCAGCCGGCTCGATGAGAACGACGCCATCTTCGTGATGGATGACGTGCTCGTGCCATGGGAAAACGTGTTCGTCCATGCCGATATCGAACGGGCAAACAACTTCTTCCCGCGCACCGGTTTTCTGCCGCGCGCCCTGCTGCATGGCTGCACGCGCCTGGCCGTGAAGCTGGATTTCATCGCCGGCTTGTTCCTCAAGGCGACCGAGGTCACCGGCTCGCGCGGTTTTCGCGGCGTGGAGGCGAATCTGGGAGAGGTGATCGCCTGGCGCAACATGATCTGGGGCTTGTCCGACGCAATGGCGAAAACCGCCGCGCCCTGGACCGGCGGGTGCATTCTGCCTGGCAGCGAACCTGGCGCCGCCTATCAGGTGCTGGCGCCGGAAGCCTATGCGCAGGTGAAGAACCTGATCGAGAAGACCGTTGCCAGCGGCTTGATCTACATGAATTCCCATGCGGCGGATTTTGCGGCGCCCGAGTTGCGCAAGTACCTCGATCTGTACGTGCGCGGCTCCGGCGGCGTTTCGGCCGAGCAACGGGTCAAACTGATGAAGCTGCTATGGGACGCGGTCGGCTCCGAGTTCGGCGGGCGGCACGAATTGTACGAGATCAACTACTCCGGCAGCCACGAGGAGATCCGGCGCTATGCGCTGTTCGGCGCGCTGGCGTCAGGGGATGCGGATCGTTGGAAGGGCTTCGCCGAAAGCTGCATGGCGGAATACGATTTGGCCGGATGGGTGGCACCCGATCTGGTAAATCCTGACGATGTGAGTGTTCTAACGCAGCGCGCGGGGTAAGCCCGCCGCCATGCCGCGCCCAGGTGGAAGGCTCGACAGTGGCGGCAACAGGCATCACGCCGGCGCCGAACTTGTCACCCGGCACCAGCAGGGGCCGCGCTCTCGGTTCATGGCGTTATTGCGGTGGTGATGAGGCTGGTCCGGCCTGGTCACCCAGGCCACGATCGGCACGGCAGCCGCGATGCCGCACCATCCCGCTCAATTCACCCTATTGATCGCCGTCGCCAGCCCGCTGGTGGTTGTCCCCCCGCCTCCGCCGCCGTATCTCTTCCCCCCATGCATATCCGATTCCCTCTCCTGCTCTGCCTTGCCGCCACCCTGGCCGTCCCCGCGGCGGCGGAGACAAGGAAGCCCGAGCCGGCGCATCCGGCGGCGGCCTCGAACGCGCCCAAGCAGATCGCGCAATTCGACGACTGGACCGCGGCGACGCATGAGGAAGGCGGCCAGACGGTCTGCTACGCCCTCACGCGCGCCCAAAGCTCCAGTCCCACCCTGCCCGGGCGGGGCCAGGTGGTGCTGACCGTCACCGAGCGCACCACCGCGCGCGACACGGTCGCCATCGAGGCCGGCTTCGACTATCCCAAGGATGCCGCCGTCACGGTGCAGGTCGATCAGGCCGGGCTCGACTTCTACACCAGGGAGCGTGACGCCTACGCGCGCGACGGCAAGGCCGCCGTGGCGGCGTTCCAGAAGGCGGGGCGGGCGATCGCTCGCTCACCGGGGCCGAAGGGTCAGCAGGTGACCGATACGTTCAGCCTGAGGGGCTTCTCCGCAACCTACGCGGCGATCGTCAAGGCCTGTCCGCCGCCGAAAGGGTAAGCGTGCGAACCGTGGCACCCTCCGCCTTGGCGCTGACGCGTTCTGGCCCCCGGATCGACAACCCGGGAGCACGCCTCTCCGGCGGAAGCCCGCGAGAGATGGACAGCCCGGCCGAACGTGCGCGTATCCTGGCCAAGTCGGCGCTGTTCGATCCGCCGCCCATCGTGTTGCCGGATGGAAGACGCGACCTCGTCGGCCTGTCGCGCGCGGAGTTGGCGGCGGAACTGGCCGCTATCGGCGAGGCGTCGTTCCGCACCAAGCAGCTCTGGCACTGGATCTATCACCAGGGCGTGACCGATTTTTCCCGCATGAGTTCGATCGCCCGGCCGCTGCAAACGAAGCTCGCTGAGCGCTTCGTGATCGGCCGGCCCGATACCGTGACAGCGCAGAC
>DATHNI010000254.1:0-22822 GCA_035486135.1 Acetobacteraceae bacterium
CTCACCCATCCTCTCCCGCCGCGCAGGAGAGGGGGAGACATCCGCCGATGACCGGCTTCACCCATTTCGACGCCGCCGGCAACGCCGCCATGGTGGACGTATCCGCCAAGCCGGCGACCGACCGCAGCGCCACCGCGCGCGCCCGGGTGACGATGCGCCCCGAGACCGCGGCGATGATCCGCGACGGGACCGCGAAGAAGGGCGATGTGCTCGGTGTGGCGCGGATCGCCGGGATCATGGCGGCCAAGCGCACGGCGGAGCTGATCCCGCTCTGCCATCCGCTGCCGATCACCGCGGTGACGCTGGAGCTGACGGCCGGCGGGGATGCGGTGGAGATCGCCGCCACGGTTCGCACCACCGGCCAGACGGGCGTGGAGATGGAGGCGCTGACGGCGGCCTCGGTGGCGGCGCTGACGGTTTACGACATGTGCAAGGCGGTGGATCGCGGGATGCGGATCGAGGCGGTGCGGGTGGTGCACAAGGCAGGCGGCAAATCGGGCGAGTTCGTGCAGGCCTGAGCGAGGCAGGCCCGGTGCCCGCGGTTGCGACATGTCATTGCCCCTTCTGTGTCATGGCCGCGAAGGCCGGCCACCTACGACTTTCCTTCGTTGCACACGGCAAAGTCGTGGGTGGCCGGCCTTCGCGGCCATGACACAGAAGAGGCCCGGTCTGAACCTGTAGTGCAATTATTTAGGGTGTCTTATTAAAACTATGCGGTTGCATTCTTTCAACCGCTGATCATTGTTTTAGAGCGAGAGTTGCTTCGCAAAAGTCGCTGTCCGAGCCGACTTCCTTGACCGCGACGCAAAAAAACCCTGCCAGGAAGCGGCACGATCGCCAACTCGTGACGTCTTTTCTTAATCGCGCACGGTGCGCATCAGCGTAGGGTAGAGAGCAATGCCAGACCACTACGGGTGGTTGCCATGGCTATTGCAAAAACTTCAGACATCAGCAGCGATCTTGGCCTGGTCAACCGCAAGGTTTTCCAGCGGCAGGGCGTTCTGCGGCAGTACGGCTCGGCCAACGGCTGGCTGGAGGCCGGCGAAACCGCGGCGGTGCTGAGCGTGGCCGAGGCGGCGCGGGGAGCGCCAATCCTGGACCTCGGCGTGGGCGGCGGCCGAACCGCGCCGCTGCTGAGCGGGATCAGCGCTGACTACCACGGCATCGACTATGCGCCGGCGATGGTGAGGCTGGCGCGCAATCGATTTCCTACACTCGATTTCCGGGAGATGGACGCGCGGCGTATGGATTTTCACGATGGCACCTTCGCCCTCGCGCTGTTCAGCTATAATGGGATCGATTCCGTGGATATCGCAGGCCGGCGCGCGATCATGCGGGAAGTCTATCGCGTGCTCCGCCCCGGCGGATCTTTCGTGTTCTCGACGTTGAATCGGCTCGGGGCTGCGTTTCCGCCGCGCTGGCCGAATTGGAGAGTGTTCCGCGGCACCGAACCAATGCGGCCCCTGCGGTTGCTGCGCGCTACCGCCAAGCTGCTGGTGGGCGGGTTCAATCAGCTAAGGGCATCCCACAGAAGTCGCGACTACGGCGAGTCGGCGATCGGCAGCCTCGACGCGCATAACTTCGCACTGGTGGCCGTGTTCACCTCGCCGTCGGAGACGCTGCGCCAACTCCACGAGGCCGGCTTCCATGTCCAGGCGATGTTCGATCCCCTTGGTCTCCTGCTATCGGTGGACGACAGGCTGGAGACCACGGCGCCATGGTATTACGTCGTGGCGCGGAAGGGCGTGGCGGAGTGCGAGGATCCGTCAGGCCGGTAGCCTGGCCGGCTGGCTTGCGGAGCACTGAGTAATACCAGGGACCGCAACGAGTGGCCCTCGGACCGCGACCGCGCCCATCCGTCATGCCGACCTTCGTCGGCATGACGGGGTGGCCCTGGGACCGCGGGTCAGATCGGGCATGGCAGCCGGATCGGCACGGGTCACTCAGGATTCTGGTTTGGTTCCCGCCGCGAATTCCCCCCGTTGGCCAAGCCCAGGCCTTCATGGCAAGGTCTTTTTCAAGCGTTGCCTTCGCGAGCACCCCAGCGAGAGCTGGAACGCGGCCGGAAAGCGCGACATTCATACCGGGGTCGTGCCGGCCGATTGAACAACGCTTTCACCAGCAGGAATATGTCATGCAAGGTCTGCCCTCAGTGCCGCGTCATTGGGACGTGGAAGCTGACGTTGTCGTGGTTGGATTCGGGGCTGCGGGCGTCGCCGCCTCGGTCACGGCGCACGACCTGGGAGCCGAGGTCGTCATCCTGGAAAAGGCGCCGGAAGGCCAGGAGGGCGGCAACACGCGCGTCGCCGGCCAGGGCTACCTGAACACGTCGTCGCCGGACAAGGCCGCCGCCTACCTCACCGCCCTGAGCGGGCCCTATACCGTCCCGGAACCGATGGTGCGCGTGTGGGCGGAGGAGATGTGCAAGAACAATGCATGGCTCGAAAGCGTCGGTGGCGATCCGCAGGAGCATCAGCATCCGCCGGTCGGCATCGAGTTTCCCGACCTGCCTGGCGCGGACTGCGTGCACAAGTTCCACGACGGACCGACCTATGGCTACTCCTATACGTGGCAACGATTCGAAAGCCTGGTCAAGCAGCGTCCGATTACCGTCCTTTATGAAACGCCGGGGCAGGAGCTGATCCAGCACGACATCACCAAGGAGATCCTCGGCGTGCGCGCCCGGCAGGGCGGCCGGCCGATCGCCGTGAAGGCGCGCAAGGCGGTGGTGCTGACCTGCGGCGGCTTCGAGAACAATCAGGCGATGATCCGCGATTACCTGCCTGGCGTGCCGTATTGCTACACGTCGGGCACGCCGTACAACGAAGGCGACGGCATCACGATGGCGATGTCGGTGGGCGCGGATCTCTGGCACATGAACAACTATGCCGGGCCGTCGATGGCGCTGAAGGTGCCCGAAGTCCGCACCTCGTTGTCGATGCAGGCGCTGCACTACAGCAAGCAGATGCCGGGCGGCATGATCGTGGTGGGCCCGGACGCCAGGCGCTTCACCGACGAAAAGTTCAAGACCCGTCATGGCAAGGTCCCGGTGAACGGGCGCTGGCTGCCGCTGTCCACACCATGCCCGATGTTCATGATTTTCGATCATGCCCTGTTCTCATCAGGCCCGCTCTACGACGGGCACCCGAGCCACGGCTGGACGCAGATCGTCGAGCGCTACGACTGGAGCAAGGACAACAGCGCCGAGCTGGCAAAGGGATGGATCAAGACGGCCGGGAGCCTTGCTGGTCTGGCGTCGATGGTGGGTCTCGACGCCGCGGCGCTGACCGACACCGTCAGCCGGTGGAACCGGTTCTGCGAGGCAAGACACGACGCGGATTTCGGCCGGACGCTGATGCAGCAGCCGATCGCCGAGGCGCCATTCTATGCGGTCGAGCTGTCGCCCTCGATGCTCAACACGCAGGGCGGGCCGCGGCGCAACGAGAAGGCGCAGATCGTGCGGCCCGACGGCACGCCCATTCCGCGGCTGTACAGCGCGGGAGAACTGGGTTCGATCTATGGGTATCTGTATCAGGGCACCGGGAATATCGGTGAATGCCTGGCGTTCGGCCGTGTCTCTGGGCGGAATGCGGTGGCCGAAATACCCTGGGACTAGCTAGGAATGCTATCGTGAGGCTGGTTGTGTGGGCAGCGAAACCGATCGTGGTCCCGGCCGAGCCAGAATCGCATCATTCGGAGCCTGCGGCAAGTAAATGCTGACTATTGTTCCCCGGTCCGGTAGCGAGTCGATTCGGGTCGCGCCGCCCGATTGCTGAACCAGACCGTACACTTGACTAAGACCCAGACCGGAGCCCTTTCCTATCTCCTTCGTGGTGAAAAACGGGTCAAACGCGTGGAGACGCACGCTATCGGACATTCCTGTGCCAGTGTCGGAAACAGAGATCATCACGAAGCTGCCCACTAGTTCATCTGTGGCGATCTCAAGGCCATCAAGATTGACGTTGGCTGTCTTGATCGTCAGCGCCCCACCGCTCGGCATGGCATCCCGCGCGTTGATTACAAGGTTGAATATCGCAAGCTCTAGCTGAGCCTTGTCTACCAACGTCATCGAGAGTGAATGATCAAGTTCCAACTCCAGGCGACAATTACCACCTAGCGTCATAACCAGCAATTCTTTCAGTGCCAGCAACATCTCGTTGATGCTCACTGGACTTGGCGCCAGGGCCTGCTTCCGGCCGAAGGCTAGCAACTGCTGCGTCAAGGCTGCGCCCCGTTCCACAGATCGCGTGATCGCCTGGACGTGCGGAGTGCACACCGATTCCGGAGGCAGGCGCCTTTCAATCAGTTCGGCCGAACCGCCTATGGCCATTAGGAGATTATTGAAGTCATGGGCGATACCGGCCGTCAAGCGGCCTATCGCTTCCAACTTCTGAGCGCGCTCAAGCTGAGCTTCAGTGGAGCGGCGGCTAGCGATTTCAGCCGTGAGACGCGTATTGGCTTCATTGAGTGCCGATGTCTGCCCCGCGAGCGCCAGTCGCGCCGATGTGGTATCGCGGAACCATGCGCGGAATTTCAGGCTCGCGACACACAGCGACATCCCGAACACACAAGCCATGATGCCGGAGACAGCACCTAGCCGAGTACCCTCAAGAAAAAAGTCTGCGGCAAGCGGCACGATCGCGGGCACTATAAATGCCGCTACCGATGGGAAGTGAGCCGCGTGAACGGTGGCGGCGCCGGCACACATGCCGCCGATCACCAAAGAAAAAAACAGCAAGTGAGACTCGTCCAAGGAGAAGAAAACAACTGGGCCGGAGCCCCAAAGAATGCCCGAGCCGAGGGCTCCAACTACAGCAATTCGATTCCACCATGGACTATAAGTTGATCCAATATCCAAGCGGCCATACGCATACCAAAGTAGCAAGCGGAGGGAGGACAATCCCGCCACCAGGCCGATCCAGGCGAGGATAGTCGATCCGGCGGCGACGGAGGTCAGCACGAACCCGACTAGAATGCTGTTGAGTACGGAGACCGTCAGGGTCAGCGGCAAGTGCGCGAAGGACGAGCGCACTTGTTCGGCGAAGACGGGGTCGGACGATCTAGCGGACCGCATGACTCGCACTCTCGTTGCTGACGCGGATTATCCGTCCATATCGAAACAAGCCGGAGACAGAGAGAACACACCCGGCCCCGACTCACCGCCCTCCGATCGAACGTAGCGGCAATCTCCCAATCTGCTCCCAGGCCAGGAGAAATGATAGGGCCTGCCGTGAGTAATTCCTTGTAGAGAACAACGTAATGTTGCCCTAGGCGACCGTGTGGGGCGACCGTGTGATTGGTACGATTTGGTCGGCAATCGACAGGTCGCACGCCAGCAAGCCAGCCCCAGGCTCAGGATCGGCATAAAATAACAGTGGATTATCGTTATATTAACGGCTAGTTTGGCTTTGATTTCTCCGCTTCTGCTGGGGGCTATGGCATGGCCGAGCAAGTGATCACGGTCGAGGCGTACCGCATTGTGCGGTCACGTTACAGTTGCGCTGAATTTGGTGAATTGGGCTTAGATCGGGTGCTTGAGGAAGTCCGAAACGAGACAAAGCGTCATATCGCGGACGAACAGCGAACTCTGAGGTAGCAATTGTTCTTTAACCGTACGGAGTTGACCCGACATACGCTGGTTGCGGCGCTTGCCAGGAGCAAGTCTGAGGACGGTTGCCCAGAGGGGGTGCCACCGCAATCCGGTGTCCGACCAACAGTGCGTTGTGCGTCACCGGCGCACCAACAAGGATCAATCGATTAGCCAGGCAGGGCCAGGCGCCGGCGCTGTTGCCTTCGCCGCGCGCTATTTCTCTCCAACCGTCAGGACCCAGGCGCCGAGAAACGCCAACGCGCCACCGGCCAATATCAGCCAGGTCAACCATCGCGGCACCGGACGCACCGCCAGAACCAGGCAACCGACGACGTAACATTCGGTGAAGGCCCGGAAGAATGCCGTCTGGTCGATCCAGGGTCCATCGGCGGTCAGCAGGGACATCAGTGCAACGATCGGCAGCCAGCCGGCCGCCAACGCCCCGGTGCCCGCCACACGCAGCACGACCGGCGTTCGCGCAGCGACAACGGCGCAGAACCCCAGCAACCATGCGGCGCTGCCAAGCAGATAGGCGCCTATTGCGGCATTCATGCCAGGACCAGGCGCGAACCGCCGAACGCCGGTCAGCGTGTCGCGCAGCATCTCGGCGGCACCGGCGAATGGCCAGCCCAGGTCACCGTGCGCGATGGTTTCCTGCGGTGATTGGTCCCAGATCAGACGCAGCACGTCCCACCACACCAGAAACGGAACCAGGGCCAGGCCGCAGATCAGCACGCGATGCCAACGCTGCCCCGCCGCGGCGGGGCGGACAGCCTGGGCCGCCTCGAAACACAGTATGCCGCCCAGCAACAGGATACTCGTTTCGCGCGTCAGGCTCGCCAATACGCCTAGCCCGGCGTAGGCCAACAGACGTTTCGCGAAGTAGCAATCGAGCGCGCCCAACAGGAAAGCGGTTGCAACGATTTCCGTGGTGTCGTGGGTCAAGGCGATGACGAAGCCAGGCCAGAGCATGATCGCAAGCGGCGTCAGGGTGGGAAGGCGCAGGCGGGCGGTCAGGCGGAGTGCGACCGTCGCGATGGCGCCGAGTCCGAGCAAATTGACCAGCACCATCGTGGCTGGCACCGCGGCGGCGTGCCCGAATGCCGCGACCCATGCCAGCAACGGATAGACGATCCGCTGCACGCGCCAACGTGGGCTGTCGAACCGGATGCCGAGCGCCGCTTGCTGCATCCGCAACGGCGCCAGCGCCATCCGGTAATAGAATTGCCCATCGTAACCGTCCGCGTGTAGCTTGACGATGATCGGCGACTCCAGGTGCGCGGGATCGACGAAACGATCGCCGGCATGGATGAACACCGACGGATCGAATCCGTTCCGCGCGAGGATCGGCAGCGTCAGCAGCCCGTATCCCAGCACGACTGCCAGTACGACCGCACACGATGTTCGCAGCCCCGGCGCCACGTCGGCGCCCGGGTTGCGAAGCGACGACGTCGATGAAGGATCAGGCATTGGCGAGCGGCCTCTTCATTGCATCAATCGCTGCATCATCCGCTGCATAACCTGCGCCGCGGCACGCGCCCGAATGGGTCGGGCGAGACGTCGTCATATCAGGCAGCCGATGGCGCCCTATCGCGACGGTATCAGCGGCGCGCCGAGGCTGCCGCAAACCGCGCTCCCGGCCAAGCCGAACATGCACGGCACGCCGAAGGAAATTGCCTGGCGGAGCTTCGCCACCGGCACGTTGGTCTCGACACGCACGCCATCGGCGACCGCCAATTCGCCGGGGCTCGGTGGCAGCGGCCGCAACGGCACGAGCAGGAGATCGTTGCGCCTGGGATAGAGCCGGAAATCGTAGCGACTGAGAAATCGCCTGCCGCCGATGGTCAGCACGTGCTTGCCGTAATAGATCGCTTCCCAGGTTCCGGTGCCCGGAACGATTGCGGCGTCGTCGAGCGATCCCAGGCTGGGGACGGCAATCCCGGCCGGGACTGAAGGAACTGCCTGTTCCGCTACCGGTATAAGGCTGGCACGCCAGCCGAACAGTAGCACGATCGCGACAGCGGCCGCGACCGCGGCGCGCCAGCGTGTGGCGCGGTCCGACAGGCGTGCAGCGAGCATTACGGCATACAGCAGAAAGATCGGCTGCGTCACTTTGAAGTAATGATAGTTGCCATAGAGCCAGAGGCCCTCGATGTGCAGGTCGCGGTAACAGAGCACGAGCGCGAGGTGCAAGGCGAGCCAGGTCGTGAGCAAGATGTGGATGCGTTTGTCGCGGTGGAACCAACAAGCGGCGATGCCGCCGGCGCCGGCGATGATCCAGGGGAATCCCTCGGCCAGGCCGCGATGCAAACCCGGTTCGATGCGCTCGGTTCCCACGCCGTCGAAGATCGGGCGCCCGTCGATCACCAGTGAAACCCAGCGCAGCGGCAGCAGGCGGAGCTCGAAGCCGAAATGGGCGGAGAGCGCGTAATAGGTATCAGGACCGAAGCCGGACGTGGCGGCGATGATGCCGGCGTCCGCCGCAGCCATCGCCATGGTGGCGAACACCGATGCGGCGGCGATGCCGGCGGCGCGGCGCATTGGCATCGCGCATAATCGCGGCGCCAGCGCCACCGCGGCGGCGAGCGCGACCGGCCCAGCATCCGCGGGCCGGAAGAAAACGATGCCGCCGATGGCGCCTCCCGCCAGCAGCGCCCGTCCGATGCCGGGGTGCTCCGCCAACCGCAATACCGCAACGAGCGCCGTGAAGGTCAGCGCGGCCGCGGGCGTCGTGGTCCACGGTATCAGCCACGATTTCAACCCAGCCAGCGTGCCGACACTGGCCACCAGAAATGCGGCGGATCCGACCAGGCCGGCAAAGCGGCCTTGCGGGAACATCCGCCGAGCCAGCGCCGCGCAGGCGAACTGGCTCGCGATCAGGCAGGCGAGATCGGGCAGCAGGAAGCGGTCGGACGGCGTGATCGGCAGCAACAGCGCACCGAGCAAGGGATAGCCGGGCGGATACCAGTGGCGGGCCGGGGTGAGATCCCATGCGGCCCAGGCGCGTGCGGCCTCGAGGTATTTCGACTGGTCCGCCCAGGTGCTCCAGCCGCCGGCTTCCGTGTAGGCGGCCGGAACGCCGAGGTAATGGGCATGCGCGATGAGAAAGATCGCGACCAGCAGCAGTGTGAGTGCCGCATGGCCCAGCACGATCAGCCGGGATTGGCGGAGTGCCTCCATATGTGTCGCTTCGCTCCTCGCAAACGCCGAGGCGAAAACGAAGCAAGGCCAGGGGCTTTGCCCCTGGACCCCACCAAGGGCTCAGCCCTTGGAACCCTTCACTGGAGAGGTTGGACGGGAGGGGGGACCGTCGCCGTGATGCGCGCTGCCCGACCGACAATCGTCGGTCGGGCAGCCCGCATCACGGCGACGGTCCCCCCTTCCGTCCAACCTCTCCGACGAATGGACTGCTAAGGCTGCGCCTTAGCTGGGGCTTGGGCCGCGAAGCGGACCAAGGGGGGCAAAGCCCCCTGACGGGTCCAGGGCAGAGCGCTGGCCTTGCTTGTTTCGCCTCAGAACCCCTTCAGCAGCCGCCCGAAATAATCCAGTTCCTCCTGCGGCCGTTCCCGATCGGCATCGCGCCGCCGCAGCTCTTCCTCGATCGCCCGGGTGCGCTGGCGCTCGCGCTCCTCCGGCACCGTCACGTCCTCGCCCTCGTCCGCGCCGGAGTTGCCCTGCCCGTAATGCCGCCCGAGCGGATCGCGCCGGCCGTCCGCCCGTCCCTCCGCGCCGGGCAGCGTGCCATTGCCGCTGCCGTCACCGCGCCCCTCCTGCATCATCAACTGCCCCTCGGCGCTGTCGCCGTCGCCCTCGCCGTCCTGGCCCTGCTGGCCGGGACCGAACTGCCGGGCCATCGCCTGGCCCATCTCCTGGCCGCCCTTCTGCAACGCCTCGATCGCCTTTTGCTCCTGCCCGCTGGCGCCCTTGTCGTTGCCGGTGCCCAGCTCGCGCCCGGCCTCGCGCATCGCCTTGTCCGCTTCGCCCAGGCTGGGCGGCAGCTCGCCGCTCAGGTCGCTGAACTGCTGCATCAGCTCCCCCAGCGCCCGCCGCAGCGCCTGCTGCACGCGCTGGTCGGCCTCCCGCTCGGCATTGGGATCGGTCGGCTCGGTCGGCTGCGGCTGGCCGAAGCGCGGCCGGGTCTCGGCGTCGGCGCGCCCCTGAGCATGATCCAGCAGGCCGCCCTGCCGGCCGATCATGTCCTGCAGCGCGCCCATCTGCTGCCGCCCCCGCTGCCGCTGCTGCGCGTTCCGCTGCCCCGCCTGGCCGTGCTCCGCGCGTGCGTTGCGCAACTGGTCGAGCATCCGTTCCAGCTCCGCCATGCGCTGCTGGGCCTCATCCATGCGGCCTTCCCGCGCCGCCTCGCGCGCCGCCTCGGCCATCCGCTCGAAGTCGCGGTTCGACAGATGCTGCGAATTCGGATCGAACGGCAGCGCCTCATGGTTGCGCTGCGCTTCGTCCAGCAGCGCCTGCATGTGTTGCTCGATCGCCCGCTGCAGCTCCTGGAGCCGCTGTTCCAGCGCCTGGCGATTGGCGTCGGTCGGCTCCTTCATCGCCTTGTCGAGCGCATCCCGCGCCGCCTGGCGTGCCTGGTCCAGGGCACGGGCGGTTTGCTCCGTCTGCCCCTCCTCCAGGTGCAGCGCGAGCTCCCACATCTGCTGTTGCGCCTGGTCCACCGCCCGCGGCGACTTGTCTTCCTCCAGCAGGTAATACAGCGCGCTGAGGTTGACGTAGGCGCCGAAATCGCCAGCCAGAATCTGTGGCTGCATGAGCAATGTGTCGAGCGCGTCCACCGCGCTGTCGCGATCGTCCGGATGGACGCTGAGCCCCTTGCGGATGGCGATCAGCGCGCGGGCGACGGGATTCTGGAATGGCCGCTCCGGCAGGGTGAACACGGCGTCGGCGCTGGTGCCGGGCTGGCCCGGCGCGTCACGCCCCACCAGGCGAGCGATCACCGGCAGCCCGGCCCAGGGATGCGCGGTCAGGTCCTGCTGGTTCACCCCATGCGCCGCTTTTGGCGCGCCGCCGGGCAACGGAATGGACACCACCAGCGGCGACGCCTGCGGCCGGTCCTTCAGCCGCAGCTCGGCCTGCAACGAGACGACGCCGTAATCGTCGTTCACCGTCCACGGCAGGCGGGTCTGCTGGCTGGTTCCGGCGCTGCCGGGAGGCTCGGCCCAGGCGACGCTGGGCGGGCGGTCCACCACCACCGCCAGGTCCCAGCCGGCCAGCTCCCGGCCGTTGCGGCGCACCGCGAGGCGGCCGCCCTGGGTCAGGTCGCTGTCGGCCTGGAAACTGCCCGCGTCCAGGGCGCGGAACGCGGTACCGTGGGAGTCGAGCGCCAGGCTGGGCGTGCCGGACCCGCCGGTGACGCTGACCGTCAGATGCGAGCCGGCCGGAACCGACACACTGCTGCCCCCTGGCCCTCCCTCGGCCTTCAGGAACACCGGCGCAAGATGGGTGTAGGCGGGCGGGGTGATCCAGGCCTGCAACTCGGTGGCGGGAGGCTCGGGCAGCCGCGGCAGGGTCGGTTGCAGCGCGGCGAGCAAGCGGGCAGGGGCGTCCTGCCCCGCGATGCCGAATGCGGCGATCAGCGCCACCACCAATGCGGCGCGCAGGGCGTAGCGGTCGCGGCGCGGCAGGCCGGGATGCGGCGTCCCGACCCGCAGCCGCCGTACCTGGCGGATGGTGCGCGCCAGGTGCGCCTGCCACAGTGCCACCCCCATCGGGTCGTGCTGCGCCGGCTGGTCGGTGAGCACGGCGAGCGGCCGATGCAACAACCCGGAGGCGCGTTCCAGCCGGCGGTCGGCCGCGGCGTCGTCCGGGGTGCGGACCGACCAAAGGCCGCGCACCAGCAGCACGCCGATCGCGATCGCCGTCCCGACCAGCAAGGCGAGGTGCCAGCCGGGCGCCAGGTAGCGCGGCAGGTCGAGCAAGGCGACGCAAACGAACACCCCGGCGACGCCGAGCGCCGGCCAGATCGCCGGCCACACATGCTCGAACAGGATCGCGAGGCGGGCCAGCACGCGACGCCCCGCGAGGCGCCGCAGCAGCGGGTTGATGTCCTCGGGACGCTGAGGTGTCGGCGGCGGGCGCGGGCGCGGCGGCTGGGTCATGTGCGGCGCCGTTACATAAGGAAATCAGGCACGCGTTCGCCCTGCCAGAGCGCCTCGTGCGTCTGGCGGTCGCGGATCACCGACCAGCGGCCGCCATCGACCATGACCTCGGCAGCCAGCGGACGGGCGTTGTAGGTCGAGCTCATGACGGAACCATACGCACCGGCGTCGAGAATCGCCACGCGTGCGTCGCGGCGCAACATCGGGAGAAGGCGGCTTCGCGCGAACGTGTCGCCGGTTTCGCACACCGGCCCGACGATATCGGCCGGCGCCACCGGGGCGACGGCATCGGCGGCAGCGAGCGGCACCACGCCGTGCCAGGCCTCGTACATCGCCGGCCGCACCAGGTCGTTCATCGCCGCGTCCAGCACCACGAAGCGGGTGCCCTGGGTCTGCTTGGTGAGCACCACGGTCGAGAGCAACACGCCGGCCGGCGCGACCAGCCACCGGCCGGGCTCCAGCTTCAGGCGCACATCGAGGTTGTGGAACGCGGCACGCAGGGCTCCGGCGAGGCCGTCCGGGCTGGGTGCGGGCTCGTCGCGGTAGGGGATGCCGAGGCCGCCGCCGCAATCCACCGTCTCCACCGTGTGCCCGGCGGCGCGTAGCTCGGTGACCAGCGCGGCGATGCGGGCGTAGGCGGCGCGGAACGGTGCGAGCGACAGGATCTGGCTGCCGATATGCGTCGCCAGGCCGGTGGGGGCGATGCCGGGCAGGGTAGTGGCGCGGGCATAGAGCGCGCCGGCGTCGGCCCAGGGGATGCCGAATTTATCCCCCGCGCGGCCGGTGGAGATCTTGGCATGGGTGGCGGCGTCCACGTCCGGATTGACCCGCAGGGCGATGCGGGCAATGCGGCCCATGCCGGCGGCCAGGGCGGACAGCATGTCCAGCTCCTCGGCGCTTTCCACGTTGATCTGGCCGACGTCCTCGGCCAGCGCGAGGCGCAGGTCGCGTTCCGATTTGCCGACGCCGGAGAAGACGATGTGCGCGGGCGGAACGCCGGCGATGCGGGCGCGGCGAAGCTCGCCCTCGCTGACCACGTCGGCACCGGCGCCCTCGGCCGCGAACAACCGGATGACGGCGAGGTGGTCGTTGGCCTTCATGGCGTAGTGCAGCTCGGCGTCGAGCCCGGCCTGGGTGAGGGCGCCGGCGAGGGCCCGGTAGCGTGCGCGCATGGTGCCGGCGCCGTAAACCCAGGTGGGAGTGCCGGCGGCGTCGGCGATGCGGTTGAGCAAGACGTCTTCCAGCAGGAGGCCGTCCATGGCGTGCATGGTCAGATGCGGCCGGGCAAAGAGCAATTCGGCCGTGGTGGGGTCGGCCGCTTGGTCTTGCGGGGCGACGGCGTGGGCGGCGGAGGGGGACATGCGGTGCAGCGTATCAGCGGGATGGCGGTGGTGCCACTGCGACGCGGGGAGATCTTGGACGTTCCGCGTGTTCCGGGTCGCCGGCGGGAGCATTGTAACGACGCAGACCGGACGCCGCGGCTGTGGTCGGCGGACCTGACGCGGCGCCCCAGGGCAATCGCATTTGCGGAAGGTCCCGCTTCGGGGGTGTCCGCCCAAAAGCGATTGCCCTGAGCGCCACCCCCGCGCAATTGCTGGTAGGCCGATGATCCGGCAGGCTCATGGTCCGTCACCATGAGGTCCGTCCCATGTCCTTCGTCTTCGGCCCCGACGTGTTGCTCGACCGGCCGGCCTTCGTCGATCCCACCGCGCGCATCTTCGGCCGCGTCAGCGCCGGTGATGGCAGCAGCTTCTGGCCCTATTCGGTGATCCGCGCCGAGGGCGCCGCGGTGCGCATCGGCCGGGCCTGCAACATCCAGGACGGCGCGGTGATCCATGTCGGCGGCGGCCGCGGCACGACGATCGGCGACTATTGCTCCATCGCGCATCGGGCCGTGGTGCATGGGGCGGAGGTCGGCGATGACTGCCTGATCGGCATCGGCGCGGTGGTGATGGACGGCGCGAAAATCGGCCGGCGCTGCGTGGTCGGCGCGATGGCGCTGGTGCCGCCGGGCATGGAGGTGCCGGACGGGTCGGTGGTGACCGGCGTGCCCGGCAAGATCACCGCGACCCGCGACAACTTCCTGGCCACGCGGCGCAACGCGCTGATCTATCACCGCAACGCGCTGGCCTATGCCGAGGGGCGGCACGACGCGTGGCGCGGTGACGATTTCGCG
Organism: Acetobacteraceae bacterium; assembly: GCA_035486135.1. Lineage (GTDB taxonomy): Bacteria > Pseudomonadota > Alphaproteobacteria > Acetobacterales > Acetobacteraceae > JASHVB01. The sequence continues at coordinate 13,880 of DATHNI010000254.1, forward strand.
GCGTGGCGGGGGGACGTGCTGCGGCGGTTGCAGGCGGGCGAAGAGGTGGGAATCTGAGCGCTACGTGTCATTGCGAGGCGCGTGGCGTCGGGCAAGAACAAGAAACAGACTCCCCCTCCCCTTGAGGGAGAGGGTTGGGGGGAGGGGTGCGTGCACCCCCCGGACCCCTCCCCCCATCCCCCTCCCTCAAGGGGAGGGGGAGCATCCTTCGCGCGACGGCCTAGGTGTTTCATCCAGACCGGGTCGGCCGCGCTGGCCGGTGGCCAACTCGCATTGACACGTGGCCCTCACCGTTGGCGGTCAGGTCGGAATCTTCTGGTGCCGATGGCGTCGGTAGCGCCTTCTATCGCGTATTCGATGACGCAACCTTGCGTGACACGGCGTTCTCCGCTTCCGGCTGGTAGTGCGACGGACGCGAAACGGCCTTCCGCGCATCCCAGTTCCCAAGATAGAAGCCCGCAACAGCCGGTGCATCGATGAACGTCACGTTCTCGGCGTTCCGATGCTCTGCCGAGGCGGTGTAGTTGTACGAACCGCCGATCACCAGGTGGCCATCGATGATGATGACCTTGTTGTGGGCGATCGCCACGCTGTCATCGATCCATGTCGGAATGTTTGCCTCTGCCGTGAACCGGGCGCCACTGATGCGCCTGGTGCGCGCATCGGAGTCGTCGCGCTCAATCCGGTCGTCGGACTTATCGAGAACCGCCTGCACATCCACCCCTCGCATCCGCGCATCCGCCAGGGCCCGAAGAATGACCGGCGAGGTGAAGCCGTAGGCCTGGACCCGGATCGCTGTCCTGGCGGCGGCGATGGCCTGCACGACAGGCGTATCGCACTCCTGTGCCGGCACGAAACAGACGGAAACCTCGGCAACGACCGGACCGAGCGGCGTGGCATCATCGCGGCCGGCGTCTGGAGCGCCGCGCCAATCCGCGGCGCCGGCACTTTTGCCGGCGACCGCGGTGAACAGCGCCAGTACGAAAAGAAAGGCAACGCGTGCGTGACGCATGTCGCGCTCCGGTCCCGGCATTTTGCCGACAGTGCCGGTGTCGCACAATTGTTCCCGGTTCGTCCAGCAACCTGAACGCGAAAAGATGCTGAATCGAATAAAGCTTGTGCCGGGCGTAACGGACCCTGGTAGGGGCGGCGGCCGGCGGGTCAGGCGATCAGGTTTCGTGGACCGGTGGCGATGGATAGCGCCGGATCACTCTGCACCCGGACTGAAGTATCGCAGGGCCGTGACAACTGGCACGAACATCCGGCGCTCCGGTTGCGGCAGATCGAGGAACCCGTGGCGCTGGTAGAACCGCCGGGCATTATCATCCTTCGGATCGACCATCACAGCGAAGCTGGCAATGTCTGCGCGCGCCGCGCGCGCTACCGCATCAGCAAGCAGCACGGCGCCGATCTTGCGGCCCCGAAACGACACCGCGACGGCCAGCCTACCAAGCAATACGGCGGGAATGCTGGGATAGTGCGGGAGCTTGGCCGCTATGGGATCTGGCAGTTCCTGCAGGAGGACGCTGGTAGCCGCCAGCGTGTAATATCCGGCCAGCGTCGTGGTCGCCGCTTCAACGATCACAAAGCAACTTGCAACGCGCCGGCGGACGTCCTGCGAGGCCTGCTGTTGGAAGTATCGGTCCAACGGTGCGACGCCACACGTGAGGGACGCTCGATCATGGGTGCTTGCCAGGGGGACGATGACAAACGACGCATCGGTCACTCCTGTTTCACCAGTCGCCGATGGTGCTCGAAGGCGCGTCTTAAGGCGGGCACCGGATCCGGCGGGTCGATCAGAGCCGCGGCGAAGCGTTCCGACGCTTCCCGCGACAGGCGGGTGACCTCCATTTCGGCGATGTCCTTCTGCACCGCTTCGCGCAGTGTCGCGGTGACGTAGTCACTCACCGAGCGTCCCTGCACCTCCGCTACGCGGCGCAGTTGTTCGAGCAAGTCGGGGGTGACGCGCGCGTCGAGGCGCGAGGTCTTGTTGCGGGCGGCAGACGGCATGGTGCACCTTTCGCCGTGCATGTACGACTTCATGCCGTACAGGTCAAGTGACGGCATGGCCCGGCGGGCTATCGGCCCACGGGTTGGTCGCGTTGGGGCCTGCGCCGGATACACGGCAGCGATCGGCAAGAACGTGCGCGGGTGTAGTATTTCGCGCCGGTGACGTTCTCGGCCGATGCGAAGAACTGGACGTGCGGCGTGAGCCGATAGCTGGCGCTCAGGTTAAGCGTGACGAAGCCCGGCAGTTGCGGCGTCAGGTTGGCCGCGTCGAACCGGTGCCGCGTCGCCGAACAGGTGCCACGTCGCCGAACGGGTATCGCAGCCGGCCGGTGTTGCCTCGATTGTGACCCGTTCATCGCGACGGTGATTTGGTCTCCGTATGCCGCGTACCGATAGTGGATCCCAACACATGACTTGTTGGAGGGACGCAAACCGTGAACCTGATACTCCTTCTCATCATTCTCATCATTCTGTTCGGCGGCGGCGGCTTCTACTTCGGTGGCCCATACGTCGGCGGCGGGCTCGGCACGATCCTTTTGATCGTCCTTATCGTTTTGTTGGTTCGAGGATAACGCGAGGACCGAAAAGCGCCGGCCGACCCGATGCTCAGGGGCGGCTGGCACTGTCACGGCCGGTTCTCATTGTCACGGAAGGCCTTGATCTGGCCATGACGGGTGGTGCGCACGCGCCATCACGCCCGCCGGACGTTGGTAAACAGCGGAATGCTGCCCTTCAGAATCCCCGTCAGGTCGTTCCGGTAGGCCGCCGCGAAGAAGAACGCGCCCAGCGGAATATACGGCACCTCGCGAAACGCCTCCAATTGGATCTCCCGGCACAGCCGCTTCTGCTCTTCCGGATCGGTGGCATCGATCCATGCCGTGCGCAATTCCTCGACCTTCGGCATGGTCGGCCAGCCCCATAGCGACTGCCGGCCCAGCCCGCGCAGGAAGCCATGCGCCGCCGGACTCATCGTGGAGTAGCCCGGCGCGTAGTTGGCATTCAGGCTCCAGCCGCCCTTGTCGAGCGGCTCGCGTGAATTGAGGCGTGTCGCCACCGTTGCCCAGTCGAGCGTCTGGTAATCCATGTTCATGCCCAGCTTGCGAAACACGTCGGCGGCGACCTCGCTCATGGCATTGATCGCCGGCAGGTCGGTCGGCACCAGGAAGACGAACTTTTCCCCATTGTAGCCGGCGGCCTCGAGGTCGCGTTTCACCTGCGCCAGATTGCGCGGTCCGTTCAGGACCTGCATGCCCGCATCGCTGGCCAGTGGGGATGCCGGCGTGAAAATACCGACCCCAGCCCGCCACATCGAGCGATCGTCGCCCGCCACCGCCTGCATCATGTCGGTCTGGCTGAACGCACCCATCAGGGCGCGCCGGATGCCGGCGTTGTCGAACGGCGGATTGAGATGATTGAAGCGCAGCACGGCATAATAGCCGAGCGTGTCGATCACCTCGACCTTCACATCCGGCGACTTCCGCAGCAGCGGCAGCAGGTCCCCCGTCGTTTGCTCCCACCAATCGACTTCGCCGGATTGCAGCGCCGCGGCGGCGGTGGCCGCGTCCGGAATCGTGTGCCATTCGACGCGGTCGAAATACGCGATCTTCGGGCCGGCCGTGCCGGCGGGCGGGCCATCCGTGCGCGGCACATAGCCGGCGAAGCGTTCATAGACCGCCAACGAGCCGGGCACGCGCTCGCGCATGTTGAATTTATAGGGGCCGCTGCCGATGATTTCCGTCACCTGTTGCGACGGCTCGGTCAGCGCGAGGCGTTCGGGCATCACGACCGGAGCGAACGGGTTCGGCTTGCCGAGAAAATCGGCGAGCAATCGGAACGGCCGCTTGAGGCGGAATTGCAGGACGCTGTCGGACAGGGCCGACAGGTCGTCCACATTGCTGAACACCGAGATCGCGAACACGTCGCGTTTGGCCAAACGCTTCAACGACGCAACGGCGTCGCGCGCCAGGACCGGCGTGCCGTCATGGAAGCGCAGGCCGTCGCGCAGGGTGATCTTCCAGGTCCTGCCGTCATCCTCGATGACATGGCCGGCAGCCATCTGCGGCCGCGGGCGCACGGCGTCGTCCACGCCATACAGCGTGTCGTAAACAAGGTAGGCGTGGTTGCGCGTGACCAAGGCTGGCGCCAGGTCGGGATCGAGCAATGCGATATCCGACTGCGGCACGAATTTCAGCAGCCTGGGGTTGCCGGCCGCCCATACGGCAGGAGCAGCGAGGGTGGTAGCAGCCGAACCGGCCAGGAAGTCTCGGCGTTTCATCGTCCGGGCTCCTTCTTGCAAGCCGGCAACGCTATGGCAGAAGGCGAGGTGGGCGGAAGTGTGAATCGCTCGCGGGGAGGTTCGGCGCTATCCGGGCAACCGGCATGGGTGCGTGCGGCGGCTATTGCGTTTCGACCCGGGACGCTGCTGGTCCGCAAGCAAGCCAGTAGGTTCACCACAAAGGCACGAAGGCACAAAGTCCATATTAGCTTCCTGTCTTCGTGGCTTTGTGGTGAACCTGCTTATCCGAACCTGCGAACCGCACAGGCCTCGCCGGTCAGGGCACGCTGCGCCACCTGCTCAGGACCGGCAATTAGTCCGGCGCCGAGCCGAACCTGGCCCGGCAGGATGAGCCGAAGGCAGCGCACGGGGTTGCAACAATTGCTGCCAGCCCGTACTAGTCTGGCCACCCAACGAACGGGAGACGGAACGTGACGTGTCGAGCCTTTGTACGGTCGGCTTTTATCAGCGCGCTTGTGTTGTGTGTGGCACCGGCCACAGGGAAGGCGCAGAACGATCCAACGGTGATCAAGTCGGCGAGTTCGTCCGGTATCGCCGCAAATGTGGTCGGCCTGGTCTATCGGCAGAACCAGCTTTCAGCACAGCTTATATTGCATAACAATAATAAAGTGCGGGTTTACCTGTTGGATGCAAGGAGCGATGACAGTCAGATCGCGTTCCTGGGATCAGGGGAACATACGAATTCCCCTTTTCCGGCCGGCGTTCCGTTTTGCAACAGCAGCTACGCCCAGTGCATCGCCAACCCCAACGACGTAACGATTGACAAGTTCTCCTATATCGAGCCCGGGGAATCCCTCGCGGTTGCGATGAAATACCAGGTGCAGCAGAAGCCGTCCGATCATGACACGATATCCTTTTCCGTTACATTTGTGGCAAGGTTCGCCAGGTCCGACATTTCCCCGGACGAAGCAGGCCCGGTGAAGCGAGTGACCCTTTCTTTTCCGTTCTTGCCACTTCCGTAGGCGCGGCGATCAGCGGTTCCCGCATTGGGCAAAAATGGTCTGGCAGACCGTTGCGACTGCCTGGTTCATGGATGCGATCCGCGCATTGGAGTCGGCCCCGCCGTGTGTCACGCCGGTTATGGTTCGGTCGATCAGCGTCCTGCCACGGACAAAATGCACGACAACATGGATGCTGGTGGACCATCTGAACGGCCTGAACTCGCTTGATTGGACGTCGGTGGCCGTGAGATCGTTGGTCTGCGTGGTGTCCTTGACCGCTATGATGAGTGCTGCCTGGGACTCGTCAGTGACCCTGTGGAAGCCGGACGCGTCGAGTTTTTCGGTGATCAGGCCGGCCACCGTATTCGAATCGTCGGAATAATAATCGATGCTGACATAGACCGGAATCTGTCGGGCCGCATCCGAATCGAGTGGGATGGCTTCCCAATGCGCCAACTCACTGTCGCCGGGCATGGGAGATGGGGGCGTGGGAGTTGGCGGGGGCGCGTCGTCCTTGTGCACAGGGGCTATCGGTGGCGCGGGGTGCTCTATTGGCGCCAGTTTAGGTACAATCGCAGCGGGCGTCACGGGCTGGGTTGCATTCTGCGGTGGCGCCCGCGGCGGTAGTTGCGCTACCAACAAGGGTGGAACGCGCAGGGCATAGGTCACAAAGGCAAGCACCATGAACACCACGACCGAGAGAATTGCCAGATCCCGGCGGGTGTAGCTGTGAGGTTTGGGGTGGGTGGCTCGCTTTGCCGGTTTCGTATCCGACTTGTACAGCGTGTGGTAGATCTGCCAGATCGCTCCGATGCCGCTGACAACGGTTGCTCCGGATACCAGGTCAGCGGCAAACCCCGTTATCATGTTCTTCGTACCCGCCCCTGGCCTGCCCAGCCGCCGATCCACACGTTGCGATCAGTTTAAGTAGGAATCGGTTTCGAGGCGAGGCAATCCGGCGAAGACGGGCTGGGGATTGGCCGCTGGCCGACCGTGCAACCGGCGGCCTCGTCCGCGGTTGACGGTCAGGCCACCGGATGCCGCGGTCGCGGCTCGGGATTGCGTCGAGGCGGGCCGCGTTCAACCGCGCAATCGAACCATGCAGCGCCTGGCGCTGCCAAAGCATCAGCCCAGGCATCGGCATAGAACCATGCAGCGCCTGGCGCTGCCAGGCATCAGCACAGCGAGTCGGACCCGCCGCCGCCACCCGAATCGCCGGAATCCCAACTGGAATCGCCCGCGCTGCTGTCATCGGCCGACGTGTCGGGCGTTGGCTGGTCCCAACTGCCGTTGTCCACGTAGTCCTGGTTCGATGGCGCGGCGGCGCCGCCCGAATTGTCCCAGCTTCCCTGGTCGACGTAGTCCTGACCTGGCGGTGCGACCGCAGGAGCGCCGCCCCACGGGCTCTCGACGCCCGGCGTGGCGCCCGGGAAACCGCCCCCCGGTAAGCCGCCGCCGAACGCGCCACCACCCGATTCATGATGCCCGAACAGGTTCATCAGCGCATCGGCCGCCAGGATGCCGCCGCCGACCCCGGCCGCCGTCGTCAGCGCGGAGCCGAGGAAGCCGGACCCCGAGCGCTGGAACATCCCCGGCTGGTAATTCGGCGCGTATTGCGGCGGCGGCGGCGCGGCCTGCTGGTATTGCGGCTGCGGCTGGTAGCCGGGCGCCGGTCCTCCCTGGTTCCAGGCCGGGCTCGGTCCAGGCTGCGGCTGCGGCGGCGCCTGCGACCGGCCGCCGAACAGCCCGCCGAAGAACCCGCCGCCCGAGCTGCTCTGTTGCTGCGGCGCCTGCTGGGCGGCTTGCTGCGCGGCTTGCTGCGCCTGCTGGACGGCCTGCTGCGCCTGCTGCACGTCCCATTCCAGCCGCTTGATGCGGTTCTGCGCCTCGGTCAGCGCGTGTTCCTGTACGAAGGCGAGTTGGGTCATGCGGTAGGCGGCCTCGGGGTAGCGCTGGAACGCCTGGTTGATCAGGCCGTTCGCCTCCGGGTCCACCGGCGGCAGGGCCGGCTGGGTGGTGGCAGGCACGGAGCCGCCCCACTGGCTGACCTGGCCGCCCGCCGGGGCGCCGCCGACCCGGCTGATGAACTGGGTGATCATGTCGCGTTCTTCGTTGGTCATTTCGGTCCCCTTTGGGTCCTGGGCGGCGGCCGTTGCTCTGCCGCCCCGTTATGTTCTGCGATGTGGCCCTCGCGCGAGGGTCCTTCAATGGTGCGTGGCCCCGAGGTTCAGGCCGAGCCGTCGTGCCTCGATCACCGGACACCGGTTCATCACCACGGCGATGCCCGCGGCCCGGGCCCGCGCCGCCGCCTGCTGGTCGATCACCCCGAGCTGCATCCAGACCACTCTGGCGCCCAGCCGGATGGCGTCGTCCACTACAGGGCCGACATGCGCCGAATTGCGGAAAACGTCCACCATTTCGAGCGGCGCCGCTGTGTCCAGCCGGGGGACGACGGGGCGGCCGTGGATCTCCTGGCCGGCCAGGCCGGGGTTCACCGGCGTGACGTCGTAGCCGCACTCGAGCAGGAAGCGCATGACGCCGTGGGAGGGACGCCAGGGCTTGGCGGACGCGCCGAGCAGGGCGATGCGCCGCGTGGTTTCCAGGATGGCGCGGATGTCGGCGTCGCTCTGGCCGTCGATGCTCATGGGGTCAGGGGTGCGGCATGATGCGCAGCGCGGCGAGGATGACGCCGGTGGCGATGAAGATCATCCCACCCAGCTTGATCGTCATGTCGCGGCGCAGCAGCTCGAACTTGGCGTCCACGGCAGCAAACTTGCTGTCCAGCTTGGCCTCCAATGCGCCAAATTTGCTGTCCTGCGCTCCAAATCTGCCGTCGAGTTTGGCATCTTGCGCTTCAAACCTGCTGTCGAATTTGGCGTCTTGTGCCGCAAACCTGCTGTCGAACTTGGCATCTTGTGCTTCAAACCTGCTGTCGAATTTGGCGTCCAATGCTTCGAACCTGCTGTCGAATTTGGCGTCTTGTGCTTCAAACCTGCTGTCGAATTTCGCGTCCAATGCTTCGAACTTGTTCTCGAACTTGGTATCCAGAGCGCCAATGGCCCCCATGACCCTCGATTCGAGCATTGCAAGGTCGGTTTTGACCGCCCCGATGTCCGTTTTGGTCGCCAGATCGGCGCCGCCCATCGCCTCGGCCAAAGCGGCGGCCGTGCCAGCCGCGACCGGGGCAGCCAATCCCGCTGCCTCCAGGCCACGCGCCAGCTTCAACGTGTCGAACGGAACGGCGTTCATGGTCTACATCCTACCGCGATGGTTCGGCGGCAGTCCACCACGACAACCCTGACAATTGGTTACCGGCGGGGTTGCACGGCCCGGGCCGCGGACGTTTGATCCACATCAATGGCGGCAGTAGCCCTTCGCGCCATATTTCGATACTCGTCCGTCCGACATGACCCCGGAGGCAACGAGCATGAAAATCTCCATTGGCGGCGACCACGCCGGCTTTCCGTTGAAGGCGACCGTCATCGCGGTGTGCAAGGACCTCGGCCACGAGGTCACCGACCACGGCTGCCATGACGAAACCCCGGTCGATTTCCCCGATATCACCCGCCAGGTCTGCGCCGACGTGCTGAACGGCAAGGCCGAGCGAGCCATCCTGGTGTGCGGCACCGGCGTCGGCGCCTCGATCGCGGCCAACAAGATCCCCGGCATCCGCGCCTCGATCGTGCATGACGGCCA
>DATHNI010000255.1:0-2571 GCA_035486135.1 Acetobacteraceae bacterium
AAATGCCCGGCACTTTATAGAGGAACGGTTTGCGCCGGTGCCATTCGCGCGCCGGTTTGCTGATGCACTGAGGCAATTCGTGCCCGAAGGGCGCCGGTTGTGAGTTATCCCCTGCCGCCCCAACGTCATGGCCGGGCTTGATCGCGGCACGTGATCGCGAGAGGGTGCCGCCACAGATGCCCGGGGTCGAGCCCGGCCATGACAGGCGGGAACGCCTATGCCGATTTGCTTGAAGGACACAGTCCGCGATGCTTTCAGCGCTGCTTCGTTCCGTGCCAATCGAAATCTACACCCCTTTGCGGCAGAATGCCGTCGGACTCCCGCGTGGTTCGTTGCGGCGCAATATCAGCATCTACATCCTGAAGCGTGTGATACGCGCATACCGCGGCCGATTGGCGGGCGCGGTGCCTGAGATCAGGCCCATGGATATCCGGGAGATCTCGTTCCTTCCATCGGACTCGATGGTGATGGAGGCAGTCTACTGGTTTGGAACCGGAGGCTACGAAGGCAGAATGGCCGACACCTGGATGGCGCTATGCCGTAACGCGCGCGCCATCCTGGAAGTGGGTGGCAATGTCGGCCTGTTCACGACGATCGGCGCTCGATCCGGCACTGCAAGATATACTGTCGTCGAGCCGGTGCCCGCGGTAGCGCGAATCCTCCGCGCCAATCTCGAACGAAATGGCGTGTCTCACGTCGAACTGGTCGAAGCGGCCGCGGTCGCCGGCGACGCTGACCCAATGGTGGAGCTGAATATCCCCGACGCCCATCGCGGCGCTCCGGTCGGCGCCTTCGTAACAGGTGCCGAGGGTGCTCCCACCGCAACCGTCCCGCCGATCTCGGTTGCCGCGGTGTCGTTTCCCAGATTGGCGAACGGCTGCGATCTCATCAAGATAGATGCGGAAGGGATCGAGGCCGACTTGCTCGGATCGGCACGTGAACTTCTCATCGCGCAACGCACCCGGCTCATCGTCGAGGTTCTGCCGGGATCTGTCCGTCTCGCGCAGTTGCTGCGCGACATGGCGAGTCAATCCGGGCAACGGCTGTTCGTAATTCCTGCGTGGGGTTCGGACGCGTTGATCGAAATCGCGCCGGCAGATTTCGGCGCGGACGTGCCGGACAGGCATCATTCGAAAGATGTGTTGCTCGCGGACGCCGCGCCTTGATTGCCGCCCACCGTTCCGTCATGCCGGCGGAGGCTGCCATCCACGACATTGCTTCTCGCACAAAGGAAAGTCGTGGATACCGGCCCTGCGCCGGCATGACGCGGAGGGTGTCGCCCGTGCGTCAGCCGCAAGGGCGCCTGGTATGAGTGTCAATCTAATTCGGGCATACATCAGGACGATCGGTGTTCCTCCGCTCATCGATAACCTGTCGAAATACCGCAAGCTGCCCTTCTGTCGTCTCGTCCCAGCCAAATCGCTCCGCGTAAGCGCGCGTTGCGGCGCGATCGGGCAGCGCAGCAAATAATCGCTGCACTGCCGCGGCGAATCCGTCCGGCGTGTTCGCCTCGGCGATCACCCCGGCAGCGGCCTCCCGCACCACCTCCGGATTGCCGGGGATATTGCTGGCAACGACGGGCGTGCCGCACGCCATGGCCTCCAGCAGCACATTCGCCCAGCCTTCGCGCGACGACGCCAACACCAGCGCATCCGCGGCGCCGTACAGTGCCGGCAGTTCGGCATGCGGCTTGGGGCCCAGCAGACGCACCCTGCCGCCTAGCCCGTGCCGCTCGATCAGTCCGGCGAGCCGTGCGTGGTCCGGGCCCTCGCCGACAATCAGCAAGCCGAACTCCGGAAGCTGCCGCATCGCCTCGATGACGTGATGATGGCCCTTGCGCTCGATCAGCAGCCCGACCGAGATCAGCGTCGGCCCACGCAGGCCCAGCGCCCGCCGTGCCGCCTCCCGATCGTCCGGCGGCCGGAAAAGAGTCGTGTCCACGCCGTTGCGCAGGACTGTCACCTTGCCGGGCGGCGCACCAAGCTCGACCAGCGCGGCCTTCAGCGCGGCACTGACGGATATCAGCGCCGCGGCGTCGCGGATCGCACCGCGGATCAGCCGCCGCGGTACGGCGTAGCGGGGAAACAGCGTCACGTCGGTGCCGCGCGCCGTGATCACCACGGGCAGGCCGAGTTGCCGTCCAAGCCAGACAGCCGCTACACCGTCGGGATAGAAATAGTGCGCGTCGATCGCATCAAACGCCTCCCGCGCATGCATCGCGCGCACCAGCGGCAGCATCGCGCGGAACAGCAGCCAGGGTGCCACCGACATGCCGATACGTGGCAGCACGGGATAGCGTGGATGCAGCACCGCGAGCCCGTTGCGTTGTTCCGCGTGCGGCGCGCGCGCGTTCCGAGCCCAGTCGCCGAACCATCGCGCGGTACTGGGGAACCACGGCACCGGCGCGATTACCGCGCTCGTCGCTGCGCCGGTGGCGAGCAAGTGCCGCAGTCGATTCTCGACGAACACGCCGTGGTTCGGTCGCGCCGCATTGGGAAACAGGGTCGAGAATGTCAGCAGGCGGATCGGAGCTGCGGCAACCCGGCCCGGTGCGCTGATATCACCCGCGGC
>DATHNI010000256.1:0-8360 GCA_035486135.1 Acetobacteraceae bacterium
ATCAGCTCAAGGCGCCGTTGATCCATTCCGTCAAGGGCAAGGACATCATGCCCTACGACGAACCGCGCCGGATGGGCGGCATCGGCATGATCGGAACAAAGCCGGTCTACAACGCGGTCATGCATTGCGACCTGTTTCTGATGCTCGGTACCGACTATCCCTATTCCGCATTCTTGCCGAGCAATGGCGTCGTCATCCAGGTCGACGAACGGGCGAACGTACTCGGTCGCCGCACGCCGACGGAGTTCGCCGCGATAGGCTCGGTGCGCCCGACGGTCAGATCCCTGCTCGATCGGTTGAAGCCGAGGAGCGATAGCGGGTTCTCCGATCACGTAACCGCCGGGCGCAAGTCCTGGGACGAGGTGCTGGACAAGCAATGCGATCCCGCGCGCAGCAAGGATCGGATTCATCTGCAGGCAGTGGCGCGCGCCGTCAGCGACCTCGCTGCGCGCGACGCCGTGTTCGTCTTCGACACCGGGCTCAACACGCTCTGGTCGGGCAACTGGATCCGCCAGAGCGGCGAGCAACGGATCATCGGCTCGTTCAACAACGGGGCGGTCGGCACGGCGCTTGGCCAGGCCAACGGCATCCAGGCGCTTGACCGTGCGCGCCAGGTCATCGCGCTCTGTGGCGACGGCGGTTTCAACATGCTGATGGGCGAATTCCTCACCGCCGTGCACCATAAGCTGCCGGTGAAAGCGGTGGTCTATAACAATTCATCCCTCGGACTGATCACGCTGGAGGCCGAATCGATCGGCGTACCGGCCTGGAAAGAGGCCATCGACTTCCCTAATCCGGATTTTGTGGCGCTCGCGCGCGCCTGCGGCGGCGTGGGCTTTAAGGCTGAACGGCCGGGCGAGCTGCGTGATGCCATCGACAAGGCGCTGAAGGCGGATGGCCCGGCCATCATCGACTGCGTGGTTGCGGCCGACGAATTGCCCAACGTCCCGCATCTTGATCTGGAAACGATGGGCAATTACGCCAAAGCGAAGATCAAGGAAGCAATTCTCGCAGTTACTGGAGGGTGATGGGGCACGGCGATAGCGCCGGGGAACCAGCCCGTCGACGGGTATGTTGCGGGTCCGATAACCCTTAACGAGTTCGTCCAGGGACTCATCCCGGCTGACTGAGGGCCCGGAACACGGAGACCGCCTCGCCCCGCAACCTGTCAAAACCCCTGTGACGAGCTGCTGATCCTGACCCCCGGGTTAAGGGGTCGAGTCACTGGGCCGGTGCCGCGTTGCTCGGCTGCGCACGGACCGGCAGGCGGACTAGCCTCGCTCCGCCGCCAGTCCCCGAAACAGTGCCGCATACCGAGCAGCAGGCCGGCGCCAGGAAACGTCGGTGCGCATCGCGTTGTGCTGCAACCGCCGCCACACCGCCGGCCGCCGCCATAGCGCACTGGTCCGCAAGATCGCCGCTCCCAGCATCTCCCGCGTCACCGGGGCGAACTGCACGCCGCTACCACACCCGGCACCCAACGCCACCTCGTTCGCGTCGATCACCGTGTCGGCCAGGCCGCCAACCCGCGCCACCACCGGCAGCGCGCCGTAGCGCAATGCGCAGAGCTGCGTCAGCCCGCACGGCTCGAACCGCGACGGCACCAGCAGCGCGTCGGCGCCCGCCTGGATCTGGTGCGCCAACGCCTCGTCATACCCGATGACGCAGCCGACGCGCCCCGGATGCGCGGCGGCCGCGGCGGCGAACCCAGCCTCGAGCGGCGCCTCACCGCTGCCAATCACCACAAGCTGTGCGCCCGCCCCCAGCAGCATATCGAGGTCGGACAGCAGCAGATCGAACCCCTTCTGCCAGGTCAGCCGGCTGATCACCCCGAACAGCAGCGCGTCCGGCCGCGCCTCCAGCCCGAACCACGCCTGCAACGACCGCTTGTCCGCGGCCCGCCCCTCCAGTCTGCTCACCGAGAAATCCGCGACGATCAGCGGATCGGCGGAGGGATTCCACACCGCGTCGTCGATGCCGTTCAGGATGCCGTGCAGCACGCCGGCCCGCGAGCGCAGCAGGCCGTCGAACCCCATCCCACCCTCGGGCGAGCAAATCTCGGCGGCATAGGTGGGGGACACGGTGGTGATGCGGTCGGCATAGACCAGCCCGGCCTTCAGGTAGCTGATGTCGCCGTAGAACTCGATGCCGTCGATGCCGAAGGCGGCCGGCGGCAGACCCAGCGTCCCCAGCAGCCCGGCGGGAAAGCGCCCCTGGAAGGCCAGGTTGTGCACGGTCATCACCGTGCCGGGCCGCCGGCCGCCGCGGACTTGCAGGTAGGCGAGCGCCAGCCCCGCCTGCCAGTCGTGCAGGTGCAGGATGTCCGGCGCGATCCCGGCCACGTCGCCGCCGGCGAGCAAGGCCGCCACCGCCCCCAGCGCCGCGAAGCGGACCGCGTTGTCCGGCCACTCCCATCCATCCGGTCCGTTGTAAGGGCTGCCAGGCCGGGCATAGAGATGCGGCGCGTCGATCACCAGCAGGTCCAGCCCGGCCGCGCGCGCGCGCAGCACCCGCGCCGGCCCACCGAACAGGTCGGCCATGTCGTGCACCGGCGCGGCATCGACCAGCCCGCGCAGCACGGCGGGATAGCCGGGGATCAGCGTGGTGGTCCGGATGTCCTCGGCCGCCAGTGCCGGCGGCAGCGCGCCCACCACGTCGGCGAGGCCACCAGTCTTGATCAGCGGAAAGATCTCGGAAGCGACGGCCAGAACCTTGACCGGCGTCACCCTTGCAGCCTGTCGATCATCGGTTTGGTAATCAGGCAGACGCCCTTTTCCGAGCGGCTGAACCGGCGCGCATCGTCGTCGGCGTCCTCGCCTACCACCAGGCCGGGTGGGATGTGCACGCCCTTCTCCACGATGACTTTGCGCAGCCGCGCGCCGCGGCCGATATCCGCGTCCGGCAGGATCAGCGCGTTCTCCACCTGCGCGTAGGAATGCACGTGCACGCCGGTGAACAGCAGCGTGCGGCGCAGCATGGCGCCGGAGATGATGCAGCCGCCGGAGACCAGCGACGACACCGCCTCGCCGCGCCGGCCGTTCTCGTCGTGCACGAACTTGGCCGGCGGGGTGATCTCGCCATAGGTCCAGATCGGCCAGTCGCGGTCGTACAGATCGAGCGCCGGCGTCACGTCGGTCAGATCGATATTCGCCTCCCAATACGCATCGATCGTCCCGACATCCCGCCAATACGACTCTTGCTCTGTCGCCGAACGCACGCAGGATTCCGAGAAGCGATGCGCCACCGCTTTGCCGCCCTCTACCAGATACGGAATGATGTCGCGGCCGAAGTCGCGGCTGGAGGTGGGATCGGCGGCGTCGCGGCGAAGCTGGTCGAACAGCAGGCTGGTGGCGAACACGTAGATACCCATGCTGGCCAGCGCGCTGTCCGGCTTGCCCGGCATGCTCGGCGGGTCCTCGGGCTTCTCGACGAACGCGGTGACGCGGTCCGTCTCGTCCACCGCCATCACGCCGAAGCCGCGCGCGTCCATGCGGGGCACCTCGATGCAGCCCACCGTGACGTCGGCGCCGCTTTCGACGTGCTGCGCGAGCATTTGCTCGTAGTCCATCTTGTAGATGTGGTCGCCCGCCAGCAGCACGATGTATTGCGGCGCGTAGCCCTCGATGATGTCGATGTTCTGGTAAACCGCGTCGGCGGTGCCGGCATACCAGTTGTCGCCGAAGCGTTGCGAGGCGGGCAGGATGTCGAAGCTCTCGTTGCGCTCGGGGCGGAAGAAGTTCCAGCCGCGCTGCATGTGGCGGATCAGGCTGTGCGCCTTGTATTGCGTGGCGACGCTGATGCGGCGGATGCCGGAGTTCAGCGCGTTGGAGAGCGCGAAGTCGATGATGCGGCTCTTGCCGCCGAAATAGACCGCCGGCTTGGCGCGGGTATCGGTGAGTTCCTTCAGCCGCGAGCCTCGGCCGCCGGCCAGAACATAGGCCATCGCGGACCGCACGAGGGCAGTACTGCCGACGGGTTGCTGGCGCATGTGTCGCGGCCCTCTGGACGGTTCGCCATGTTATCGCCGCTGCCGCCCGACGCAACCTCTCCCGCGAGCCGACGCAACCTCTCCCGCGAGAGCGAGAGAGGTCGAGACGCGAAGCGTCGAGGGTGAGGGTGATCGGGTCGGCACGGTGCATTCGGTATTGCCGGCGGCGGCGAACGCAGCGTGCCGACCCGATCACCCTCACCCTCGGTGCTTGCGCACCTCGACCTCTCCCGCTCTCGCGGGAGAGGTTTTCTCCCGCCCTCCCGCTCTCACGGGAGAGGCGCTATACCCCCGGCCTCGGATGGATGAAGGGAGCCGACCATGCTGACCAGGCGCTGGGACAAGTCCAAACTGCCGTCTCGCCACGTGACTGTCGGGCCGGATCGCGCCCCGCATCGCAGCTACTACTACGCGATGGGTCTGACGGAAGACGAGATCGACCAGCCTTTCGTCGGCGTCGCCACGTGCTGGAACGAGGCCGCGCCCTGCAACATCGCGCTCAGCCGCCAGGCCCAGTCGGTGAAGAAGGGCGTCGCCGAGGCCGGCGGCACCCCGCGTGAATTCACCACCATCACGGTGACCGACGGCATCGCCATGGGCCACCAGGGCATGAAGTCCTCGCTGGTGTCGCGCGACCTGATCGCCGACAGCGTAGAGCTGACCGTTCGCGGCCATTGCTACGACGCGCTGGTCGGCCTGGCCGGCTGCGACAAGTCGCTGCCCGGCATGATGATGGCCATGCTGCGGCTGAACATTCCGTCCGTGTTCATGTATGGCGGCTCGATCCTGCCCGGCAAATTCCACGGCCGCGACGTCACCGTGGTGGACGTGTTCGAGGCGGTCGGCCAGCACTCCGCCGGCCGCATGTCGGATGCCGAACTGCACGAACTGGAATGCGTCGCCTGCCCGTCGGCCGGCGCCTGCGGCGGCCAGTTCACCGCCAACACCATGGCCACGGTCAGCGAGGCGATCGGCCTCGCGCTGCCGGGCTCCGCGGGGTCGCCGGCGCCGTATGAGGAGCGCGACCGCTTCGCCGTGGACTCTGGCCGCGCGGTGATGGCGCTGGTTGAATCCGGCCTGCGCCCGCGCGACATCGTCACCCGTCGCGCGCTGGAGAACGCCGCGATGGTGGCGGGCGCCACCGGCGGTTCCACCAACGCCGCGCTGCACCTGCCGGCGATGGCGCACGAGGCGGGCATCCGCTTCACCATGGACGACGTGGTGGAGATCATGCGCCGCACGCCGTACCTCGCCGACCTGAAGCCCGCCGGCAAATACGTCGCGTTCGACGTGCACCGCGTCGGCGGCATCCCCGTCATCCTCAAGGCGCTGCTCGAGGGCGGGCTGCTGCACGGCGACTGCATCACCGTCAATGGCAAGACCCTGGCGGAGAACCTGAAGGACGTGGTGTTCCCCACCGACCAGGATGTCATCTATCCGGTGTCGAAGCCGATCTCGACCACCGGCGGGCTGACCGGGCTGAAAGGCAACCTCGCGCCCGACGGCGCTATCGTGAAGATCGCCGGCATGACCAATCTGCGCTTCGAGGGCACCGCGCTGTGCTTCGATCGCGAGGAGGATGCGTTCGCCGCAGTGCAGGCGCGCGCCTACAAGAAGGGCGACGTGATCGTCATTCGCTACGAAGGTCCGAAGGGCGGGCCGGGCATGCGCGAGATGCTGTCCACCACCAGTGCGATCTACGGCCAGGGCATGGGCGCGGACGTGGCGCTGATCACCGATGGGCGGTTCAGCGGCGCGACGCACGGCTTCTGCATCGGCCATGTCGGGCCGGAAGCGGCGGTTGGTGGCCCGATCGCGCTGCTGAAGAACGGCGACAAGATCGTCATCGACGCGGACAAAGGCACCATCGACATGCTGGTGCCGGAGGCGGAACTCACCGCCCGCCGCGCCGCCTGGCAGCCGCGCAAGACCGACTACAACGCCGGGGCGATCTGGAAATACGCGCAACTCGTGGGGCCCGCGTCGCTCGGCGCGGTGACGCATCCGGGCGCCGAGGCGGAAACGCACTGCTACGCGAACATTTGACCTCTGATCCGACCGCGGTGCGGCTGTTACAATTCGGGAGCCCATGTTACGGGTCCGGTTGATACCCTTGCGGTGCAACGGACCCTTAGGAGGAAGCCTATGAGACGGCTGGCTGCGATTTCCGCAGTGTTCCTGGCGATCGGCATTGGCAGCGCGGTGGCACAGCCGCCGCCCCCTGCCGCGCCGCCCCCGCCGCAGTTCGAGCAAGTGCCGCCGCCGCCCGGCGCGCGCATGGTCTGGGAGCCGGGCCACTGGCACTGGGATGGCGTCCGCTATGTGTGGATCGGCGGCCACTACGTGGAGCGCCGTGCGGAGTACGGCCATTACGTGCCGGGCCATTGGCGCTGGGCGCCCGGTCTCGGCCGTTACGAGTGGGTCCCCGCCCACTGGATGAGGTAGTTCCCCGGGGGTGACTCGCCACGGCAGTCACCCTTCTCGTCTTCCCGCGACATGCGTATAGCGTCCGGCCCTGTCCTCGCTCCGGCGGGGACAGGGCCGGCGCGTTGTCACTCTGACTGGAATCGCAAGCCACCTGTCATTGCGAGGCGCGCAGCGCCGAGGCAGTCCCCCGCCTGACGAGCCGAGGGCCGCTCGTCAGGCGGGGGATTGCTTCGGCGCAACGCGCCTCGCAATGACAGTGGAATTCGCAGCATTTCCAGTCAGGATAAGATCGCTCTAGTGCGGCAGCTCGTCGTCGCGCGTCTCGCGGCCGAGCACCATCGCCACGATCGACAGCAGCGCGAAGCCGGTCATGAACGCGGTCGCCTTGGCGAAATCTCCGCCGAACGGTGCCGCGAGCAATCCGGCGACCAGGGGTCCGAAGCTGGTGATCACCCGCCCGGAGCCATTGCAGAACGACACCGCGGTGGCGCGCACATGGGTGGGGAACAGCTCCGGCAAATACACCGCGTGGCCGGAGAACACGCCGAACACGAAGAAGCCGAAAACCGGCAGCACGTAAGGATACAGGTGCCAGTCGTGCAGGCCGAGATACAGGTACAGCCCGGCCACCAGCGTGCCGACATTGTAGAACACCACCGTCGGCCGGCGGCCAACGACGTCGGCGATGAACCCGAACGCAGCGTAGCCGCAGATGCCGCCCAGGCCCCACAGCATCATGCCGTAGCCGACCAGCGGGGCGGCGGCGGCGCCGGTGATGCCTTGCTTCGCCAGCATCTGGCCCTGGATGGTCGGCAGCCAGATGTTGCTGGTCCAGATCGCCAGCAGCGTGCCGACGCAGAACAGCATGCCGACGCCGGTCCAGTAGCGGAGCTGGCGGCTGAAGAGTTGCGCCGGCACGAAACTGAGGAACGCGTGATCCTCGGCGCTGAGGTCGCGCGCGGTCCGCAATGCCTGGCGGCGGGCGCGCACCGCTTCGAACCGTTCCGGCTCTGCCATGCCCCGGCGGATCAGCAGCAGCACCAGCGCCGGCAGCACGCCGGTGAACATGACGTAGCGCCAGCCATAGGGACCCACCAGGGCGTAGATCTGCCCGCCGATCAGCGTGCCGAGGCCGCCGCCGGTCATCATCACTCCCAGCACCTTGGCACGCTGCGTGTCGGCGAAGACCTCGGCCACCAGCGGAATGCCGATGACGATCTCGGCGCCGGTGCCGACGCCGGTGAGGAAGCGCAGGATGCCGAACACTGCGACGCTTTGGGCGAAGCCCTGCAGCGCGGTGAACACGGCGACGATGGCGATACTCAGCGCCAGGGCGCGGACCCGGCCGATATAGTCGGCGATGATGCCGAAGAAGAAACCACCCAGCGCCCAGCCGAGCAAGCTGACCATCGCAAGGATGCCTCCGACGCGGCCGATATCGGCGATGGCCGGGTGGCCGCCCATCAGCTCGGTGAGCGCCGGGTGCAGCACCAGGGAGAACAGGCCGAAATCCGTGCCGTCGAGAGTCCAACCCAGCCAGACGACCAGGAATACCATCCATTGGTAGCGCGTGAAGTCGCGCACAAATCCGAGTGGCCTCGCCGCTGCCTGGGTAGTCTGGCCCATTCGTTCCTCCTGTCTGGCAGGGTCTTGGCGACCTGCGCTTTTGTTTCCCGGGTGCAAGCGTCGGCTGTCGCGGCCCGGTGTCGCTCATCCGGCAGCGCAATGCCAACATGCTTGCTGAGCAGGGTCAGTCTAGACAGGCCCCAGTCACCAGGGCAATCGGGGGACCGAAGCAAGGCGAGGGGCAAGGCCCCATAGGCGTCAGGATAGTGGGGCGCGGAGACGAATACTCCCCCTCCCCTTGAGGGAGGGGGTTGGGGGGAGGGGTTGGTCGGAAGCTCGTACCAACCAACCCCTCCCCCCAACCCCCTCCCTCAAGGGG
>DATHNI010000257.1:0-34736 GCA_035486135.1 Acetobacteraceae bacterium
CACCCGTTATGCCCGGGCGATGAACAAGCTCGGCTGGCACTGGTGGCCGTCGGACACCACGGTCGCAACGACCGAATACGACGGACGAGCGCCATGCATCAACCTCGGCCACTGCACGCCCGGCTGCGCGCAGGGGGCGAAGGCGAGCACCGACATCACCTATTGGCCGCTGGCCCTGCGCGCCGGCGTGGAATTGCGCACGCGCTGCCGGGTGCGCGAGATCACGACCAACGAGCACGGCATGGCCTCTGGTGCGATCTACTACGATGCGGACGGGGTGGAACAGTTTCAGCCGGCCGAGGTGGTGATCCTGGCGTGCAACGGCATTGGGACGCCGCGCCTGTTGCTCAATTCGGCGTCGTCGCGGTTTCCCAACGGGCTGGCCAATTCCAGCGGCCTGGTCGGCAAGAACCTGATGCTGCATCCCTGGCCGCAGGTGTTCGGCTATGTCGATGAACAGGTGGACGGCGACCGCGGTCCGATGACGACGATGTGGAGCAAGCAGTTCTACGAAACCGATCCGGCCCGCGACTTCGTCCGAGGCTATACATTGCAGTTCGCCCGCGGCACCGGCGTGGTCAACGAGGCGATCACCAGTATGGCCGCCGGACGCCTGCCCTGGGGCAAGGACCATCACCGCATCTATCGCGAGTTGGTCTATCGCCGCCTGATTATCGGCATCGCCTGCGAGGATCTGCCGGAAGAGCATAACCGGGTGACGCTCGATCCGGTGATGAAGGACAGCCATGGCATTCCGGCGCCGCAGATCGACTATGCGATCAGCGAGAATACGCGCCGCATGATGGAACATGGCATCGCGCGGGCGGAAGAGATCATGACCGCGGCGGGCGCCACAAGGCTATATGCGTCCCGCACCGTGCTCAACAGTCCTGGGCATTTGCTCGGCACCGCGCGGATGGGGAATGATCCGGAACGATCGGTTGTCAACGCCTGGGGCCGCTGCCACGACGTGAAGAACCTGTTCATTGTCGATGGCAGCATCTGGGTCACGTCGGGTGGTGTGAATCCAACCTCGACCATCCAGGCGCTGGCGCTCTATGTCGCCGACAGCATCAAGCAGCGCCTGGCAACTCTGTTTGATTGATAAGAGGGGTCGTAACAGAGTGACGCACGGACGGTGCCACCCTCGTCATAGCGGCCGAAGGCCCGCCATCCACGACTTCGCCGCGGGCAGCAACGCAAGTCGTGGATGCCGACCTTCGTCGGCACGACGGTGCGCGCGGCCAACGACCTTTCTACCCACTGACCAGCCGCCCGGCGCCCTCGATGACCTCGTCCCAGTCATCCACTTCGCGATTCTGTGGTGCGATCAGCAGGTGCTGCACGCCGGCGGCCTCGTATGCCGCGACCCGATCGCGTAGCTCCCGCTGGTCGCGCCCGTTCCACTGCATCCGCATCGATATGGTAAACGCCGCTTCGGGGCGCTCGGCGCGCAATCGCCGCACGATCGGTGCCGCTTCGTCCGGAGTCTCCCGACTGCCATGCCAGCCGTCGGCGACGCGGATCGTGCGCTTCAGCGCAGCCTCGGAACTGCCGCCGATCCACAGCGGAATGTGACTGACCGGCAGAGGCAGCATCGTCATGTCGGCGATCTCGGCTGGGATATATTTCGGCTTGAACGTCACCGGGTCCTGCGACCAGACGGCGCGCATCATCGCGATGCCCTCGTCCATGCGCCGGCCACGCTCATGGAACGGTGCGCCCAACGCGGCGAATTCCGGTTCCAGCCAGCCCACGCCGGCGCCGAGGATCAGCCGTCCGTCGGACAGGTTGTGCAGCGTCGCCAGCTCCTTCGCCAGCGGCAGCGGATGGCGCATCGGGAGCACCAGGACCGACGTGCCCAATCGCACACGCTCCGTCACGGCGGCGACCCAGCTCAGCGTCACCACCGGATCGTAGAACAACGGCGAGCGCGGAAACTGCTTGCGCGGCACGATGATATGCTCGCTGACCCAGACGTCGCTGAAGCCCAGCGCTTCGGCGCGGATTGCGTAGCGCTTGATCAGCGCCGGCGTGGCTTGCTCACCGGCATGTGGCAGATGAATCCCGAGTTGCATTTTGTTCCCCCCTACGCGGTCGCCTCGGCTGGCATCCGCACGAATGCGCCCTGCCGCAGCAACTCCGCTTGCACCTTGGCGATCGGCACCGAGCGTGGCTGTACGCCCAGTCCCGCCGACACGCCTGCCGCCGCGCCGGCGGCCTGGCCGGTCAGCCAGCATTGCGGAATCTCGCGCAGGAACGAATGGCTGGCCGCGTCGCACGATACGTGCCGCCCCGCCACCAGAAGCCCGTCCAGCGAGCGCGGCACCAGGCAGCCGTACGGCACCGACACTGGTGGCATTTTCGGCGACAGCGACGGCGACACGCCGATTTCATCGGCGAATGGCGTGCCGTCGCTCCATTGCTCGCGCGTGACGCGCGCGAGGCCGGGCAGGCGCCGCGAATGCCGCACGCCGACCTGTGGCCCCGACAGCATCAGGAACGCGTTCTCGAACCCCGGCGCGTGGGCGCGGTATACGTCCAGATGCTGCGCCATCATGCGGTGCGAGCGCACCTCCACCTCAGTCAGGTCCTGGATATCGATCGCAGAATAGCCGGACAGCCGCGGGCCCATGAACAGCGCGACGTCGTTGCGCCAGGAGACGAACGGTCGCTCGAACAATCCGCCGCACAGCGAGCGTCCGCGGTCCATGAATGCCGCGAAGCCCGCGGCATCGCCGGTCTTGAACTCGATCCAGCGCGTCATGTCGCAGCCGCCCCAGATCCAGGCGGTGTTCATGCAGTGATGGATGTCGCGTTCCTCGATGTCGGTGTCGGCGCCGCCTCCCGCGCGGCCGAAGATATCGCCGTCGCCGGTGCAATCCACCGTGACGCGCGCCCGGATCGCCAGCCGCCCTTCCTTGCTTTCGAACACCACGCCGGTAACGGCGCCACCGTCCAGCACAGGCGCGGTGCCCATGCCGTGCAACAGAAGCTGCACTTTGCTCTCCAGCACCAGTTCCTGGCTGGCGAGCTTCAGGTGTTCCGGGTCGATCGTCGGAGACCACGTGACAATGCCATGATACGCGGCGGTCCGCTCCTTCCAGTACGCGGCGGTGGCGGCATCGGCGCTGCCCCACAGGCCACGCGGCGGGCCGGCCACGGCGTCCTTCGGCAACCGGTCCAGCAGGTCGTTGGCGATGCCGCGGATCACCTGCGCGCCGCTCCAGTCGGTCATGCGGTCGATCCAGATGACGAGGCCACCGGTGGAGAGGCCGCCCAGGTGGTTATAGCGCTCCAGCAGCACGACATTGGCGCCGGTGCGCGCTGCCGCCACCGCGGCGGCCGTGCCGGAGGGGCCGCCGCCCACGACGAGCACGTCGCAGTCGCGGAACACCGGCGTGGCGCGTGCTGCTTCGTGCACCACGCCGCCCGGGCGAGGCCGGCGTGGCAGCAGGCGGTTGGCGGAAAAGATGTCAGACTGGAAAAAGAACGACTGATTGCTCTGGCGCACCGCCGGCGTTGCGTCGGGCTTGTCCTGGCTCATGGCGTGGCTCCTTGTCCGGGCGGAGTTGGGCAGGTCTGCTCCGGTCGGGTCAAGCACGTCAGGGGGCCTGCCCCGCGTCCTGCATCCCTCTCGCGCCGGCCTTGACGCTCTTGCGGCGCGTGGCTCGCTTTGCCGGCTGAACGGCGGTGTCCGCATCGGGGGCGGGTGCCGCTTGTTGCGGCTGTTCCGGTGCCACCTCCTGACGCTCGCGTCCGGCCGCGCCGCGCGGGCTCTTCGGCTTCTCTCCCGTCCCGCCTTTCGTAGCGGTGCGACGGGTGCGCGGGGCGGGCGTCGCGACCGTTTCCCGGCTGAGCGCGAACAAGGTTGCCGTGACCAGCGCGGCCACCGCCAACGCGGCGGCGAACGGCACCCTGTCCCACAGGCGTGCCGTCCAACCGAAGGTCAGCCGGAGGACCGCTGTCGTATCCAGCAGCAGCCCCGCCATGAAGACCAGCATCGCGAGCGCCAACACCACGACGCTCGGCGCGAATCGGCGCAAGCGATCCCACCGTCGCGTGGCACGCCGAGACCGGCCTCGGCCGCTGACTTTGCGCGTTCGGTTCGACACGTGTGGCATTGGTTCCCAAGTGATGGTGTGGTGATCGTGGCCGTGGCGCCGATTGTCAATTCCGTTGTCGCCGGCGACGCACGAACGATGCCATCTCGTCATGCGTGCCGTTGGATCCGAGCCGCGAGCAACGCGTGCCTACCGTTCCCGCTGCAGCACCGCCTGCTTCACGTCGTAGGATTGCAGCGAATACCAATGCCGCTCCACGTCGCCCATGAACAATCCGCGAGTGACGCCGGAGACCAGTTTCGGCACGGCCGTCGTCATCGCGTTGATCGATGATCCGGAGGGGCCGAAGCTCATCGTCGAGGCAATGTTGAACATGTGGATGTCCGTCATCCAATCCGTCTGGCCCGGCACTCTCGGCAGCAGGCTGTAGTCCGGACCCAGATACGGAAACTCTGCCAGCCGGTCGTCCTGTTCCTCGGGCGGCGGCGTGTAGCGATCCGCCCAGCGGGCAATGTTGGCGGCGATCCGCGCAAGCTCCGGCCGCCGGCCGAAGTCGATCGCGATCCCGGTGCCGCAGATCAGAAAGTCGGCGATGCACCGGCCGCGCGGGGTTTGCAGCTCCACCGCGCCGTCCACCACCCGGGCCGAGGTCCAGGGCGCGCCCGCCAGCAGGCGGAAATTCGCAAACGGTGCGCAGCGATCATAGGTCGGCTGGGGAAAGCCTTCGCGCAGACCCAGGATGTGCGCCATGAACCGCCAGCGCCACGCATCGTCGAGGTCCGACAGATGCCGCAGGAACCCGGCGAAGGTCAGCCAGCGATACGGCTGCACCACCTGCGGTTCCGCCCGGCGGCAGAACACGTCCACCTGCGCGGCGCCGGCCTCCAGCGCCGCCGCGGCATTGTCCAGAGCCGAGGCGCCGGCGCCGAGCACCGCCACGCGTCGCCCGCGCAGCGCCGCGAAATCGATCATGTCGGCGGTATGCGCGCGCAGATGGGCCGGCAGCGCGGCGACGAAATCCGGCATCCACCATAGGCCAGCACCGTCTTGCCCGGTCGCCAGCACCACCTTGCGGGTGTAGCGGATGGTCTCGCCATCGGCGTCCCGCAGTGTGACGGCGAGCAATCGATGCGGTGTTGCCGAGATATCGGTGACCTCGGTTTCGTTGCGCACGGCGATCCCGACCGTATCGCGCACCCATCCCAGATACGCGGCCCAGTCGGCGGAGGCGATTTGCTCCAGCGCCTGCCAATGCGCCGCGCCGTAGCGGGCCTCATGCCACGCCTGATAGCCCAGGCTCGGCAGGTCGAGATCCGGTCCGGTGTACTCCTTGGGCGAGCGCAGGGTCGGCATCCGGGCATAGGTCAGCCAGGGCCCCTCCAGCCCGCGCGGCGCCCGGTCCACCACCAGGATGTTGGTGACCTGCGCGCGCATCAGGCCGACCGCCGTGGCCAATCCCGACTGGCCGCCGCCAACCACCAGCACGTCCAGCGCGGGACGGCCGTCCGGTCCGATATGCGGCTCCAGCCACGCCATGCCGGGATGAGCGATGCGCGCCATGTCGTCGCGCGCGCGGACAGTCAACGCGGCAAGGGCGTCATCCTGCAATGGCGACCGCCTCCGATCGGCTGGCACACGGCGGTGCGTGGCGCGGCATCACGCCGTCCAGGAGCCACGCTTTTCCGGCGGCAGAGGCCCGAAATCCGGCGGGGGAATGCGGCGCTTCGACGCAGCCTCGTAGGCGGAGGCGATCCGCAGCAGCACGTCCTCACGGCCAGGCTCGGCACGAAACACCAGCGAGAACGGCAGGCCGGGCGGAGCCAGCGCAGTCGGCTGATCCGAATGTGCCACCTCGTAACGCCTGCGGTCGGCGCTCAGGCGAAACACGGGGTCATAGGCGGTGGTCACGTAGCCGGCCGGTATCAGCACCTCGGTCAAGCCCGCATTCGGCCCGTACAATGTCTCCGGCAGCAGGTTGTTGGGCTGGCCAGGTTCATACGCGCCGCCGATCTTGCCGGGCGGCAACGGCGTGTGCAGCCGCACCAGGGCGTCGAGGCGGTTCTCCAAAATCACCATCATGTCCACGCGGCGGAGCAGCTCGCGCAGCATGATGCGTTCGTTCACGCCCTGGCGCTGATCGAGCGGATTGCGCATGTCGCGCACTTCCTCCCAGTTGCGGAAGGCGGCGCGATGGTCGTCACCCCAGAATTTGGAATGTGCATTCAGCGTGGCGAAATCCACCAGGGTTTCGGTGAAGCCGCGCGCCTTCCAGTCCGCGGCGCGGCGCGACAGGTATTGCGGGATGTGGAAGCGGAACGCCATCGCCAGTTCCTGGTGCTGGATCGTGGCGATGTCGAGCTTCGCCGGCGGCGCGATGCGTCCCTCCGCCAGTTCGACGAAGTAGTCGATGGGCTGCATTGTGCCGGTGCCGAACACCTGGCCCGGCATGAATTCGGTCGGAACAATGGCGGCAGCGAATTCCTTGAACACCGGCTGACCGTCCGGCCCAAGCCGGAACAGCAATTCCGGCATGAACACTGGCACCAGCCGTGCCAATGCCGCGCGGAAATCGGTTTTCATTGGCTCGCACTTGGGATCGGGCGTCCATAACGGGTCGCCGGATTCCACCAGCGTGGCGCCCAGCCGCCCGGCCAGCATCGCCTTGATCTCGAGGGCCGCCGCGGTCGCGATTGGTATGCGCGAGGTGTGGCCGGGCACCAGCAGCATCGATTCGCGAATCACCCCGATACGTGTGCCGCGCAACGCTCCATCCGTCCCGGCCATGCCCACGTGGCTGGCGTACGGCGTCGGCAGCACCGACGACCGCGGCACCGTGGTGAAGGGATCGCGCGGATCGTAATAGCCGTTCTCGGGGTCCTTCAGCGCGTCAAGCACCTTTGCCGCGTCGGCGATGGTGCGTGCGTGGATGCCGCTGCGGTCGCAATAGATGTCGGCACCGATTGCCCCGCCGTCGAAGCCCAGCATGGCCTTGTGCATCAGGATCAACGCGACCGCGTTGTGATTGGACGGTCCGCGGCAGGAAGCGCGGGTTTCCTCGCCCAGCGCGCACATCACCATGTTGGTGCTGACCGACAGCGCCGAGCCCGAACTCGATCCGAGCGAGGCCGAGCGCGTGGTGTCGTACGGATTGGACGGGTTGCCGCCCCAGGTGCTGCGCTGGTAGCCCAGTGTCGAGGGCAGCACCTTCTCCGGCTTGTGGCGCCCGCCCGGATCGCCGGCGCGACCGTTATATTCGGTGCACACTGCCTTGGCGAAGATGATCGCACCCTTGTTGCGCAATTGCTCCACCAGGACGTGGTCGCGCGCGGGAAAGTCGATGTCATAGGCCGCGTCGCCTCCGCCGGTGGAGCGCATATCCTTGGTGTCGAACGGATCCTTGAACGCGAAGACGACGCCGTACATCGGCATCGCCTCCAGGTCCGGCGCACGCCCATAGGCGGCGTCCAGTTCGGCGGCACACTCCAGCGCATCGGGTTGCCGGCGGAACATCTCGCAGACCGGCGGCGCGCCGGGCGGCAGGGGACCGTCCGAGGGATGCCGGTCGAACGCACCGCGGCAGGTCACCGACCGTTCGCCGCGAATGTTCAAGGTCGCGAGCGCGTTCACCTGACCGGCCCGCGGGATGCCGGCGATCATGCCGAACTGCTGTTGGACTGATGGATCGGACGCCGTCTGCTCCATCCGTCCGAACTCCAGCGGCGGGCCTTGGTACTTATCCAGGTCGGGCAGGACGGAGGCAGCCGCGACTGTTTCGGTGGGGAAGCGGATCGGCGCCATACCGCGCACCACACCGGGCGCTTCGGGGATTGGCTCGCCGTCCGCGGTGACCAGCATGCTCGCCACGCCGTTGTACGCCCGCACGCGGTCGATGTAATGTCGCACGACCGCCACGCAGGTCGTCCGGCCCGCACGGATCGCCCGGTGCAGGTCTTCGATGGTCGCCTCTTCCAGACGGAACGTGTCTTCCTCCGCATGCAATGGCTGCGTCACGGTACCAGGCTCCTTGGCGTTGAACGGCGCGATACAAGCAGTTTGGCGCGATTGCCGCGAGACCTTCCGCACGCCGCGTCAGAGGCGTCGATGCTTGTACGCATTATAGGTGAAGCGCGCGCCTCACAATGACAGGGGGGCGCGGCCGTCGCCTTGCGCTTCACTGGTGGTCGCCAGCGTTTCAAGTCTCGGTGGCAGCTGGGTTTGCTGCTTCGTCCTGTCCCAGGCAACAATGCCATAGGGTGCTTCGCCCTCGAGTCGGTGATCCTTCTGCCTGACGTTACGTATCATGCGGCGCCAGCGTCCGAGGCATCCAGACCCAGGCCAGCAACAACGCCACGGCGACAGCGACGCACACTGTTCCGGTCAGCCCTACGAACCCGGCGATGCCAAAGATCACCCCCGCCAGGGCCGAACCAACCGATGCAGACAGCGACGTGGCCGCATTGAACAACCCGACGCTTTCTCCGCGCGCGGTCGGTGCGAGCCGCACCGATAGCGAGTTGGCACCCACACTGAGCAATGGCCAGACGAACTGGATCAGCGCGAAGCCGACCAGGATGAGCCATCCTCCCCAGGCGCCATGCGCCAGACCCAACGGCACCAGCGCCGCCAGCAGCGCGAGCCTCGCCCCGAGCCCGGCCAGCAGCATGCGGCTGCCTCCGATCCGGTGCGTCGCCATGCCCACGGGATTATAGAGCAGCAGGGAAATGCCGACGCCGATCGCGTAGGCGCCGGAGGGCAGGATCGGGTCCATGCCGAACCCGTGCGTCATCGCCACGGGGAACAACGTGGCAAAGCCATTCATGGCGGGATAGGCGATCAGCCATACCGTCAGGAACAGCCTCAGCCTTGGGTTGATCACGCTGAGGAATGCGCGCAGTTCCTGCCAACCGGCGCGATGGCCGTGGCGATGCGTCGCCGCCGGAACGCCCGCATCGCCGCCGACCATTGGCCTGGCCGGCGGCTTGTCCCGAGGGTCGCGTGGCGAGCGTCCCGGCGCCGCGGCGTAACCGAGGGCCCCCGCCGCGAGCAATGCAATGCCCGCGAACACGAAGCCGTCGCCTGGGTGGCTGTGCGCCAGCACGCCGGCGGCGGCCAGCCCGACGACCTGGCCCGCACTGATGAAGCGCTGCAGACGCGCAACGGCGCCGTCCCATTCCGCCTCCGGCGCACTTTGAATGGCCAGCACGTTGCCGGCTGTCGTCGCCGCCATGGCTCCCAGCCCAGCGCCTGCGGCGAGCACGACGCGGAGCGAAACGCCCGCGGCATCGAACAGCAACAGCAGCAGGCCGGCGCCGAGTGTGCCCCAGATCAGCAGGTCGCGATGCCGTCCGGTCCGGTCGGCCCATGTACCGACGACCGGGGCCAGCAGGCCGGGCAAGGAGAAAGCCGCATAGGTCAAGCCGGCCGCACTGCCGTTGGGGGCAACCAGCGGCATCAGGATCGGCAGTATGCCGCTCTGCGTCAGCCCAAGCAGGCCGTAGCAGACAAGCCATGCTTCGCTGCGCTTCATGCGACGCTCTGTGATGGTTCGCGACGGGATTGTGGGCAATCGGGGGACCGGAGCAAGGCCAGGGCTCTGAGGCTCAGGCCCCCTGCCGGGAAGGACGGTCAGGTCAGTCAGTCAACCGCTCGCACACCGCGGACGCGATCAGCGGGTGTTCCGTATCCACGCTCACCCCGGTCAGCGTCCGCCGCATGCCCGGCTTGCGCTGCTGCTGAAAGGCCGCGCGCGCAGCTTCGTCCGCGCCATGCAGGATGCCCTGCGGAACATGCGACAGCGTGCCCGGCCGCCGGGCGCCCAATGCGCCGTCATGCACGAACACGCTCTCGTCGTAATCGACGTTGCGGTGGTACGATGGCAGCTCTTCGGCGTTCAGGTCGGACACCGCCATTTGCGGCACGAAGGTCACCACCATGAAGCCGTTCGCCTCGAACGTCGCCCAGGCCGACGGCGCCAGGTGGATGCGGTCGGAGCTGATCGGGATGATGTCGCGAATGTTCAGCTTGTAAGGGAACAGGTCGCCCTTCCAGCCCACCGACACCAGCGGATTGTTGCGATAGAAAATGGAGCTGTGAGTGCCGCCATGCTTCACCCGCAACTCGTATTCGTCGCGCGCCGGAAACCCGTAATCGCATGGCTCCGGCACGGTGAGGATCGTCGGATCGACCGGCATGTGCCGCCCGACCTGCTGGTGTTCAGTCAGCGCCAGCGGTGACGGCGATTCGATCACCAGCAGATGGCTGTCGCCCGCATCGGGCATCAGGGCGAACGTCACGCCCTTCGGGATCAGCACATAGTCGCCTTGTTCGTACGGCAGCCGGCCGAACTCGGTGGCGAACATGCCCGACCCACGGTGCACGAAATACAACACGTCGCCGTCGGTGTTGCGATAGGCGAACGGCATCGCCGCGCCCCGCCGGCTGATCCCCACGCTGACGTCGGCGTTGGACAGCAACACCTCCGGCACGCCGCGCGGATCGGTCTGATCGGACGGCTCGACGCGCGTGGTATCAACGACGCGGCGCGGGTGCAGCGTGCCCTCGATGCGCACCACCTCGTTCGGGCCGTGCTCGCGATAGATCATGGCGACCGGGCCGAAGAAGCCCTGCCGGCTGATGTGCTCCTCGCGCAGATCGCCGAGGCCGACCCTTGCCTGGCGGACATGCCGTCCGCGCGTGAGGTGGATCCACGACCGCATGGTTGTCTCCTCCCGTTATTGGCGTGCGACGATTGTGCCCGCAGCCTACGCCGCTTCGGCTGCCCGTAACAGCGCGGCTTGCGGCATCGCCAGGGCGATTTCATCCCGACGGGAAATGCCACCAATGACAGGTGGCGCATGATTCCGGTCACGGTGACGACGCACTGGTGGAGTGCCGCATCCCTTCCCGTGGATCCCGCTCCGCACCGGTGCGGGCAGCGGCAGGCAATCAAGCGGACGCGCAGTCTCGCGAAGTGATACCAGGCCGCGAAGATACTGACGTACGGACAACGTGGCACGCGCCTTCTGTGTCATGGCTGGCCCCCGCGCGCTTGACCCGGGGGCCGGCCATGACACAAGGGCGCGTGGCATGTCGCCGGGAGTCTATGACAACGCGGGCTGGTATGATGCGCTAGGTTCGCTGCGACATCAGGCAAACGCGTTGTGGTAGGCGTTCAAGGCCGGCGCACCGCCGAGATGCACGTACAGCACCTTTGCTCCCCGTGGGATCTCGCCGCTTTTCGCCATGGCGATCAGCCCGGCCATCGACTTCCCTTCATAGACCGGGTCCGTCAGCATGGCCTCCAGCGACGCCGCCTTGCGGATGGCGGCGATCGTTGCTTCGTCCGGCAGGCCATAGTCGGGGCCGGCGAAGCGCGGGTCGATCTCGATCTCCTCGCCACTTATGTCCCGGCCGAGGCCGACGAGTGCGGCGGTGGCGCGGGCGATCTTGGTGACCGCGGCACGCGTCATCGCTTCGTTTGCTGCCGTATCGATGCCGATCAGCCGGCGCCGGCGGCTCTGCGCGGCGAAACCAACCACCATGCCGGCCTGGGTCGAGCCGGTGCAGGTCGCGGTCACCACCGTATCGAAGAAGACGCCTTCCTTCGCCTCCTGTGCGGCCAGTTCGTCAGCGAAATGGGCGTAGCCGAGGCCGCCGAGCGGATGGTCCGATGCGCCGGCCGGGATCGCATACGGCTTGCCGCCGTCCCGCCGGACCTGTTCCAGCGCCTGCGCCCACGTCGCCTTCTCCGCCGTCGAATAACCCTCGCCCTCGAGCAATGTCTCGGCCCCCATCAGCCGGGACAGCAGGATGTTGCCGACCTTGTCGTAAACGGGGTCATCCCATTTGGTCCATTCCTCCTGGACGAGGCGGCACCTCATACCCAGCACCGCGGCGACGGCCGCGACCTGCCGCGTGTGGTTGGACTGGATGTTACCGATCGAGACCAGCGTGTCGCAGCCTTGCGCCACTGCGTCGGCCGCCAGCCATTCCAGCTTGCGTATCTTGTTGCCGCCCAACGCGAGGCCGGAGGCGATGTCGTCGCGCTTGGCCCAGACCTCCACTCCAAGCTCCGCGGACAGGCGCGGCAGAGGGTGAATCGGGGAGGGCCAGAAGGCGAGCAAACGACGCGGAAACTTGCGGTCGAGATCAAGGGACATCGGGTCACTCCGGCATCGGATGGCACGCGCAATTCCTAGCCGTTCTGCCGGCCAAGGTGTTTCGGATCTTGGTCGCGCGAAGGCCGCCTCCATTGCCTGTATCCCGATAATGGCGAAGAATATTCGCCATTATCCGGCCAATACCGAAGGCTAGTCAGTTGGAACCCCCGCAATCCAGCGCCGGCCTCAGCTCCCAGGACCGCCGCATCCTGCGCGCCTTGCAGAGAAACGGCCGCATGTCCAATGCCGCGCTGGCGCGTGAGGTCGGCCTCAGCCCGGCGGCCTGCTGGACCCACACCAGGGACCTGTTCGACCGCGGTGTCATTCGCGGCGTCCGGGCATTGCTGGATCCGGAGGCGGTGGGGCGCGGCACGCTGGTGTTGGTTGGCGTCGTCCTGGACCGCTCCACTCCCGATAGCTTCGCCGCGTTCGAGCAAGCGGTGCGTGCGCTGGATCAGGTTCTGGAATGCGTGCTGGTTGCCGGCGAGGTGGATTATTTCCTCCGCATCCGTGTCCGCGACCTCGCCGCCTTCAACCGTCTGCACAGCGAGCGCATCATCGCGCTGCCCGGGGTCCGTCAGGTGCGCACCTTCTTCGTGATGAACGAGGTGAAGACCGACGGTCTGCTGCCGGTCTGAACGGGCCCTCGCCTCCGCTGCTCCACCGCAACCGCCCATCCGTGGCGTCTACCCATCCGCGGCGCCCGCCGATCGCACGCGAACGGTGCGGTCGCTGCTGGCGGCGGCGTGCGGCGAACGGCCGGTCCGCACCCCGCCATGCGGCAAACAGGGCGGCGAGCAGGGTGGACCTGCCACGCGAGGCCCGGCAATGTCCGCGCCGCTGAAAAAACCCTTGGGGAAACCATACCGAATGTTCCGCCGCCGCACCGTCCTCGCCGCCGCGACCGCCGCCACCCTGCCACTGATTCGCTCCGCCCGTGCCCAGCCGGCCGGCCAGACCATCCGCATCGGCGTGCTGACCGACCTGAACGGCCCCAACTCCGCGTCGAACGGACCGGGATCGGTGGTCGGTACCCAATTGGCCGCCGAGGACTTCATGGCCGCGCATCCGGGCACCAAGGTCGAGGTGCTGTCCGCCGACTACCAGTCCAAGCCTGATATCGCGGTGTCGGTGGCGCGCGACTGGTTCGACCGGCAGGGCGTGGACATCGTCTCCAACGTCAACAACTCCGCCGCTGCGCTGGCGATCGCCAACCTGGTGAAGGAAAAGGACAAGGTCGCACTGCTGACCGGCCCGGCCAGCTCGGCGCTGACCGGCTCGGCATGCGGGCCGAACCACGTGCACTGGGTGTATGACACCTGGGCAATCGGACACACCACCGGCGGGGCGCTGGTGGCAGCGGGCGGCGACTCCTGGTACTTCGTCGCCGCCGACTACGCGTTCGGCAAGCAGTTGGCGGGCGACACCGCGTCCTTCGTCACCGGCGCCGGAGGCAAGGTGCTGGGCACCGTGTTCACGCCGTTCCCCGAGACCACCGACTTCTCCGCCTTCCTGGTACAGGCCGCGGCGTCCGGCGCCAAGGTGATCGGCCTGGCAAACAGCGGCGCCGACACGGTGAACTGCGTCAAGCAGGCGCACGAGTTCGGCCTGACCCAGAAGGGTGCCACGCTCGCCGCGCTGCTGATGATGCTGCCGGACCTGCACGGCGTCGGGCTGGAAACGGCGCAGGGGCTGATGCTCAGCGAGGCGTTCTATTGGGACATGACCGACCAGACCCGCGCTTACGGCAAGCGGTTTGGCGCGCGGATGAATGGCTGGATGCCGTCGATGATCCAGGCCGGCGACTACAGCGCCAACTGGCACTGCCTGAAGGCGATGGCGGCGCTCGGGATTGCCGAGGCCAAGGCGAGCGGCCGTGCCACCGTGCAGCGGATGAAGACGATGCCGACCGACGATACGCTGTTCGGCAAGGGCGAGGTCCGTGCCGACGGCCGCGTGCTGCACCCGATGTATTTGTTCCAGGTCAAGTCGCCGGCGGAGAGCAAGTATGCGTGGGACTATTACAAACTGGTGCGCAGCGTGGACGCCGCGCATGCGTTCCGCCCGCTGGGCGACGGCAGTTGTCCGATGGTCCACGCGTGACGGGCAGGCCATCGCCGGTGTGGCAGCAGCTAACGTGGCCGCCATCGTAGATCTCATAGAATATGGCTCGGAGTTGGACGCGCCTGTTGAATCGAGGCGCCTCCGCACTATTCCATCTGGCGGTGACCAACAAAAGTGAGGTTTTGAAATACAGATTTCGTAACCGCCCAGATAGGCGGAGTGATCATGCCGAGCGCAGGTTGGCGGTGAGTTGCTCCGGGCCGCCGGTGAGTGTTTGGAGCAGGCCCCATCCCTGCTTTCTGGCGGTCGAGAGCAGCGATCGGATAACGGCGAAGTCTGCGGCGCCTTGCTCGGAGCGGAAGCCGCCGGAGATCTTCTGCCGCAATTTCACCATCCGCCCGTCGCGCTCGGCGAAATTGTTGGTGAACGGCACGCTCGGGTCGGTCAGGAAGCGGAGAACGTCCGACTTTCGTGTGCTGAGTCGCAGTAGCAGGTTGTGACCAACCCTTCGTCGCGGCCTGCCGCGCGGTGGGGCTTTTGGCAAAGCAGATTGCCCATCATGGAAGGCCAGGCCATCCGCAACGATGGAATTCGCGTGCGCTCGGTCCCTGCAACGGATCATGCAGGATGGCGGTCTTGCGCGGCGGAAGACGCGGCGACCACACCGCTCAGACGACCGGACTCCACGTCGCATCATCCCGAGACAACGACACCGCTCGATCACGACGGCCAGGCACGTGGACCGCGGTCCAGCCTCCGCAGCCGCGAACCACCTGCCGCGCAGCCCGGCGCATAATGGCAGTGAACGACCTTGCCACCTTGGCCGCGACAGCAAGTTGCAGGAGAGCCTCGGCGGACGCCACGACAAAGCTGCCGCCGGCCGGGAGATGCGCAAACGGTGGCGTGAGGATCGCGTGCTCGAAGCGCGCGGCGGCAAACGGCATGGCCAGGACCCAACCGATCACCATCAGACTGTCCTCGGCGGACCACGGGTGACCGATGACTGGGTCCCGGCGCACGCGGCGCGCCGGCCGCGGCGCGATCAGCGCCGGTTGACACGGTACCGCCGAAAACAGGCGGTCCATGACCACGGGAAGCCCATCTCCCAGCCGCGCAACTCGGTCTGGCTGGCCGCGCGAATGCGTGATGGTCATGGTGTGTGACACTCCTCCGTGTTCTTGATACGTTCTATAGCTCGGTCCTGGTGTGTGTCAACGGCCGCCGGCAGGTTCCGGGCGGTCGGCCGGGTTTGTGTCCCGCCGCATCGATCGCTTCATTGGCAGCACCCTTGACCGCCACACCGTCGGACAAAGGGCCGACGACAGACGGTAGAAACCGGTCGGGGCGCGGCGGCATGGACACCAGCTCGTCTGCCATAGGATGATAGCCCCACCCGCATCCACGAAGGCGAACAACCGACCAAGGGAGCAAGCGATGGAAACGATCGTTGGCAGCGGACAGTACACATACAAGGTGCGCGAGGATTGGGCGCATGTCCCCATCGGCGTGGACATGAAACCCGCCGCGGTCGCGGTTGACCCACACGATCGTGTCTATTGCTTCAATCGAAGCCCCGATCATCCCATTGTCGTTTTCGACCGCTCCGGCGAATTCCTGTTCTCCTGGGGTGCGGGCCGCTTCCGATTCCCGCACGCCATCCGGTTCGACGCAGCGGGTTTTGCGTGGCTCACCGACGAGCACCATATGCAGTTCATGAAATTCACGCCAGACGGCGAGCTGTTGCAGACCATCGGACGGCGCGGCCATCGCGCCGACACTGGCGTTCCCGACGATGACTTCAGCTCACAGGCTTGGCAGAAAGTGACGCATGGCGGTGGTCCCTTCAATCTGCCGACCGATATCGCCTTCGCACCGGACGGCTCGATGTTTATGAGCGATGGCTACGGCAATGCCCGCATTCACAAGTTTTCACCCCAGGCGGAACATCTGTTTTCGTGGGGTGCACCGGGCACCGCGCCGGGTCAGTTCAATTTGCCGCACGGCGTTTGGGTCGATCGACGCGGGCGGCTGCTGGTAGCAGATCGCGAGAACAATCGTGTCCAGGTATTCGATCAGGACGGCCATCTGCTGGAGATCTGGCCCACCGAGCTGATCGGCCCCGCATTCTTCTACGTTGACGCTGACGACATCGTTTATGTCGCCGAGCATAACGGCGGCATGGTCAGCATTTTGACGCTGGACGGTGAGCGGCTGGCACGCTGGGGTGGCGCGATCCACCGCTCCTGTCACGGTATCTGGTGCGACTCACGCGGCGACATCTATGTCGTGCAGCCCGGAACCTGGGGTCGTGTGCGGCGCGTGGTCAAGTTCGAGCATGTCTAGCTGGACCAGATGTTCGCCCGTGATGGCGCCGACACACGATAAGGACGCGGGAACAGGCTCACTCAATCGGGCACGTTATTCCAACCCGCGGTTCGACGCCTTATCGAAACGGGCGGCGACGGAGTTCGATGAGACAAAGCGCAACAAACTGCTGGCTGATGCGACGCGGGAGGCGATGGAGGATGCGGCCATTCTGCCCCCGTATTGGCCGAAGCTCTATTGGGCGGTGCGGAACGGCTCTGTGGTTGATGCTGACCGCGGCGAACCGACCTCCGCAAGGTTCGTGTCGCTGGCCACGTAGCTGATGCGCAACGGCTCTTCGCGAACCGCCGGAAGCGACGTCACAGACCTTCGTCTCACCTACCGCGGCTGCTCGACGCACGTTGCGCCAGGCCGGGGGCGGTTGAGATAGGGTCCGAGAATCCGCTCGATCTGGCACGCGGTGAAGGGGTGACGTGACCGCCTGGCTGGCTGGCGGTGCACGTTGATCAACGCCACCTTGCCGCCTTCCAATGGCAGCCGCAGCGTGCCTTGACGAATGGCGCGCACATAGAGCGGCACGCCCTTGAGGGTGCCGTGCAGAACGTCGGCGCCGATCAGTGCGACACGGTCGCGGTATTCCGCGGCGAGCAGCGGTGTATGAGAGTGATAGAGCCCGACGGCGATATCCCAGTTGCCCCCCGCCTCGCCGTGGTACAGGTCAACGAGAAGCCGCGCGGCATAGTCTGCGTTGGCGGCAGGATCGAAAGCTTCCTCGATCGAGCTGAAGGCGTTGGGGTGGTAATGCAGATCCACCTGCATGCAGCCGACATCGACGGCGCTGTGGTGACGGGCCTGGAGTCGTAACCAAGCGACCGCCGCTGCCTTGCTGTCAAGGAAGAGGCCGCTGCCGTCGGCATCGATGGTCCAAGGCCACGGGCGAACGTCGGTGAGGGAGGTAATCGGCCGTCCACTCTCCGCCCGGGCGATCGACACTAACAGCGCGGGCGGCAGATGATAGCGCTGTTCCGCCTGCCGCAGCGCCATCGCACAGAGATCGCTCTGCTGTGTGGCCCAGACGGACGCAGCGGCCTGGTCCGTTGCGGATGTGGACGGCTGCGCGGCATGGACCGGTCCGGAACAGACGACCAACAGCCAGAGCAACGCCGCCGCGGCCGCAAGAGTGGCGCCTTGCGTACCGGCAGGTCGTGCGGGCATCCGGCTATGTCCTTCCTGCCTGGGGCTTCAATGGGCTTCAAGCAGCCGGGGATCACCCGAATCGACAACGGACAAAATTGGTGGATCAGGTCGCGAAACAGGCGATTTCTGCCATCTCCAGACGCCGTGGGACGGTCCGGGACAGGATGATCTACCAACTCTTGACCAGCTTGTCCCAGGCTCGAGACCTGGTACGCCCATCAATGAAATCAAGAACTGCTGGCACACGGCGCGCAGGGTGCGTTGGTTGACCTGCGACTTCGTGATGAATTTGGCGGCCTCACGGAGCCGGCATACCTGGTTCACGCCTCGTCTGAGCAGAGCCGAGGCGCAGCTGCATCCTCGTTGTGTCCGGCTGCCGCGACCTCACACCGACGCACGGCCATGCCACGGCGGCATCTCCTTATGCGCTGACAATCGTTTTCCATAGCGCGCGCCCGCCTATCTGGTTTCTCGACAGATAGGAGAGTGTCATGCATCTCGTTCGAAGGATTGCCGCATTGGCCCCAATCGTGGCCATGGCCGCCGTGCCGGCGGCCTTGGCGGCCAACGCGCCGGATCAGGCTGCCACTGTGCAACTGGTTCGAGGTGGCGGTGGCGGAGGCTTCCATGGTGGTGGTGGCTTCCATGGCGGTGGTGGCTTCCACGGCGGAGGCTTCCATGGCGGCGGCTTCCATGGCGGTGGCTTCCATGGTGGTGGCCTTTACGGGGGAGGCTTCCACGGCGGTTACGCCATGCGTGGAGGTTGGGGATATCGCGGCAGGTTGTGGGTCGCCCCGTACGCGTATCAGTGCCCGTATGGCACCTACTATCCGTACTGCACCTTCCTGCCGGATTGATATGGCGGCCACCGCAGCAGAGGGACGCGGCGCCCTCGGCGATCGAGAACACGCCGCCCGCCGGCGTTGCGGCGGCCGGACCTGACCTGAAAGCCGATATGCCGGAGGTAAACGGCAGAATGGCGATCCGGCCGATCACCGGCAGAGGCCGAGACCAACCCACCACGCAGTACCGGTCCGCCAGGCTTCGTGAAGTGCCTTTGGCCGGGCCGGACCTATTTCGCCGCCTCGGTTGTCGCCGCGCCAGGAGCGGACCGTGCCGGGCGAGGCGCCGCTCCCGTCTTCCGCAGCCCACCCGCGTGATCCCATCGCGCATGATCCCAGTAAGGCGGCTTGCCGAACCGCTCCTCGATGAACGACAGGAAGGCGCGGACCTTGGGCGAGACGACTTTCTTGGGCGGATACACGCCCCAGATCGCCCGCTGTGGTCCCGGCGCGATCACTGCCTCCCAGTCCGGTAGCAGAGGGGTCAGCCGGCCAGCCATGATCGCCTCGCCGGTCAGCCAGGTGGGCAGCAGCGCAATCCCCAGTCCGGCAAGCACGGCATCGAGCAACGCCTCGGAATCATTGGCGCGCAGGCGGCCGCGCACCGCAACCTCCAGCGGTTCCGCCGCCGGCGCGTCGAGTGGCAGGAAATACCAGGCCGGCTTCGGCTGCAGCGCGAAATGCAGGCAGTCGTGGTCCTGCAGGTCGTTCGGCGCGGCAACGGGCCGCCGGCCGGCGAGGTAGGCAGGTGCCGCCACCAATAGCCGGCGCTGCGGCGCCAGGCGCTTGGCGACCAGGCTGGAATCCGCCAGTGCACCGATCCGCAGCGCGACGTCGGCCCCGCTGGCGATCAGGTCCACCGTCTCGTCAGCCAGCGTCGCGTCCACCTGGATGGCGGGATGCGCGGCGAGGAAATCCGGCAAATGCGGCACTACGTGCCGGCGGCCGAACGCACCGGGGATGTTGATCCGCAGCAGCCCCTGCGGCCGCATGTTCTGCGACGCCGCCGCCAGTCGCGCGTCCTCCACATCGGCGAGGATACGCACCGCGCGGTCATAGAAGGCAGCGCCGACCTCGGTCAGGTGCAGGCGGCGGGTCGAACGGTTGAGCAAGGCGGCGCCCAGATCCGCCTCCAGGGCGGTGACGTAGCGGGAGATTGTGGAGACCTTGACGCACTCCTCCACGGCGGCGCGGGAGAAGCTGCCGAGTTCCACTGCGCGGACGAAGGCGCGCATTCCGGCGAAGTAGTCCACGCTGCGATGCTCCCTGAAGTCAGTCCGGGCCCCGCCTGTTCCTGCAGTGCGTGGCCCTGCGCGCGGCCATTCATCCCCTGGCCGCAAAAATGATTTGCCCCCGCAGCCATTCCTTACAAGCCGTGCCTGGCCATTTTCGTGGCGTTGCTGAAGCAGGAGGCTGTCATGGACTCGTTGATCGATCGTCTACCCGAGCGTGCCGCCAAGCCGGCGCGTGGCAAGGCGGCTTGCCCGTCTGCGCAAGAATTACCGCAGGCGAAAGTTAGCTGCGTCGGTGTGGTGGGACTGGGCCGCATGGGCGAAGCCTTCGCGGGGAACCTGCTGTCCGCCGGCTACCGCATCGTCGCCTATGATCGGGACCGCCGGCGCGCGCAGCCGCTGCAGGTGGAGGGTGCAACCTCAGCACAGCACCTGGAGGATCTCGCCACCTGCGATCTGGTCATCACTGCGCTGCCGGACGACGCTGCGCTGGAGACGGTGGCGCTCGGGTCCAATGGGCAGCCCCGTGGACTGGTCCACATCCTGCCGCCGGGCGCCGTGCATGTCGCCATGGGCACGATCAGCCCCGAGCTGTCGCGCCGGCTGGAAAAGGCCCATGCGGCGCACGGACAAGGGTTTGTGGCCGCGCCCGTGCTGGGCAATCCCGATCTTGCTCGTGCGCAGCTTCTGTTCGTGCTGGCGGGCGGCGCGAAGCAGGCGGTGGCCCGCGTGCAGCCGGTGCTGGAGCGTTTGGGCCAGCGCGTGTTCGTCATCGGCGACGATCCGGGCCAGGCCAACCTGGTCAAGCTCGCCGGCAACGTGCTGACCGCCGCGACACTGCAAAGCATGGGCGAGGTGTTCGCCCTGCTGCGCAAGGGCGGCATCGACCCGCATCTCGCCTTCGACGTGCTCACCGGATCGCTGTTCGACGGGCGGGTACACAAGGCCTACGGCGGCAAGATCGTCGATGGGCGCTACGATCCGCCGGGGATGACGGCGCCGCTCGCGGTGAAGGATCTGCGGCTGGCGCTGGCCGAGGCGGAAACGCTCGCGGTGCCGATGTCGGTCGCCAGCGTGGTGCATGACCGGCTGGTCGCCACCGTGGCGCGTGGCTGGTCCGGCCTCGACTGGTCGGCGCTGGGATTGCTCGCCGCGGCGGATGCCGGGCTGGGCGACGCCGCGCCGGCAAGCCCGCGGACGGCTTGAGCGAGCCCACGGCAATGCCCTCCGCTTTCGCCATCCTGATCGGCCTGCAGCTTGTCGGAGAACTGCTGCGGCAGACACTGCACCTGCCGCTGCCCGGGCCGCTGATCGGCATGGTCCTGCTGACCATCGTGCTGGTGGCCCGCGGCAGCGCCGGGGCGGCGGCGGAGCAAGCCGTGCCGCCGCCGCTGCTGAAGGCGGCCAATGGGCTGATCGCGAACATGGGGCTGCTGTTTGTGCCGGCGGGCGTCGGCATCATCGCCGAACTCGGCGTGCTGCGGCGGGAGTGGCTGGCAATCCTGGCGGGACTCTTCGTTTCGACAGTACTCGGGCTCGCGGTCACCGGGCTGGTGATGCACCACGTCTCACGGGTCAGCGGCGCCCGACGCCACGCCGTGCCCGAAGCAGCCGCCGAGTAGGAGACGCATCGATGAATCACGTTTTGCAGGCGGTCTGGCAGCCGCTTGGCCTGACGCCGCTGCCCTGGCTGGCGGTGACGCTCGCGGCCTATGTGCTCGGGCAGAAGGTGCAGCTTGTGTGCAGGGGTGCGCCGCTGGCCAATCCCGTGCTGATCGCCATTCTGCTCGTGTCCGCGCTGCTGGAGGCAACCGGCACGCCCTATGCCCGCTACTTCGCCGGCGCGCAGTTCATCCAGTTCCTGCTCGGTCCGGCGACGGTGGCGCTGGCGGTGCCACTGGCACTGAACCTGAGCCACGTGCGGCGAAGTTTTCCCGGAGTGGGGCTGGCGCTGCTGGCTGGCTCGCTGACCTCGGCACTGAGTGGCGTTGCTGTGGTTGCCTGGCTTGGCGGTGGGAGGGCCATTGCGCTGTCCATGGCACCGAAGGCCGTGACGACCCCGATCGCGCTGTCGCTGGCGCAGGAGGTCGGCGGGGTGCCGGCGCTGACCGCGGCGCTGGCGATCGCCGGCGGGATCATTGCCGCGATCGTTGGGCAGACGATGCTGCGCTGGATGCGGGTGGACGACTGGCGGGCACACGGGCTGGCGGCCGGCGTCGCCGGCAGCGGCGTGGCGGCGGCGCAGGTGGCGCCGCTGAGCAGCCTGGCAGCGGCCTTCGCGGCGCTGGGGATCGGGTTGAACGGGCTGCTGACGGCGGTGGTCGTGCCACTGGTGGCCCTGATGTGGCCTTCGTGAGGCGGCGGGACGATTGAGCGGCATGCATGGATCGCGGGCCGTTGCCGGAACATTGCGGCGGGTTTGCGCCGCCCGCGTGACGAGACACGCCCCGCGCCGGCCCAGGCAGGCGGCCAGCCAGTCATCATTCGACGGCGGCGAGGCCGCCGGTATTAGCAACCGGCATGTCGCGGCGAACGCAATTCAGTCTTCCCGGCCGGGCGCACGTCCTATGTCTGTCAATCAGCGGATTCAGGGTGGCCGAAAGTCCGCTGCGACAGTCGTGAACTTTGCCACCGAAGGAATTGCAGTCATGGACATGCTCCACGCCCTTGGAACATTCGTGCGAGTCGTTGAAACCGGCTCCTTCTCTGCCGTCGCGCGCGAAGTCGAATGCAGCCATTCGAGCATCACGCGCCTGATTGAACAGTTGGAAGACCATTTCGGGGTTCGGCTGCTGCATCGAACGACACGCCGCCTTAGCCTGACGGATGACGGCGAAACCCTGCTTGCGCAGGCTCGTGGCATGCTGGATGCGGCGGAGGAGATGGAGGTGACGCTTGGGCGCCGGAAAGCCTCGCCCACCGGCCAGGTACGTTTGGGCCTGCCGCCCGGGATGGCCATCCTGGTGACGTCCCGCCTTTCCACGTTGCTCCGCCGCTACCCGGGGATGTCGGTCGAACTGGTGCTCGGCGAGCGGTTTGGCGACCTGATCGAGGAGCGTCTCGACCTCGTGGTGCAGAATGGGCGGTCAGACCATGCCTCGGATGTCGCCCGCGCGATCGCGACGTTCAGCCGGGCGGTGGTGGCCGCGCCGGCCTACCTGGAAGAACACGGTGTCCCCCAGGAACCCACGCAGCTTGCGCAGCACAGTTGCATCATTCACGAGACCGGGCCGGACAGCAATCGCTGGAGCTTCACCGGCCCGACCGGACCGGTTGATGTCCGGGTCGCAGGAGCCCTGCATGCCAGCAGTTCCACGATGGTGCACCGGGCGGCTTTGGCCGGCTACGGTGTAGCCTTCCTTCAGGAACCCCACGTGCTGGATGACATCCGCGCCGGACGGCTCTGCCGATTGCTGCCGCAATGCACCTCCGCACAGGAGCAAACTTACGTCATATATCCGTCGCGACGTAATGTGCCGCCACGGACGCGCGTGTTGATCGACTTTTTGGTGGCTGTAGGCCGTGAGACCGAATCGCAGTTTGCGAATTCCTGCGCGTCGGCTGAGGCTGAACACGCGTCGCGAGTACGTGTCCGACCCGCTGCGTGAGCTAGTGGATAAAATCCGACACTTGGTACCCCCTGAGCCGTCGCCGCTCACGACCCATTGCGGACGTTCGCACCGGATTTCCGCGCCGCCTGAGGTATCGATTTTGCTACGACTCAGAGGCGGCGGGAAAATCTTGCAGACCGTGTGAAAGCTCCATGCCGTGACAGCAACGAGCAATCCTGTTCTGCTGCCGAAGCTAGTTGGGAATTATACGCACGAGCGCAGCGTGACGGCCGGAAGTTTAGCGGCCCTCGCCGGACTCGCGTTTTTACACAATCTGCTTGACTTGTGTATCGAGTGGTTCGCGTTGGGTCGAGCTCGGCGGGCACGAATCGGACAATGCAGCGCTTGTTGACGCATGACTGCCAACCTGGGCAGGCATTGTCCCCCCTCGTCGAGCCAATGCCGATGGCACTTGCAGCCAAAAGCGCCTATCCTTGATTCCCGGCGGCGCACAGGTTCTTCATCGCTCGCTCACCGGCAGAAGTCCCGGCTCCTGAACTGTCTGAGAGAGGGCCATGACTGCATCAAGCATTTACCACGCTGGGATATGGATCGGCGCCGCGGCGGCCGGTCTGATCGTCGCAGCGGTTGCTGCCCTCACCGGCCTTATTATCTGTGGCACGGCATCTCCGCCCCGTGAGCTAACCTCGGTGAGCGATCCGATGCGCCACATCGATTTTTCCAACCTGCCGAAGCTTCAGCAGTTTCATGCACGTGACGGACAGGCGCTGAGCTATCGTGTCTATCCGGGAGCAGGGCCGGACGTGATCGTGCTTATCCATGGCTCGTCGGGAGAAAGCAGCGGCATGCATGCCGTGGCAATGGCAATGAATTCCACTGGCGACACGATCTTTGTGCCGGACCTGCGGGGTCACGGTCATGACGGTAGGGCGGGCGACATCGATTATATCGGCCAGCTCGATGACGACCTCGCCGATTTGGTGGGCGTTGTTCGTTCGCGCCATCCGAGTGGCAATCTTATTCTGGTTGGCCACTCGTCCGGCGGTGGGTTCGTATTTCGCATTGCCGAGGGGCCATATGCGCCCCTGTTTAACCGCTTTGTCCTCCTGTCGCCCACTATGCCTTACGATGCAGTGACCTACCGTCCGCATGTTGGCGGGTGGGCCGCGCCATTCGTGGGCCGCATCGTCGCGCTGAAGATTCTGAACAGGCTTGATATGCCCTGGTTCAATGGCCTTACGGCCGTCGCCTTCGCCGTTGATCCGCATGCCTCGGTGCCGCTGGATGCGGCCTATTCTTATCGGTTGGTGGCGGACTTCGGCGCGCCACCCGATGCGCTCGGCCGGCTCGCCGCGGTGCATCAACCGCTCGCTATAGTCATCGGTGCCGACGACGAACTTTTTTATGCTGACCGCTATGGACCGCTGATCCATGCCGTGCGCCAGGACGTGCCGGTGACTCTCGTGCCCGGTGTCAGTCACATGGGAATGGTGACCGATCCTCGGGCGCTGGATGCCAGCGTCGCCGCGATCAGGTAAGAGATCGGTTCTGCCCCAAATGGCCATGCGGAGACGA
Source organism: Acetobacteraceae bacterium (assembly GCA_035486135.1). GTDB lineage: Bacteria > Pseudomonadota > Alphaproteobacteria > Acetobacterales > Acetobacteraceae > JASHVB01. The sequence continues at coordinate 25,031 of DATHNI010000257.1, forward strand.
ATGGCGAACATGCCAGATCCCACCGATATCTCTTCGTGTTGCAAAAAATCGTGCAGATCGTTGAAAGCTCCGCGCCGTAACAGCAACAAGCGAGCTCATCGCCCTATCCCTGCCTGTTTTGAATCTTTCGTGCCTGCTTGAGCTTCTGTGCGATCGGACGTTTCGAGCAGCCTCGCCGCAATTGCGTTTTCACACAATCTGCTTGATTTTCGCACGAGGCCAAGCGTCCGCTTTCCGGCCAACGCCGGCCTACAGCACAGGTACCGAGCGTCAGCTGGCTCCGCACGGCACGCCGGTTCGTCATGCCGAACACCGGATCAAACGCCTCGCGGCAGGCTCCGGTCGGTATCCACGACTTTCGGTTCCAATGCAAAAAAGGCGTAACGGCGGGCCAGAGCCTGCCCCCTGGAGTTTTGACCAGGCGGCCCGCCATGACGTTGGTCGGCAATCACCACCGGGCTTACCGCGTGCGCAGGATCAATTGCGCGGCCGGCGAGAAGGTGCGCGCCCGCATGAGCAATGTCATGACCAATCCGGCAATACCGGACGCGGTCAGGATCATGGCGACGATGATGAATTGGTAAATACCCGCGTAAACCGGGTTGGCGCCCGACACCATCATTCCGGCCATCACGCCGGGTATCCACACCAGGCCCAGCGACTTCAACATGTCGAGGCGGGGGAGCAAACTGGCGTAGACCGCGCTCTGCACATAGGGCGCGACGGTGACAGCGGGGTCAGCGCCAAGCGCCAGGCCGGCTTCCACCTGGCCGACATGCGAGGTGACATCGGCCCGGAAGCGCTCGGCGGCCTGCGCGCAGGCGTTCATCGCATTGGCGATGATCATGCTGCCCACCGGCACAAGCATCGTGACGCTCGTTTGCAGCGTGCCGGTCGCCAGCATACCGGCGATCACGACGCCGGACCCGGCAGCGATCGCCCAGAAGGCGCGCAGCGTCGCCCCCTTGATGTCTCGCGCGCGGCGCGCGGCGGTCACCGCGGCGGCGACGGTCATCGCCAGCAGGATGAGCACGCCGACGAGCAACCGTCCGTGCAGCAGCAGTGCCAGTACGGCCCCGACGAACACCATCTGAACGAGGCCGCGGGCAATCGATACAGCGGCCTCGCGCTCCACATGCACGGCAAAGCGCCGGCATGCGACCACCACGGCCATGCAGAGCACGATGGCAGCGGCCGCCTGGGCCAATCCCGTGACGAGATTGCCGCCCAGGTTGTTTAACAGATCAGCAAACATGCAGCACCTCCTCGGTGGGCCCGATCGTAACCAGCCCGCCAGCCTGCAGGACCATTGTGCGATCCGCGATGCGTGCAGCCTGGGGCCTGTTGTGCGTCACAATCACGCAGGTCATCCGCTGCTCCTCGATGATACCGCGCAGCAGCTCCTCGATGCCGCGCGCCGAAGCCTCATCGAGCGCGGATGTCGGCTCGTCCAGCAGCAGAGCCTCCGGTGCATTGGCCAGGGTGCGAGCCACCGACACGCGTTGTGCCTCGCCGCCCGAAAGGTTGCTCACGTCGCGATCGTGGTATCCTGGCAAACCGACCCGATCGAGCAACGCTGCAATTTGCCCAGCGGTCGGCGTTTCGCCGCGTTGCCGTGGTCCGAACGCAATGTTGGCTGCCACCGTCCCGGGAAACAGATAGGCCGTCTGCATGACCATGCCGACACGACGACGCAGATCTCGTGGCGCGATCTGGCGATAGTCCTTGCCATGCAGCAATACGGTGCCGCAGGTCGGTTCATCCAGTCGGTTCAGCAGGCGCAGGAACGATGATTTGCCCGCGCCACTCGGGCCGACCACGGCCAGCACCTCGCCCGGCCGTATCCGAACGCTGATGCTGTCCACCAGGATCTTGCCGGAAACAGTCCGCGACAGGCCCCTGGTTTCGAGCGTTGGCACCTCCGGCGGCCGATACGTTGACCCAGGCCGACCCGGATCGTCCAGGGTCCCACCAAGGTTTGCAGTCTGGACGATCGTCGTTTGAGACATCTGCGGTTCCCCGATCCGACGGGCTGGATACGTGCCCTGCCGGAAGAGGTAGCGCGGGGATCAGCGGTTCGGAAATGCAGGTTGGTCAGGGGTACGTGTGCGGTCTTAATAATGTCAAGCATCGTCCGATCAGGTTGCGCTGGAGCATGTCTTCTCGCAGAGCCAGGATGCCGCCAAGGCGCCGGACACGGCGAGGAGAACCGGCACCAGGAAGTCCTGGTCAGCACCCGTAAGCTCGAAGACGAGAACCATGGCAGTCAGCGGCATTCGCATCGATGCGGACAGGAACGCAGCCGCCCCCACCATCGCGAACGCACTTGTCGGAACCGGCGGCCCGAACAAATTCCATCCTGCGCCGAGGACAATTGCCAGCAGGGCCCCAATGCTCAGGCTGGGAGTCATAAGACCGCCCGCAGCACCTGCCCGCAAGCTGGCTGTGGTGGCGATGATCTTCAGCCCTAGCAACGTTATTGCCAGATCGAGACCGACATCGCCGTCCAACCCGAGTTGAAGTGCCCCCTTGCCGTTTCCCAGCAGCGCCGGGAATCGTGTGGAAAGCAATCCGATGCCGGAGAATACCGCCAGACACCACACGATCATCCAGCGATCGAGGGGCGCGCGCTTGACTGCGCTGCTTGTCAGCCGTGTAAAACTCCAGGCGGCACATCCGAATGCCGGTCCCATGAGCATCGACCACACGATCAGCGATGGGCTGATTCCCAGATGCGGCACGGTGTATTGCAGTTGGTCACCCAGGCCGATCCAGGCCACCATCGCGGCGATGACCGAGGTTGCCAAGGCGGGGATCGCCACCGGAGCAGCAAAGCTGCGGAGCAATACTTCCATGACGAACAATGCCCCGCCCAACGGAACGTTATAAACGGCTGCAAGGCCCGCGCCGGCGCCGCATGCCAATATCGTGCGCGCCTCCTCCGCAGTCAGCCGAGCAGTATGGGCAATCCAGCCGCCAACCAGGGCGCCGATCTCGCGGGGCGCCGTTTCACGGCCCAACGGCGAGCCCAGCCCGACGGTGATGATTTGCAGCAGCACATGCGCGACTGTGACGAACCCAGGCATGCGCGGATCGCCCGCCGCCACGGCCTTGCGGACCGAGACGAGCGGGCGGCCGAACCGGTGGACGGCCCACCATCCGATTCCGGCGACGGCACCGCACACTTCCAGTACTGCCACGCGTCGCAACGGTGACGCGGCCTGCACCCCGTCGAGAAAGCTCTCCGGACCAATCAGCGACCCGAGGCTGTAGCCATACGCGAGGTGTTGGACGGCATGCAGCAGCAGGGCAAGCGACATTCCGCCCAGACCGGCGCCAACGCCGGTGACGACGGTGGCCGCGGCAAGGATCGGCAAACGTACGCGAGCATCGATGGTCCGCGCGGATGCCATCGAGATCGCGTCGTCGCTCACGGCAACCGGTTACGCTGCCGTAGCGTCGATCGGGCGGACCAGGACCGGGATGGATTTCGCCGCTGGCGTGCCGCTCTTGCGATCGTAATGCGACAACGGCAGCAACGGGTTGGTTTCCGGATAATAGGCGCCGATCGAACCAGCCGGAACGTCGTGCGCCTTTGCCCGGAAGCCACGCACGATACGCCGTTTGCCATCCTCGGCGAGCGCTTCGATCTCGACCAGGGTTCCAGGGACGATCTGCCGCCGCTGCATATCGGCTTCGTTCATGAACACTACCATGCGTCCGTTGAATACGCCGCGATACCGGTCGTTGAGGCTGTAGATCGTCGTGTTGTACTGGTCGTGGCTGCGCAGCGTCATCAATCGGAGCATGTCGGGGTTGGAGACAAAGGGATCCTCCTCGACACCCGGAAAGATCAGGAAATTGGCGCGGCCGGTGGCGGTATTCCACACCCGATCGCGTGGCGGGGTGGTGAGATGGAAGCCGCCCGGCTGGTGGATTTTCTTGTTGAAATCGACGAAGAGGTGGGGCAGCACCGCCTCGATCTTGTCGCGTATCCGACCGTAGTCAGCGACAAAGTAATCCCAGTCGACGCCCTTGCGGGGCAGCGTCGCGCGCGCCATGCCGCAGACGATGCCCACTTCGGATTTAAGTTGTCCGCTGGGTGGCTCAACCAGCCCGGCCGACGCATGCACCATCGACATGCTGTCCTCGACCGTGATCGCCTGCCGGCCGCTGGCTTGCACGTCGATGTCGCTCCGCGCCAGGCAGGGCAGGATCAACCCCTGCGCACCATGCACCAGGTGACCGCGATTGAGTTTGGTATTGATCGCGACGGTCAGCCGCAGCCGCCGCATCGCGGCTTCGGCGATGTCCCAATCCGGTATCGCCCTGACGAAATTCCCGCCCAGGCCGACGAACACCTTGGCGGTGCCATCGATCATTGCCCGCACCGCCTCCACGACGTTGTGGCCGTGTGCGCGTGGCGGTTCGAATCCGAACACCTCCCGAATCTTGTCTAGCAACGCCGCCGATGGCTTCTCGTCGATTCCCATCGTCCGGTCGCCCTGCACGTTCGAATGCCCGCGCACAGGGCAGATGCCGGCCCCTGGCCTGCCGATATTCCCGCGCAGCAGCAGCAGGTTGACAATCTGCTGCACGTTCGCAGACCCGGTGCGGTGCTGGGTGATGCCCATGCCATAGCACGCAATGACTTTGCGCGCCTTGACGTAAACGTCGGCGACCCGCTGCAACTGATCGTATGGCAAGCGGCAGGCACGCAGTATGTCATCCCATCCGGTGCGGTGCAGCTCCTCGGCAAATTCAGCAAAACCATGCGTGTGCTCTGCAATGAACGCCAGATCGAGCACCGGCGCCTGGCCGTTTTTTATTGCTGTGTCGTGCGCCTCCAGCACCAGCTTCATCACCCCCTTCAGCGCGGCGACGTCGCCGCCCACACCCACCTGGCAAAACTCGCTGGCGATCCGCGTTTCGCCGAACGTCGCCATCTCGATCGGGCTTTGCGGCGCGGTGAAGCGTTCGAGAGCGCGTTCACGCAGCGGATTGAACACCACGATCGGCACGTTCCGATGCGACGCGGCGTGCAGCTCCGTCATCATCCGTGGACTGTTGGTGCCGGGATTCTGGCCGATGACGAAGATCGCGTCGGACTCCGCGAAGTCCTCGAGCAAGACGGTACCTTTGCCGATACCGATGCTTTCGGGAAGACCGACGCTGGTCGGCTCGTGGCACATATTCGAACAGTCGGGAAAGTTGTTCGTACCAAAACACCGCACGAAGATCTGGTACATGAAGGCCGCTTCGTTGGACGAGCGGCCCGAGGTGTAGAACTCCGCCTGGTTCGGATTATCCAGTGCGTTGAGTTCGCGGGCGATCAGTGCGAACGCCTCGTTCCAATCGATCGGCACATAGTGATCGCTCTTCGCATCATACCGCATCGGCTCCGTCAGCCGCCCCTGCTCTTCCAGCCAATAGTCGCTCTGCCGTTCCAGCTCACGGACGGTGTGGGCCGCGAAGAATTCGCGGGTGACGCGGCGCTTCGTCAGTTCGAATGCCACGGCCTTGGCGCCATTCTCGCAGAACTCGAACGAACTCGTGTTTTCCGGGTCGGGCCACGCGCAGCCGGGACAGTCGAAGCCGTCCGGCTGGTTCATCGACTGCAACGCCCCTGAACCTTTCAGCGCGACACTTTGATCGCGCAGCGCCAACGCCGTTGCCCGCAAGGCGCCCCAGCCGCCGGCGGAATGGTGGTAGGGCACGAACTCCGGTGAATCGGCCGGCGCGTGATGCGTGTAGTCCATCTGCGCTGAGTCGGAATCTGGGGTGTTGCTCATGCTTGCTCCAGTCGTTGCGGTGGGGCTTCCCGGGCGGACGGCAGGACACCGAGAGCGGCCCGGCTGCCGGCATTGATCGTGCCGTGCCGGGGCTCGTCCGGATCGCCAAAAGCCGTTGCCTGGGCCGCCACGGCTATCCCCGCCGCGGCGCTCACGGCGAGCAGAGTACGGCGGGAAAACCGGGACATGCGGTCCTCTTTCGCTTGAACGGCAGAACCGCGCCACGGGAGGCGATGATTCCGGCCGTCTTGGCGACATCTCGCACGCTTCCGGCGAAATGCAGTGTTCTACTTGTTCATCGCTCTATTCGTGGCGTTCATGATGGCCCTATTCATGGCGTTCATGGTCCGGGGGTCGCCGGACCCTGGCCACGCGGCAGTCCGCCTATGGCTCTTTGACCGCCGCCCGCAGGGTCGCGCGCAGCCAGCGATGGGCCGGGTGGTGATCGAGCCGGCGATGCCAGATCATCGACAGCGACACGCGCGGTGCAGCGAACGGCAGCGGCCGGACGATCAGCGGGCTGGGGGAGATGAAGGATGCGGCGACGCGCCGCGGCACGACCGCCAACGCCCTGGACCCGATGAGAACCGACAATACGGAATGCAGCGGGACCTTTGTCCAGACACGGCGCATCAGGCCATGCTCGACAAGTGCGTCCTCGACGAACTGCGTATCGTCACGGGAGGATGTGATGGTGATGTGCGGCAGGGCCCCGATATGCTCGATCGACAGCGTCGGTTCGCTGGCCAGGGGATGGTCACCCGACAGGATCGCCACATAGTCGTCTTCCAGGAGGGCGACGCATTTGAACCGCTCGCCCCCGTCGGTCAGCGTGTCCAGCGCCAGTTCCACCGCACCCGCATCCAACTGATCGAGCACGTGCAACATGCCGACGGGCCGGACCTCGACCACGACCGACGGCGCCACTGTGGCTGCCCGGCGCACGAAGGCCGGGACGACCGCACGCGCGGCATAGTTGTTGGCAGCCATCGTAAAGGTGCGCGACGCCTGGGCCGGGTCGAACTCGTCAGCCTCGAGGACGACCCGCATTTCCTGCAGCGCCTGGTGGATCGGTCCGACCATGCGCTCCGCCCGTGGGGTCGGCAGCATCCCCTCCGGCGTGCGGACGAACAGCTCGTCGTTCAGCATATGGCGCAGGCGTGCAAGCGCATGACTGACGGCGGACTGGGTCAACCCGAGCCGCTGTCCGGTTCGCGTCAGGTTCTTCTCCTGCATAACCGTGTCGAAGACCACCAGGAGATTCAAGTCGAACGTATTCCAGTTCGTCATGGTAGCCGCAGCCTCCTCGGTTGCTACCATAACGCCGAATGACTTTTCTGTCAGTCTGGGTTCCCCCTCTGGGTTCCCCTGCCGCAAGACCGGCTCATTCGGCCGCGGCTATCTGGTGCTGGCGTGCGCCGTCGCCGCGCCAGAGGCGCAAGTGGGCGAGCTTGTCCATATAGATATATACGACCGGCGTGGTGAACAATGTCAGAACCTGGGAGACGACCAGCCCGCCCGCCATCGCGTAGCCCAGCGGCTGGCGCAGCTCGGACCCGGTTCCGGTGCCCAGCATCAGCGGCAGGCTGCCGAGCAAGGCGCACATCGTGGTCATCAGGATCGGGCGAAAGCGCAGCTTGCAGGCTTCGTAGATCGATTGCTCCGCGGTCAGGCCCCGGCTGCGCTCCGCCTCCAGCGCGAAGTCCACCAGCATGATGCCGTTCTTTTTCACGATACCGATCAGCAGGATGATGCCGATGATCCCCATCACGTCGAGCCCGAAGCCGCATACCAGCAGGGTGGCCAGAGCGCCTGCGCCGGCGGCCGGCAGCGTGGAGATGATGGTCAACGGATGGATCGTGTTTTCATACAGCATGCCCAGGATGAGATAGACCGCCACCAACGCCGCCACGATCAGGATCGGCGTGCTGCTGAGGGAACTCTGGAACGCCTGTGCGTTACCCTGGAAACTGGCGCTGATCGACGGCGGCACGTGCAGCTCCGCCATCTCCCGCTGGATCGCCGACACCGCCGGACCCAGCGGCGCATTGCCCTTCAGGTTGAAGCTGATCGTCACCGACGGAAACTGACCCTGGTGGTTCACCGACAGCGGCGACACCGTGGTCTGCTGTGTCACCAGCTCGCTCAACGGCACCATGCCGGAGGTCTGCGAGCGGACATAGATCCGTTGCAGCGCGTTAGGGCCAAGCTGGAACCTCGGGGGCACCTCCATGATGACGTAGTACTGGTTCAGGCTGGTGTAGAGCTGCGAGATCGGCCGCTGCCCGAAGGCATCGTACAGCACGTTGTCGATCTGCGCCGCCGTGATGCCCAGCCGCGACGCGGTATCCCGGTTGATCGCCAAAGTAAGCTGCGGCGCGGCCGATTGCTGGTCGCTGGTCACATCGGCGAGTTGCGGCAGCTTCGACAGCGCGGTCTCGATGATCGGGCCCCACTTGTTCAGTTCGCTCAGGTCGACGTCGGTGAGCGTGTACTGGTACTGCGTCGCGGTGAGCCGGCCGCCGATGTTGATGTCCTGCACCGGCTGCATGTACAGCCGCATGCCCGTTATGCCCTTCGTCTCCCGGTCGAGCCGCGCCATCACCTGGGTGATCGGCGCCCGCTCATCCCGCGGCTTCAGCGCGACGAAAATGCGGCCCTGGTTCTCGGTCGATGTGGCGCCGCCCGCACCGATATAGGCGCCGACGGATTGGACGGCCGGGTCCTGTTCAACCGCGGCGATCGTGCGCTGCTGCAGTGCGGCCATGCCGTTGGGAGAGACATCCTCTGCTGCCTCGGTCACACCCATGATCAGCCCGGTATCCTGTTCCGGAAAGAAGCCCTTCGGAATGACGACGAACAGCCAACCGGTCACCGCGATGGTGGCGAGCATGCTCATCAGCGTGATGAACCGGTGCCGCAACGCGACCACCAGCAGGCGGTCATAACCAGAGAGCATTGCGTCGAAGCCGCGTTCCAGCGCGCGTGACAGCCTGCCGGCTTGTTCCGGGTGCTCTTGCCGCAGGAGCCGGGCACCCATCGTCGGCGTCAGGGTCAGCGAGACGACCACCGACACCGCGATCGAGACGGTAACGGTGACCGCGAATTCCTGGAACATGCGGCCGACCATGCCGCTCATGAACAGCAGCGGGATGAACACGGCGACCAGCGAAATCGAGATCGACAGGATGGTGAAGCCGATCTCGCCGGCGCCATCCAGCGCCGCCTGCATCGGCGTCTTGCCCATTTCCATGTGGCGCGCGATGTTCTCCACCATCACGATGGCGTCGTCCACCACGAAGCCGACCGCGATCGACAGCCCCATCAGCGACAGATTGTCGAGGCTGTAGCCGAACGCGTACATCACCCCGAACGTGCCGACGATCGAGACAGGCACTGCGACGGCCGGGATCAGCGTCGCCCGGGCGTTGCGCAGGAACAGGAAGATCACCGCCACCACCAGGCCGATCGTGATTAAAAGTGTGTGCTGCACATCGGCGATCGAGGCTCGGATGGTGGTGGTGCGATCGGAAATGACAGAGATCTTGATGGCGGGCGGAATCGACATCTCGATCTGCGGCAGCGCGGCCTTGATCGCGGCCACCGTGCCGATGACGTTCGCGCCGGGAAGCCGTTCGACGGCCAGGACGATGCCGCGCTGCTGGTTCACCCAACCGCGCAGCGTGGTGTCCTGCGGCCCGATGATCGCCTTGCCGACATCGGACACCCGGATCGGTCCGCCGTTGCGGTAGGCGATGATCTGGTTATTCCAGCCCTTCGCGCTCAGGACTTGGTCGTTCGTCTGCAGCGTGTAGGCACGTTGGTCGCCGTAAAGAGTGCCCTTCGGCTGGTCCACGCTGACATTGGTCAGCGCGTTCCGCACATCCTCCAGGTCAAGCCCGTTTTCGGCAAGC
>DATHNI010000258.1:0-7011 GCA_035486135.1 Acetobacteraceae bacterium
GCGCGATCGGCTGCAGGCGAAGCTTTTGGCGGTGAAGGAGGAACTGCGGCGGCGGATGCATCAGCCGATTCCCCGGCAAGGGGAGTGGCTGCGGGGGGGTGGTCAGCGGATGGTTCAACTATCACGCGGTGCCGACCAACACCCGCTCTCTTCGGACCTTCCGTGACTGCGTGGTCCGGCTCTGGCTGCGCTCGCTGCGGCGACGTGGCCGCGCGACAAGACCACGTGGGAACGGATGAAGCGGCTGGCAGACGACTACCTGCCGAGGCTGCGCATTTGCATCCCTGGCCTGAGCAACGCTTCGCCGTCAAACACCCAAGGTGGGAGCCGTATGCGGGAAAGCCGCTCGTACGGTTCTGTGCGGGGGGCGCGCGGTAACGCGCGTCCCTACTGCGATTAACCCCATCCTGCTCTGATCCTATCCTGCGGCGCGCTCCTCATGACGTGGTGGCGTCCGTCCCGCGGGCGGACCGATGTGGGCTGGCATCAGCGATGCCAGCCGCCGCCCCAGCCCCACCCACCGCCGTGCCAGCCCCAGCCGCCGCCGACGGCAACGTAGCCAGGAGCATAGGCATAGGCGGGCCCATAGCCGTAGCCGTAGCCGGGATAAGCGGGCGCAACGACGCAGCCGCCGAGCAACGCGGTCAACCCGACCGCGGCAACCACCGGCAGCACGGCGCGGCGGATGCGGCGGGCGTGAAGTCTGGTCATGAGTCTTGTCTCCTGTGGCACTTGCCAACGTACCTTTATCTAGGGGTGCCAGACGGCGATTTGATGACCTCACGGAGGCGGTGGAATGTCAGTGCTGGGCCGGGATCGCGGCCCGGGTCGTCCCGCTTTCGCCATGTTGCTGCACCACACGGGCCAACCGTTCGGCCTTTGGAGCATAGCGATGCGCGACCAAACCTTGTTCTTTCGCCTCACTGCCGCCACAGCCGTTGCCGGCCTCGTGCTGGCACAGGTCATTCCCCAATCCGCCCTGGCGCAGCCGGCGCCCCCCGGCGGCGCGGCGGCGGCTCCCGATCAGCAGACTCCCGATCAGCAGACTCCTGATCAGCAGGCTGCGGATCCGCCGGAGCGGGCGGGATGGCTGGCGCAGGTCAACGGCACCGTGTCCTACCACACACAGGACCAGGACCAGTGGAGCCCGGCCGCGATGAACTACCCGGTCGCGTCCGGCGACGCCTTCTGGACCGAACCGAACGCCTCGGCACGAGTCGCCATCTCCTCCAGCCTGATCGCGCTCGCCGGAGGGACCGAACTCGACGTGGGCACGCTCGATTTCAACGGGCTGCAAGCGACCTTCCCGCAGGGCGAGGTCTATCTGCGCCTGCGCGACCTCGCGCAGAACGAGACCTGGTCCGTCCAGACCCCGCGTGGCCTGGTGATGTTCTCCGGCGCGGGCCGCTATGGCGTCGCTGCGGGCGATACGCAAAACCCGACCACCGTCACGGTGCTGGAGGGGTCGGCGCAGGTCACCGGCCCGGGCCTGTCGCTCCAGGTGGCGCAGGGTCAGACCGCCACGATCACCGGCACGGACACATTGCAGGGCAGCGTCGGCCCGGCGCAGTTGGATGCGTTCCTGACGGCCACGCAGCAGGCGGATCAGCCGCCTCCCGCGTCCGCCGCCGCGCCCCCGCCGGTGGTGGCGCAGATACCGGGCGGCGACGACCTGTCGGCCTACGGAAGCTGGTCGCAGACGACGGATTACGGCGACGTCTGGTATCCGCAGGTCGCGGCCGGCTGGGCACCCTATCAGTCGGGCCACTGGGCCTATATCCCGCCCTGGGGCTGGACCTGGGTTGACGATGCTCCCTGGGGGTTCGCGCCATTCCACTACGGGCGCTGGTTCCAGACCGGTGGCCGTTGGGGCTGGACCCCCGGAGTGGTGGCGGTCTCCGGACCGCCCGTCTACGCGCCGGCGCTGGTGGCATTCATTGGCCTCGGCGTGGGGGTCGGGGCCGGAATCGGGGCGGTGCTTGCCGGCGGGTCGATCGGTTGGGTCCCGCTTGGGCCGCGCGAGCCGTACCATCCATGGTACCACTCGTCGGAGCGCTATCTGCGATCGGTCAACCGGTTCAACGTCACCAACGTCACGGAGATCAACAACCGCAACGTCACCATCAACAACTTCGCCAACCGCGCCGCGATGACGGTGGTGCCGGAACGCGCGATGGCCGAGTCGCGGCCGGTGCGCCAGGCGGTGCAGCACGTCGATCCGCGCGAACTCGAGACGGCCCGTCCGGTGATCGGCACGGCGCCGATCCGCCCGACCGCTTCGACCGCCGGCATTACGCCAGGACTGGCGCGCGAGATGCACCTGCCGCCAGCGCCCGGCGGCGTTGCCGCGGCGGCCCGAGTCGCGCCTGGCCCGGCGATCCATGCGGGTCCGCCGGTGCGCGGTGTCGCGGCGCGTCCTGCGCTGCGTCCGGCGGAACCGCGTCCGGGTGCGGTGCCAGAGCCTGCGGCTGGGCGGCCGGCCGGGACTCCAGGGCATGTCGAGCCTGGCGCGCGGCCGGGTGTTGTCGCGGCGCCGGGCGCGATGCCAGCCCTGCGCACTCCAGCCGAGCGAGAGGGTGGTCCGCCATCGATCGAGCACCCGGCGCCAGGTGTCGGCGAGCGACCCGGGGCGATGCCGGTACAAGAGCAGCGGCCGGGGGCGACGCCGGCGGAGCGTCCCGGCGAGGCGGGAGCCCGTCCGCCGGGCGAGGCGCCGGCAGAGCACCCACCCGTTGGCGCGCCGCACGAGGCGGGTGCGCCGGGACTGCATGCGCCCGCCGTGGAGGGGCACGCAGCTGCACGGCCGGAAGAGCACGCTCCGGCGGCTGAGGAAAACGCTGCCCCGCGACCGGAGGTACATGCGGCTCCTGTGCCGGAGGAGCATCCGGCTCAGCGCCCGGAAGAGCATCCGGCGCCACGGCCGGAGGAGCATCCGGCGCCGCGGCCCGAAGAACATCCGGCACCACGTCCGGAAGAACATCCGGCACCACGTCCGGAAGAGCATCCGGCCCCACGTCCGGAAGAGCGTCCGGCGCCACGTCCGGAGGAACACCCGGCGCCGCGGCCGGAGCCGCGCCCCGCGCCTGAGGCACGTCCGGCACCCGCCGCGCATCCGGCGCCTGCCCCGCATAGGGAGGACGAAAGGAGGTAAACCGGAGCCTGCTCAAACCGGGGTAAGCAGCGCTCAAACAGTCGGCCAGGACCGGGGACCGGTCATGACCGGCTGCCTGTCCGCGCGTGATCGCGGCGGTCGCATGGCCTGAGGCTCAGCGATCGCCCTTCTTGCGCTCTTCGGCTTCCAGCTTACGCAGCTTGGTCATCGAGATCTGGTACATCTGGGCGAAGCGGAACACCGTGTCGTCTTCCTGGTTCCAGCACACATAGCCACGGCAGTCCTTCGGCCGTGCCTCATACACGCCGCAGAGATGATTGTTCTTCAGGAACTGGCAGGTGTCGTAGCCGGACTTGATGCGCTTCTCGCCCTTGCGGGTCTTCTCGACGATGTGCTTCGCCTCGAACGCCGGGACGGTCATCTCCAGGTGCTTGGCCAAGCGGCGGATGTCGGCGCGGCTGACGCTGACGTAACCTGCCATGCGGCAGCAGAAGCTGGCGCATTTCAAACAGTCGAGTTTGTTGTCGGACTCCATGCCAGCATGATCGGAGCGTCAGCGGGAGGACGCAAGCGATTCGGGGCAAGGCGATCGAATGAAAGAAGGAAGGACAGGGACTTTGCGCCCCGGCCTTCGTTCATTCACTCGATCGCCGCTGCCTCCGGCCGGCAGCGGACGAAATTCATCGGCCGCATCGTCAGCACGGGATCGCCGGCCAGGTTCAGCACCTCGACGAAGCTGATGACCAGGCCGCGGTCCGGGCGGGACCGCGACCGGCGGGCCTCGGTGACGGTCACCTGCGCGCGCAGTGTCTCGCCCGGCCGTACGGGGAGCAACCAGCGGAGTTCGTCGACGCCGGGCGAGGCCAGGCCGTTCTCCGGCAAGAAGTTCTCGACGATCAGTCGCATCAGCGCGGCGATGGTATGCCAGCCGCTGGCGATCACCTCGCCGAACGGGCCCTGTGCCGCCCGGCCGCGGTCGGTGTGCATGGCCTGCGGATCGTAGCGCGCCGCGAATGCAACGATCTCGTCTTCGGACAACACAAACGTTCCGATGTCGAACACCGCCCCGACGGGGTAGTCTTCGAAGCGCCGATCGGCGGCGGGGGGCAGGGTCATCATGGAGGTGCGACTCTCCCGCTTCGCGGCAGAAGGTCAAGGCACGTCCGCGCCGACCGGATTGCCCGGTTGCCGCCCTACCCGCCTGGCCAATCACCGGCACGACCGGCCGAATACCGCACCTCCTCCCGCAACGCTTCCTTGTCGAAGTCGCCCGCCACCTCGCGCAGCGCTCGCGCGATCTCCGGGTCACGCGACGTCGCGGCAGCCTGGCGCAGGTGCTGCGCACGCGCGCGGAGATAGTCCACGTCATTCATGTCGTGGTTTTGCATGGGCTCTCGCGATATGTCCTGCCGACTCGCCATGGCGCGCAAACGCGGCTGTGCCGCTGCGAGTTGCCCGATCTGCGTGACTTTGGAGTGATGTCACCGGCGCGCTGGCGGCATCGATTTGCCAATCTCGCATGCGCATTCTTCATCGAGACTATAAATCGCGTCTAATACCAGCCCGCGTTGTCATTGACTCTCGGCGACATGCCACGCGCCCTTGTGTCATGGCCGGCGGAGGCTGGCCACCCACGAATTTGCCGCGTGCAACAAAGGAAAGTCGTGGGTGGCCGGCCTTTGCCGGCCATGACACGGAACGCGCGTGCCACGTTGTCCGTACGTCAGTAGTTCCGCGGGGTGGCATCAGTCCGCAAGCGGATGCACCACAAAGACACGAAGGCACAAAGTGCTGAATCTTCTTGCCTTCGTGTCTTTGTGGTGAACCTACTTACGGACTGACAAAGGCCCGGGTCGAAGCGTGAAGATCACCACACCGGCAGTCTGTATGAAGAGTCGCGCGACTGATACCAACCCTCAGTTTACCGCACGACCCCCAACGCCGCCAGCGCAGCCGCGGTGCCCAGCACACGCAGCGGATGCAGGCGGGTGAACAGAAACAGCAGCAAGGCGACGACGGTCAGCGCGGCTGTATCCCACCCCGCCGAGGTGATACGCGCCAGCATCTATCCAGTGGGCCGGGTTGGCTCATGCGCGAAAGAGTTGTGTCACGCAGCCGAAGAACAGCCCGGGAAGACGCGGCGGGGCTGGCGCATGGGGCATGCCGGATACTAAACCTCCCCCGCCTGTGGCGGGAGAGGTCGATGGTGCCAAGCACCGAAGGTAAGGGTGAGCGGGCCGGCACGCAGCGGCTGCGGCACGACGCGGTTAGAGCGAGGCGGCAGGATCACCCTCGCTGCACCGGTTGGTTCGCTTGGCGACCCGACCGCGTTGGTCCGCTGCGCGGCAGGACCCAGCGTAGCGGAACAGGTTTGATAGTCTTTGTTTCTCTCATCGCCGTGTTCCTGGCGTCGCAATCGCCCGTCCGCGCCGCCTGCGAGGTGCAGGAACGCGCCGAGGTGCCGTTCACCGCGACCGGCGGACAACTGCTGGTGCCACTGGTGGTCAATGGCACCCCCGCGAACTTCGTGATGGATACCGGCGCGGAACGGTCCCTGGTGACGCCGGATGCGGTGCGGCGGCTCGGCCTCCCGCTCGACCAGTGGGTCGGCACCACCATGCACGGCGTCGGCGGTGTGGTAGAGCACCAGAACGCCGATCCGCGGTCGCTGACGCTGGGCGGCGTGACGTTGCAGCGGCACACCATCACGCACGACACCAGCCTGACCGTCGGACCGCTGCCGGAACCGGGCGCCGGCACGCCGCTCGACGGATTGCTCGGCCGCGACTTCCTGTCGGTGTTCGACCTGCAGCTCGACATGGCGGCGCACCGGCTGACGCTGTACAACGTGCAGGGATGCAGCGGCCGCTTCCTGCCATGGACCGCGCCCTATGCGTCGGTCCCGGTGGTGACACCGATGACCCACGCGCTGATCCTTCCGATCACCCTCGACTCGCACCGGCTGACCGCGTTGCTCGATACCGGCGCCTCCACGACGGTGATTGCGCTGCCGGGCATGATCAAGCTGGGAGTGACGCGCGAGTCGCTCGCCGGCGACCAGGCGAGCGCGGCGCGCGGCGTCGGCCGGCAGTCACCGGAAATGCATCGGCACCGCTTCGGCATTTTGCAAATCGGCAGCGAAACAGAGAGCAATCCCATGCTGTGGGTGGCACCGGTGCGGCTGACGCCGATCGTCGATGCCTTGCTCGGCGCCGACTGGCTGATGGCGCAGCGGCGCGTATGGCTGTCGTTCGCGACCTCGCAGGTATTCTTCCAGCGGCAATGAGGCTACCGTCGGGGCCGCAGGCCCGCCCGATGCGAGGGAGACAATCGTGCTGACATTATATTTCGCACCCGGCTCAAGCGCGATGGCCGCGCATATCGCACTGCACGAGGTTGGCGTGCCGTTCGAGGCGGTGCCGCTGTCGTTCAGCAAGCGCGAGAATCGCACGCCGGCCTATCTGGCGCTGAACCCGGAGGGCAAGGTGCCGACCCTGGTGATCGACGGCCGCCCGCTGACCGAGGTCGCGGGCATCCTGTACTACCTGGCAAAACGGTTTCCCGCAGCCGACCTGTGGCCGGATGGCGGGGTGGAAGCCGAGGCGCAGGCGATCTCCTGGATGTCGTTCATCGCCGCCACGATCCATCCCGCCCGCCGGCAAGGCGTGCAGCGCTGCAACGACGTGTTCACAGTCGCGGAGCAACGCCTGGGGCCGAGGGAGTGGGTGCTGGGGCGGTATTCGATCGCCGACATTCACCTGTTCCGGCTGTATTGGCGGTTCGTCAATTCGAAGTACCCGGACGCCGGGACGTTTCCCAACCTGACATCGCATTATCAGCGCATGATGGCGCGCCCGGCCGTGCAACGAACCTGCGCCGCGGAAGCGGCGATCGGCTAC
>DATHNI010000259.1:0-8417 GCA_035486135.1 Acetobacteraceae bacterium
CGGCTGTCGCCTTGGCTAACGCATCCGGGCAGCGCTGGGACGCTTGCCACATAGCCACCATCGGCTTCCTGTTCCAGAACGACCGTGTAACGCATCCAGGTTCTCCAGTGGTATGATCCGCCGCAGCTTTCGCTGCGATCCTACTTCATCACCGCTTTCCACGTCGATGTGAAGAACGCGAACAGCGAATCGCCGGCGATGACACCGGCGCCGAACACCTCCATGCCCTCGCTCTTCGCGAACCGTTCCCACACGACGCGACAGACGATGCCGGCCAGCACCGCCCAACCCGCCATCGGAAATGCGATCAGCAATCCGGTGGCCAGCAGCACGCCAAGCTGCCGGCGCGGTCCGCCGAGGAACTGGATGATCGCGCCGGGGATCGCCCAGATCACCAATTGCTGTGCGACATAGAATGAAGCGCCCGCCTTGATCGTCGCGACATAGACCCGATCGACCGGCGCCACCAGGTTCTGTGCGAAGAAGCCGCGATACGACAGCAACACCACGACCCCGGCAACCACGAAGGCGAACATCGCGGCGAACAACTGCTGGCGCCGGCCGTCCATTTCGAATGCCGGATCGCCGCCATAGCCTCGCAGCATGAATCCGGCCTTCAGGTCGTAGCCCATGTCGGAGAAAGCCGGGCCGGTGGCTGCGGAAAACCCGACCAGCACGGCAAGTGCCACCGGCGGGAAGCCGATCAGCATGCCGATTACCAGGGTGATCAGCGCCACCGCGAAAGCCGGGAACCAGCCGGAATGCATTGCCGCCAGGCCGACGATCAACTCGTGCACCAGCGCGGCGAACGCGGCGTAGAGCAGGAACAGTACTAACATCGGAACCGACATTTGCTCCGCCACGCCGCCCAGCAACGCAATCACCACGGCAATCGCGACATAGCCGATCACGCCGAACCCCAGCGTGCGCCGCACGTCGGATGGCGACCGCGACGCGCCGGCATGCGGGTTGCCGCGCCGCAGGATGACCAGCGTCACCTGCACCAGCGCGACGATACCGGCTCCCACCATCATGCCATGCGGGATGAAGGCCTTGTTGATATCGCCGCCCGGAATGATCGCGCTGAACAACGGATGGTTGAACAGCAGCGCGGAGTAGCCGCGGATCAGCAGTCCGACGCCGAACATGGTCAGCGCCCAGACATTGCCGATGAACGCGACGCCGAACGCCGACATCGGGATCCCGGCGAGCCAGTTGCCAAGGATGCCGACCACGACACCAACGCCGAGGATCGCTGCCTTGCGTCCGCCTTCATCTCCGGCGCGGATCGCCTCCGCGGCGGCGGCGCCGGGCGGCCATGCGCCGGTCGCCGGAAACACCTCCGAGTCGAACATGCGATACAGCATGAAGCCGTCGAGCAACATCGCGAGGAACACGCCAACGAAGATCGGCGGAACCAGGTCCGGGCGGCCCAGCACGAACGGAATGCCCAGCGGCAGCAGCAGCGCGTTGCCGGCGCCAAACGTGGCGGCAGAGATCGCGCTCTGCGCCAGGTTCTGCACGTGCACCGAGCGATAACGTGCCAGCGCCCCGATCGGGATTCGCGCCAGCGCCATCGCCGCCAGCGCGCCGATCAGCGACGTGTTGGCGGTGATGCCAAGCGTGACGATAAGCTGCACCCCGATGATCGCGCCGATGACGCATAGCGGCGTGATCAGCAACAGCGATGCGGGCTCGAGAAAGCGCGGATGCCGTCGCTCGGCATGCGCCGTCGCCGGCTGGTCTGCGAGTTGGCTCATCTCTCGTCCCCGCTTATTCCGCGGCCTTGCCGGCCGTCAGGTCCGCACCGTAGTCCCGCCGCGCGGCTTCCGGCGAAACGATGCCCTCCGCTACGTCCTGCGCCACCAGCATCGCAGGCCGGGCGCGCGGATCGCCATAGCCCGCACCACCGGCAAGCTGGATTTCGACGATCTGGTCTGCCCGTGTCAGCGTAACGAGTTCCCCCGTGCCGCAGTCACGCAGCACAGTCCCCGCTGGATCCAGGACCACGCCGCGCACGCTGCCGCCATGCTGGCCGCCATGCAGTCCTTCCACGGTGACGCCGACACCCTCGGGATAGACCGAGGCCAATGTTGGCAGCCCGTCGTCGTACAGCTTGCGCAGGCGTGTGCGCACGCCGCACCCGCCGCGATGCTGGCCGGGCCCGGCGGAATCGGTGACGAAACCTTTTTCCAATACCAAGACCGGTGCGCGCGTTTCCATCAATTCCACCGACGTGTTCGCGGCTGATGTCGGATACAGCAGCGCCGACTTGCCGTCCCGGTGCGAGGAACCACCCTGTCCCGCACCCATGAAGAAATGGTCGGCGTAGACAGCACCTTCCGCCGTCCGGCCATACACGTTGACCGCGACCGGCAGGCCGGTGGCTGCCTGCACGCGATCCGGTGCTGCATCGGCGAGCGCGCGGAAAATGTTCGGCGCCAGGTACCAGCCGACCCGCGTGCGCAAATTCACCGACGCTGGCTTGTCGCAGTTCAGCACGCTGCCGGCCGGCGCCTTGACGGTGAACGGACGATAACAGCCGGCATTGCCGCGTACCTCCGGCGACAACAGGCATTTCATCGGATAGGTGGCATGCGCTTCCGTGTAGCTGAACGTGCAATTCAACCCGCCTTGCGGCAATTGCGCCGGCGCTCCCGCGAAATCCAACTCGATCGCGTCCCCCTGCACCGTGATCTTCAGCGGGTAGCGCAGCTTCTCGCCCAGCGGATTGTTCCAGATCTCCGAGGTGTACACCCCGTCCGGCAGCGCACGAATGGCGTCGCGGATCGCGGTTTCGGCACGGCCCTGCACCACCTGCGCCAGCGCCCGCAGATCGTGCATGCCGTATTCGTCCATGAATGCCAGCAGGCGCTCGGCACCCAGCGCGTTGGCGGCGACGAAGGAA
Organism: Acetobacteraceae bacterium; assembly: GCA_035486135.1. GTDB lineage: Bacteria > Pseudomonadota > Alphaproteobacteria > Acetobacterales > Acetobacteraceae > JASHVB01. The sequence goes on from DATHNI010000259.1 coordinate 2,909, forward strand.
TGGATGTCGCCGAGCACTTCCTCGCTCTTGCGCACGTTCTCCGCAATCAGCGTCAGCAGGTCGTCGTTCGGCACACCGGCGCGATACAGCATCATCGGCGGGATCTGGATGCCCTCTTCGTAGACCTCACGCGCGCGCAGCGAGTCCTTGGTGCCGCCGATATCGCCGACATGACCGACCGTGCCGGTCAGCGCCACCAACACGCCGTTGCGAAACACCGGCGTCACCACGGCAATGTCGAACAGATGGCCGGCGCACAGCCACGGGTCGTTGGTGATCAGCACGTCGCCCGGCTTCAACGTTTCCGCCGGGAACTTGCGCAGCAGAGCCTGCACCGCACGCGGCAGCGTCAGGTTGAACACCGGCATGGCACGCGGCGAGTGCGCCAGCGACTCGCCGTTGGCATCCAGCAGATCGCAGGCAAAATCCTGAGCCTCCGACACGATCAGGCTGAACGCCGTCCGGCAGATCGTCTGCCACATCTCCTCCACCACCGTCACCAATCTGCTCCACATGATCTCCAGCGATACCGGATCGGCTTCGATCAGCGCGGCGGCCCGCGCTAACGGCGTATCGACGGTGATGCGCGCGGTCGGCGCGGCGGGCAGGCCGATTTCGATACGCAGCGCGCCGCTGGCATCCAGCGTCACCCGGTCGCCCGGCAGGATGACCGTCGTGGCCTCGCGTTCCTCGATGATGGCGGGGCCGGCGATCACCGTGTCGCGGGATAGCGCATAGCGGTCATAGACCGGCGTTTCGACGAACCCGTCGCCGAACCAGGCTGGGCGTGTGCCCTTGTGAGCGGTCCCGGACGCGCCTGTGCCGGCCTCGGTGAGCGACAGCGCGGGCAACGGGCCTCGGCAACGCACGCGGAACGAAATCGCCTGAACGCCGACACCGCCATAAACCGACGTGTAGCGCGCCGCATAAGCGGTGGCGAAGGCAGCGCGGATCTGGGGCAGTGTATCGGCGGTGATCGCGCCATCGGGCAGCGGCACGTTGATCTCGTGCATCTGGCCTTCCAGCCGCATGTCGGCCGATCGTTCCACCACGACATCGCTCGCCGCCACGCCCGCAGCGATCAAATGCGCCCGCGTCTCCTGTTCCAACGCGCGCAAGGCGGCGTCGATCACCGCTGCCCCCGCCGCGTCCAATTTCACCGGGTGGCTGCGCACTTGTTCAAACGACAGCGGGGCGGCGAGGAAGCCGAGCGCCGATGCCGCACCGGATGCAGGCGGGATCAGCACTTCCCGCACACCCAGGATGCGTGCCACCTCCGCCGCGTGCGCCGGACCGGCACCGCCGAAGCCCACCATCGCATAGCGACGCGGGTCCTTGCCCTTCTCCACGATATGGATGCGCGCCGCGGCGGCCATGTTCTCGGTCACCAGGCGATGGATGCCCCAGGCGGTGCCGATCGCGTCCAGCCCGAGTTTGCCGCCGACGCGTGTTAGTGCGGCCTCGGCCGCGTCGCGGTCCAGCGCCATGCGCCCGCCAAGGAAGAAGCCCGGGTCGTAATAGCCCAGCAGCAGGTTCGCGTCGGTGACGGTCGGTTCGGTGCCGCCGCGTGCATAGCAGGCGGGACCCGGGTCGGCACCGGCGGATCGCGGGCCGACACGCAGCAGCCCGACCTCGTCGATCGCGGCGATGGAGCCGCCGCCGGCGCCGATCTCGATCATGTCGATAACCGGGGCCTTGATCGGCAGGCCCGACCCTTTTTTGAACCGGTGCACCCGCGCCGCTTCCATCATCGGAGCGATCTCGGCGCGGCCGTTCTCGATCAGGCAGGCCTTGGCCGTGGTGCCGCCCATGTCGAAGGAGATCACGTCCGCCTTGCCCGCGGCGGCGCCGAAGAACGCGGTGGCGAGGCCGCCTCCCGCCGGGCCGCTTTCCAACATGCGGATCGGGAAAGCGCGCGCGGTTTCCAGCGACAGCAGCCCGCCGGCGGAGTGCATCATGTACAATTCGCCGCGGAAGCCACGGGCACGCAACTCGCGTTCCAGTTGCGCGAGGTAGCGTGCCATCAGCGGCTGCACATACGCATTGGCGCAGGTGGTGGCGCAGCGCTGATATTCCCAAAGCTCGGCGACCACGTCGGAGGAAATCGACACCGCCATGTCAGGGCAGGCGGCGCGCACGATCTCGGCGGCCTCGCGTTCGTGCGCGGGGTTGCGGTACAAGTGCAGGAAGCAGATGGCGATCGCCTCGACGCCGTCCGCGCGCAGGCGCAACGCCGTGGCACGCAGTTCGGCGGCATCAAGCGGGGTCAGAACGTTGCCGTCGCGGTCGAGCCGTTCGGTGACTTCCAGGCGATGGCGGCGGGGCACCAGCGGTTCCGGGAATTGCAGGAACAGATCGTAGATGTCGTAGCGTTGCTCGGTGCCCATCTCCAGGATGTCGCGGAAGCCGCGCGTGGTGATCAGGCCGAGCCGTGCGCCGGTGCGCTCGATCAGCGTGTTGGTAACCAGGGTCGTGCCGTGCACGGCGTCGCCGATATCGGCGAATGTCAGGCCGGCGGCGGACAGCAGTTCGGTCAGGCCCTCGAGCGCGCCAACCGAAGGATCATGCGGCGTGGTCAGGCATTTGTGCAGCCGTATCTCGTGACGCTCGGTATCGAGCAAGATGAAATCGGTGAATGTGCCGCCGATGTCGAAGCCAATGCGGTAGCGGGTGGTCATCCGGCAATCCTTCGCTGCTGTTGCTGGCAGTGTAGGACGCTCTTCCCGATTGCGGGAGGGCCGATTTCCCTCATCCGTCCCGGGCACGGTATCCTGCCCCCGCGTCCATTGCCACGCGCCCATTGCCACGCGTCCATTGCCAGAAGGAGCCTGCCGCCATGCCCACGCCGAACCGCTTCAAGTTCGTCATGCTGCCACCGCAATCCGCCATCACGCGCGAATGGGCCGCGAAGCTGGCAGAACAAGTGCCGGAGGTGCGCGTGGTGGTGGCGGAGGACGCGGATACGGCGGCGCGCGAGATCGTCGATGCCGAGGCGGCGTTCGGTTGGCTGCATCGCGACTTGCTGGAGAAGGCGATGAAGCTGCGCTGGCTGCAGGCGCCGCAGGCCGCGCCGGCGGCGGGATATTACTATCCCCAGCTTGTCGCACATTCTTTGACGGTTACCAATTTCCGCGAGATCTTCAACGATCATATCAGCACGCACATCATGGCCTTTGTGCTGGCCTTCGCGCGCGGGCTGCACGTGTATATTCCGCAGCAGCTTCGCCACGAGTGGAAGAAGCCGACCGAGGATCACGGCGTGGTGCATCTGCCGGATGCCACGGCGCTGATCGTCGGCGTCGGCGGGATCGGCGCGGCGACCGCGCAGCTTGCGGCGGCGTTCGGGATGAAGGTGTTGGCGACGGATGCCCGGCGGACCGAGGCGCCTGCGGGCGTGACCGAGCTGCACAAGCCGGAGGCGCTGGATGAACTGCTGCCTCGGGCGGATTTCGTTATCTTGACCGTGCCGCACACGCCGGCGACCGAGGGGTTTTTCAATCGTGCGCGGTTCCAGCGGATGAAGCGCTCGGCGTTCTTTATCAATATCGGGCGGGGCATGACGACGCGGCTGGACGATCTGGTGGCGGCGTTGCGCGCGGGGGAAATCGCCGGGGCGGCGCTGGATGTTTACGAGCAGGAGCCGCTGCCGGCGGAGCATCCGTTGTGGGGAATGCCGAATGTGCTGCTGACGCCGCACATGGCGGGGTACGGGCCGTATCTGAACGACCGGCGGTTCGAGATCATCGTCGATAATTGCCGGGCGTTCGCGGCGGGTCGGCCGCTGAGGAATGTGGTGGATAAGGCGTCGTGGTTTTGAGAATCTAACGTCTGAGAGCCGATTATTGTCATTGCGAGTTGGCCACCGGCCGGCGGCGACCGACCCGCCTGAATGAAACGGCGATGTCGTCGCGCGAAGGATACTCCCCCCCCCCTTGAGGGAGGGGGTTGGGGGGAGGGGTTCCGTGCGGTACGGACCCCTCCCCCAACCCCCTCCCTCAAGGGGAGGGGGAGTCTGTTTCTTGCGAGGAGCATTAGCGACGAAGCAAACTCCTGCCTGACGAGCCGACGTTTGCTCGTCAGGCAGGAGATTGCTTCGTCGCTAATGCTCCTCGCAATGACAGGGGGGCGGGGCTCTCGTCTTACCCTGCCTCTACCAGCTTTGCGAACTCGGAGAGCTGGTCGGCTTCCACGTCGGATACGGCGTAGTAGGTGATTCCGCCGTGGCGCCAGGTCACGATGTTGAAGCCCTGGCGTGACTCATCATGGAACCCGGTGTCCGGCTTGCCGGGCGAGGCCCAGGCGAACAGGTTGATGACATGCTTGGCGTGCCGGTACACCACCGCCGCCGCGGGGTGGCCATCCACATAATCCAGCCGCCCGCCGACCAACGGGAACCCTTCGTCCTTCAGATCGCGCACCGCGGGCGACACGTCCAACCGCGCCGACAGCCATGGCTTTACCGTATGCTGGTCGCTGGTCAGCACGTCGGTCAGATGGTCCGCCATCAACGAGCGGACGTGGTCGCCGATGACCGACTGCACCACCGCGTCGTCGGACGAACGGCCGCCGCCGACCACCAGCAACGTCAACGCCACGCCGGCCAGCGCGCCCGCCAATCCCGTGCCGCCGATGGTGAAAGCCGGCATGCGCAGCCAGGAGCGTGACGGCGCTGGCACGTCCTCACGTGGCAGCATCGCGCCGATCCGCGCGGCGAGGCCCGGCGGCGCGCGATGATAGGGCAGGTTGCTGCGGATCGCGGCCTGCATCGACTGCAATTCCTCCAATTGCGCGGAACACGCAGCGCAGTGCGCCAGGTGGCGCGTGACGAACAACCGGCGCAGCGGTCCCAACGCACGGTCGATCAACTGCGGCAGCAGGGGCCGTGCGCGATCACACTGCATTGCCAGTCTCCGCCTCGACCTCGCCGAACCATAGTTTGCGCAACGCCAGCCGAGCCCTCGCCAAACGCGACATCACGGTGCCGATCGGCACGCCGGTGACCTCGGCGATTTCCTTGTAGGCGAGGTCCTCCACTTCACGCAGCAGCAGCACTTCACGATACTCCGCGGGCAGGCGCTCCATCAGGCGTGTCAGCGTCTGGCTGTCGATACGCTGCATCAGCAGCGCTTCGGGATCGCGTGGCGCGGTGCCCCAGGCGGTCGTATCGGTTTCCGCCGTGTCGCCGGTTGGCGTTTCCGCATGGAACACCAGGCGGCTGGAGCGGTTCTCCTTCGCCCAGGTGTAGAAGCTGTTGCGGACGATGGTGAGCAGCCACACGCGAAAATTCCCTCCGTGCCAGGCGTCGAAATAGCGGAAGGCGCGCAGATACGCCTCCTGCACCACATCCTCGGCATCCGCCGTGTTCCCCGCCAGCCATCGGGCCAGGTTGAACGCGGCGTCCAGATGCGGCAGCGCAAGTAATTCGAAGCGTCGTTTCCGATCGTGCTGGACCAAGCGAGGCGTCCTGTTCTGCGGCCTACTCACGTCAAACCGTCGCTGGCCTCATCCT
>DATHNI010000260.1:0-6210 GCA_035486135.1 Acetobacteraceae bacterium
ATATCTGCTGGTGGCGCAGGACATGACGGGCATCCGCGCGTTCCGTGCGCTGTTGCTGCAATCCTGCCTGTGGGGCGGGCTGGCCACTGTGCTTGTCGGGTTCATCGGCGCGGCGATGGCGGGCGCGGACGCGGTACGCCGCATCGACGGCGTTACCCGTGCTATGCAGCGCATCATCCGTGGCGATCTCTCGGGACGCTTGCCGACGCGCGGCGATACCGGCGACCTCGATCGCCTGGCGCTGCAAGTCAACTTCATGCTGGGCGAGATCGAGCGCCTGATGTCCGAGGTGAAGGGCGTCTGTGACAACGTCGCGCACGACCTGCGGACGCCGCTGACACGCTTGCTCGGCGGACTGGAACGCGTGCATCGCCGCCCCGGATCGGCAGAGCAATATGCTGCCGCGATCGACGAGGCGATCCAGGATGTTCGCGGTGTGCTGAAGACCTTCGCCGCCATGCTGCGCATCGCGGAAGTGGAGAGTGGCGCCCGGCGCGCCGGGTTCACCAGTGTGGACCTGTCGCAGATCACCGCCGACGTCGTGGAATTCTATGAGCCGATGGCGGAAGCGAAGGGGATCATGCTGTCGTTGGCATGCGATGCGGCGGTGGCGATGCGCGGCGATCCCAGCCTGTTGTTCGAGGCCGTCGGCAACCTGGTGGACAATGGGTTGAAATTTACCCCGCCCGGCGGCCGGGTGAATGTGCGCAGCTTCGCCGCCGCCGGTAAGATCGGCGTCGAGGTAACCGATTCCGGTCCGGGCATTCCCGCAGAGCAACGGGAGGCCGTGCTGCGCCGGTTCTATCGTGCGGAACAAAGCCGCCATACGCCGGGCAGCGGCCTGGGACTGGCACTGGCCGCCGGAGTTGCCGGATTGCACGGGATGATGGTCGAGATCACCGACGCCAATCCGAGCTGCCGGATCGCGCTGGTTGCCGCGACCATCACCGGCCAGATTGAAATCGATTTTAAGCAGGAGCGAAGCGGCTCCTAAGCGCCGGTCTCTATGTTGCTGCTAACACAAGGCGCGACGCTCTGTGTGAGCCGGACCACCGGTCCGGCGCAAAACAGCGAAGACAGGAGATCGCTATGAAGACCATGATGCTTGCCGCAGCGGCGGTCATGAGCCTGGGTATGGCTTCGGCTTTCGCGGCGACCCGCCCGACAATCGTCTTTAGCGACGGCAGCACTTACGACTCCCACACGGGCGTCACCTCTCCACCCCCCACGGCCTATGCAATGGCCGGCACGCATACCAAGACGGATGCGCAGCCTGCGCAGCCCTGGCAGAACGATAAGCCGCAGGTGATCCTGTTTGGGCCGCCCGCGGGTGGGTTGGGCGCGGGCGGGGGCGGGGGCTGAGCCCGGCCGCTAGCAGCAATGCAGCGCCCCCACAGCTTGACAGACGCACAGGGGGGTCGGCCGCGGGCCGGCCCCTTGCGTTTGTACGGCGGTCATCTTCCGGAGGGCGCTAGACCATTCGCGTAAGTTTACCGCGAGAGGTCTCGTGTAATCGAGTGTCTATTCCAACACCTTAGTCAGGAGGTGACGGGAGTGTCCAGAAACTGGTGGGATCACGCGGCGATTTTAACAGTTACATCTGGCCGGCCGATGGGTTCGAACCGTTGACCGAAGCCGGAACCAAGCGTCCCGTTGTAAACTGCGCAGCGGACTTGCAGCACCAGGTTGGCGCCTCGCCGAGAACCAGCGCATCTGCTGCGACTTGTTCATCCGACGATTGACCAGGAAATTCGCCGTGCCCTCCGTCACCGCTGTCCCGACGCGCATGCCGGCGCGGTGTCGAGCGGCGTAGTTGACGAGCCGCGCGCTCTGGCTGCGGAGATATTTGTCGATCTCGTGAAGCGCATGCCACAGTTTTCAGGATGCTACGCCTCGGGTTCGATGACCGCGCTCACCCTTGTAGAGATGCATGACCTTGCGGATGCGATCGAAGGTCGTTTGGGCATTTTTGGCCTTGCCGTTCCAGATGCGCCAGTGCAGCCGCTCGACCTCTGCGACGATCGTGACCTTGGCCTTCTTGCGAGCCGGTTCGTCGGTGAGCAATCCGCTTGCCGCCAGTTTCGCGTGCTGCAGCCGCATGGCGATGTGGAACCAGTCTGCGATCGGTCGCGTGGTGACGCCGGCGTCGGCAAGAATCGATCGCAGCCCGGGACAGCCGTCGGTGAACGCAGTCACCTTTGTGGCAGCGGTTCGGCCGACTGCCTCAAGGCTGCGGTGAATCTGAACCGCAATGTCGGTGTCGGATCTGGCGACGGCACCAAAGACCTGCCGCCCGCCGTCGGATGTCTCGACGTTGCCAACGCGAACTTCCAAATGCCGGTTACCTTCCTTTCGGCGGCACGCCCTATGCGATCTGCGAGCGGGGTCTCCGGCTATTCGCCAAGGAGAGGCCGGTCGAAATTGCGCGCATCTATGCCATATGGGTGAGGGAAGCCCATCAAGTAGGGGCTGTCGGTTGACCAACACCCGCCGCGCCCGGTTCCCGCTTCCGACCTTCCGCGTCACCCGCGCCGCCGCGCGAGGGGCGGCCTTTCTTGCGCTTTGATGACCCTCGACTGAACAGTTGTTAGTTGGGGAGCGGCCGCGCCCGCCCGCTAACCCCATGTCCCGGGGGCTTCAACGGCTCCAACTCCAGCCCCGTCAACAGTGACGGGGCCGTTTTCGTGCCGCACTGGTGGCGGTTGGGTCAGCTATAGTCGCGGGCTAACCAAATTCATTGCCCTAATCGGGCGCCAAGTGAACCCGATCGGCAGCATTGGCAAGGGCTCGCCTTCCTGCGCCTTGACGTGGAAGCCAGTGGGATACCCCAGCGCTTCGATCGCTTGATAGCTACCACTGTGAGGGGCGGGATCACTTGGACGGTAGTCGTCATGATTTGTCGTCATCGCGGCGGCCTCCCCGAGGACGTGGTGTTGTCGGATTATATAGATCGGCACCCCTCGAAGACGGCGTCACGCAATGGTAGTACAACAGGCACCATTGGGCGCAGCCAAGCTAAACCAATGTGCACTTCTACCGCGCTACCGGCCAAACCAGCAGCTGCACCGGCCCGCACGCCGCCTCGGCGTTCCGCGTCACCTCGCGAGGGGCGGCCTTTTTCTTTGCCCGCCATCCCATGATCGCAGAAAAAGGGGCGCCCGCAGCGCGCTTTAGTTGGGAGGAACCGACTGCCGCGTGCGCGTTGGCGGCGGAGTCGATCAACTCACGAGTGCGTGCCATGCTGATGAAGGGCACGCGGTGACCTGGCCGAGCATGACGACGCCGGGCGGTGTCATAGGCAACCTCGCGAGGGGCGGCCATGTTTTGCGCTCCGGCGGGCAGATCCCCCCCTCGCCTGGCCGCGGAGCCAAGCTGGACGCCGCGGGCGCTTGGCTGAATACCGGGTCAGCCACGCTGCCTGCGCAAAATGGCCCGTGTGCCGCACACCGAACCCTTCATTTGTTGCAGGACCCGCTAGGCGTCGGTCTGTACGCGCAAGTCAGCGGTGCAGCCGTTGGGCGCTGCAACCGGCGGGTCAGATGCCTTGGCAAGGGCCGCGGCGGGCAGCAGCAGCATGCCAGATAGCAACCAATACTTCACGGCGCACTCCGTGTTTTCGGGTTCATGCGACGTTGTCGAACGAGCGACATGCTCTTCGCGCGGGACTATCACCCGCACCTTCACCGGCTTTGGGTTGCATCCGACAAGAAGAGCCGAATCTCGCGCTTAGAGTCCCTGCATGACCATGAGAGAACGGTCAACAATTTCCCCAGCCTTCATAGCCTCAGGGATTGGTGCAAAACTGGGGGTACCAGGGCGCGCCGGATATACGGAGGGACAGCCAATCTCCTGGTGAACCGCCGGATGAACAAAGGTCAGCAAGTGCGCTGGTCACGGCGAGGCGCCGACCTACTGCTTCAGGTTCGGTGAGCAGTCTATAATGGTACGCTCGGTTCCGAATTCGGACAGAGATTCCGTACAGGCAACGACTCTTTCCCGCCAACCGCTGTTGCCGCCTGACCCCCAGTTTTGCACCAGTCCCCACGTCGGTGGTCTTGCTCGATGATGTTGTTCAGGTATTTCACCTGTCGCAGTCGGGATCGACGCCACAGCTCGCCGTCCTTTTTCATCTCCGCGGCGGCTTTCGGATAGGCCGCGTTCTTGTCCACGGTGATGGTGCGCGGGTTCACCGTATGAGGCTGCGCCAATGCCTTGCGGAAGAACCGTTTCGCCGCCTCAGCATCAAGCTTAGCCGACAGCAGGAAGTCGATCGTCTGGCCGCGGCTGTCGACCGCTCGATGCAGATACATCCAGCGACCCTTAACCTTCACGTATGTCTCGTCCACCCACCAGGAGCCGTTGCTCATGCGCAGGTGCAGCCGGATGCGCTTCTCCAATTCGGTCGCATAGGCTTGAATCCATCGGAAGATAGTCGTGTGGTCTACCTGTACGCCGCGGTCCAGCAGCATCAGCTCGAGATCACGGTAGCTGATCGGGAACATCAGATACCACCGGACCACCCACAGGATCACCTCGGCGTTGAACTGCCTGCCTTTGAACGACTGATCCCGCCGTACCTGGGCAGCCTGCGAACGTTTGGTCATTCCACCGCGTCTACCCGATCAGGTCGGCGAGGTTCACTCCCGAACACCTCCTGTGCGCCCATAATGTCGCGACAAGGCGACCACGCCTGCCCGACGTCCGGAACACAACGCTCAGGCCGCCGCTGCGAGCCCATCAGTTCGCAATCGATCATCATGCCTAGGGGCGACCTCGCCAGTTGATTGATTCAGAAAGCTGTGCGGTCATCGACCTCGGCAGTCGGTCAGCGTGCGTGCGTGCATGGCTGCGTCTAGACGGTATGATATAACATACCAGCATGATATAACATACCAGCGCGGTCTGGCTAGAACCCTGAAGCAGGAGACCGGGGGACTTCGCACTTGAAAGTTTGCTTGAGCTAGGCAGTTTCTGCGACCGACGTACGCATGGGCACGAGGCAGCGCGCGCCGACGGCAAAAAGAGGGCATGACGACCAGCGTCCCCTCGTGGCCCACCGTGATCCGGACCCATTTCCGCTGCGTCTGCCCCTGTCAGCGCGACGCTGGGTGTTCAGGTTCCAGGACGGTGCCTGTGCCGCCGCAATCGGGACAGAGCACGCGCCGCCCGCCGACCACCTCGATCCCGCCGGGCATCGACACGTAGTAGACGGTCTTGCTGCCTTTGCAGCGGCGGCAGACGGTCCGGTGGCTTTGCCATGGCAGGGGCTTCTGTTTTCGGTCATGGATCAGGTCACCCATCCGTCCCCGCCTCCCGCGCGCTTCGGTGATACGTCCACCTGCTCACGCAGCTCAGCACAAAGCAAGAACACTCTCGGATCAGGGTCCTGGGGCTGCCGCCGGTTCAGCCTGTGCTGCCGCCGCGATCGGGTCGGCCGCGCCACGCGCCGGCGGGTAGATCCGGATCGGCGCCCAGGCGGCCATCTGCGCGAGCGTGAGGGCGCCGTCGCGGGCGAGTTCCAGCCCGGCGACCAGGGTGCTGGCGACGGCAGCGCGACAGCGCAGCATTCGGCCGGGACCGGCGTCGTCGAGCCGGGGCAGCAACGCCGCCAGCGTCCCCCCGTCGGATGCGACCGCCAGGCACTGGCGCAGATGCGGCAGCGCGTCGCTGACCCGCCAGAGCGGTGGCGGCCGGGGCCGATACGCCGCCGCCTGGTCTTCCGGCACGTGCAGCGCGACCAGACAGGCGCGCAGCAAATCGGTGAGGTCGCTGCCGCGGTCGGATCCGCTCGCCGCCGGCCTCCCGCGCGCGAAGACATCGCGGCCGAGTTGCGGCCGGCGCGCCAGCCAGTCCGCGGCGTCGCGCATCCGCGCGCGGGCGAGCAGCCGGCGGCGCAGCGCCGCGGCCTCCGCCTCGGCGGCGCGCGCCGCCACCGGATCTACCGGCAGCACCAGGCGCGACCAGAGTTCTGTCAACGATGCCGCCATCACCGTCCAGCCGGCCCAGTGATCGATCCGAAGCGCCGCCCGATCGGCCAGGGCGACGCTCAGGGCGGCGGCGAACTGCCCGATCAACGCCCCGATCGACAGCCGCGCCAGGTCGAGTTTTCTGGCGCGCGCCATGTCCAGCAGCCAGTCGAGCGGCCCGGTGATGCCGTCGACCGACAGCACCGGCGCGGTGTTGGTCCGCGCGACGCGGGGCGGATCCTCC
>DATHNI010000261.1:0-5721 GCA_035486135.1 Acetobacteraceae bacterium
CGCTGCTGCTGAAGTTCTGGAAGATGACGGCGTTGAACTGCCGCAGGATCTGATCGGCCGACAAGGATTGGGCGCCGGCCGATGTGCCCCAGGCCAGGGCGGAGACGAGGCACAACAGCGATAGCCAGCGGCAATTCACGATACTTATCCTTTAATTGAGACGAGCTAGTTGTCGACGAGGTCGAACGGGCAGCCGACAACCTCTTATTTAGGGTGATTTTCTCGAAACAGGAGAGATCGACCGGCAGAAATCGGAAAAATTATCTGGTGCCGTATAAATTTTGGTCCTACAGGTATATTTCTCATAGAATTCTCTGGGCTTGATCCAGATGCGATCTCCCCTTGACCCGGCACGGCCCTCCGGTATCTCACCGCATCAATCAACCGGGATGGCGCGGCCGGATCGCATGACTCCACCTTCCGATAGCGCCTCCCGGCATCCGGCCGAGCCGGGCGTTCCGGCATCGGGTGCCCCCACGCTCAGCGTGGTCATCCCCTGTTACAATGAGCGGCTGAACGTCGCGCCGATGATCGCCAAGCTGGATGCGGCGCTGGCCGGCATCGCCTGGGAGGCGATCTATGTTGACGACGACAGCCCGGACGGCACCGCGGCCGAAGTGCGCCGCATCGGCCAGACCGACCCGCGGGTGCGCTGCATTCGGCGGATCGGCCGCCGCGGCCTGGCTTCGGCGGTGATCGAGGGCGGGCTGGCATCGTCCGCCGCATTCGTCGCGGTGATCGACGGCGACCTGCAACATGACGAGACGCGGCTGCCGGTGATGCTGCAGGCCTTGCAGGGGGGTGCCTACGACCTCGCCGTCGCGAGCCGCCACGTGGAGGGCGGCGATAACACCGGACTGGCCAACCGCTGGCGCCATGCGCTGTCGGATGGCGGCATCAGGCTGGCGCAGATGTTCCTGCCCACGCCGCTGTCGGACCCGATGAGCGGGTTCTTCATGCTGCCGCGCCCGCTGTTCGAGGAACTCGCCCGCCACCTGACGGGCCAGGGCTTCAAGATCCTGCTGGACCTTGTGCTGAGCGCGCCGGCCCCGCTGCGGGTGACCGAGGTGCCGGCGCAGTTCCGCGCTCGGGTGGAAGGCGAGAGCAAGCTCGACGTGCTGGTGCTGACGCAGTTCGCCGGACTGCTGATCGACAAGGTGCTCGGCGGGCTGGTGCCGCTGCGGTTCATCTCGTTCGCGCTGGTGGGTGCGCTGGGCGTGCTGGTGAACCTGCTGGTGCTGGCGGGACTTCGCGAGGCGACCGGACTGCCATTCGAGGCGGAGGTGGCGGTGGCGACCGTGTTGGCCATGGTGTTCAACTTCGAGCTGAACAACGCGGTGACCTATCGCGACCAGCGGCTGCGCGGGCCCAGGCTGTGGCGCGGGCTGCTGCTGTTCATGCTGGTGTGTGGTGTGGGGGCGATCGCCAATATCGGCATCGCGCAGACGCTGTTCGCGCAGCACATGCGGTGGACGGTCGCCGGAGGGATCGGGGCGGTGATCGGCGTGGTGTGGAACTATGCCGTGTCGGCGACTCTGGTGTGGCGGGCGCGGTGAGGCGAGACGCGAGCGATGCGGACGCCGGGGCGCAACGGTGCGCTGCTATGTTCGCAGGACCCGCAGCGCCACCAATAAGGCCACCAGGAGAAAGCCGGCCTGAAACGCCATTACGTTGACCTTGCGGGGGAAGCCGATGCGCGCGTCCTGCAGATCGTATTGTTTCTGCGCCAGCATCACGCAGCCTCGGGCAAACACCATCACGCCGCTCAAGATGCAGGTGCTCAGCGACAGCAGGGCGAGGATGGACAGCAGCTTGGACAGTTTGCTGCCGCCGAAAAAGCTGGGTTGTATGATGAACACGATCGCGCCGCCGGCCAGGATCAGGAAGACCTTGGTGGTGTCGATGGCCGCTTGCAGGCCGTCTTTCTCGCTCACTCGGTAATTCCTTCGTTGGTGGGCCGGCGTGTCACCCTGAAATGTCAGGAAGATCGTTCCGCTGCGCAGCGTCCTCGCCGGCCGCTTGTAGCAGCCCGGTGCAAGGGCACCAATCGCGCGTGGGAATGCCCACCGATCCTGTTGGAACGTGGCGGCGCTTTGGCGTGGCCGGACCGGTCTGTGCGATCATCGGTATCGGAACGAATGATCTGGCGGAGATCGCCTGCGCGCCCGTCCGTCGAAACCGGTGAGGCAATGCATTATCGCCTGATCGAGATTCTGGGCGATGCTCGAGAATGCTGATGTTTGCGATTGTCGTTGACCTCGTGATGGCTGATACCGCGCGGCACCACCCAAAGGGCGTGTCGCAGGCCGATGCCGACACCGGCACGGCCAGCGTCTAATACCAACCCGCGAAAATACTGACGTATCGCCAACGCACCTACCGTCCCTCGTGTCATGGCCGGCGAAGGCCGGCCACCCACGACTTTCCTTTGTTGCATGCAGCAAAGTCATGGGTGGCCGGCCTCCGCCGGCCATGACACGAGGGACGGTAGGTGCGATCAGACCCTTGGCGACGTCAGTACGTCACCATTTTCGCCAGTCAGTATAAGTTTATAAGTGTTCGGTCAGCCAAATCATCCCGGGCCGAGCTTCAAAACGGCCCTGCACCGCTTCACGGCTCGCAACAATTTTCGCATCGTATGCGTATCCACATCGACGGACGTCTCACGATCAGCCAGTCTCACCGTCACACTGGTGGCTTTCTCCAGCAGCGGTTCTATCGGTTGGTCAATCGTCACCGAGAGATGATCTCGTTGGGTCTCTGCCATCAGGTGCGGAGGGTTTCCACCTAACGAACCATCTAACCATGAGCCGCCGATCTCCATGGCAACAGCAAGCTGCTGATCCGGCTGGAACCACCAATCGTTCTCATGGAAACTGATCTTTTCTGCATTGGATCGTGTCCACGTGACGGCCAGTGTCGCATTCGGCCGGTATAAGAACAGCGAGCAAACGACCCCTTCCTGGGCGTCCGTGTATTCCTTGACGGCAGCGCCATTCGAGCGCCACCAGTCCGTTTCTAACGGCTTTGCCTGCGCTGTTGCCGCAGCAAGAATCGCCGCGCCAAAAACTATTATAACACCATGCTTCATTGGTGATTTCGGTCAGAGTTTCCACTGATGTGGCGCCAACATACGCCCCACAGAGGGCAAGCCAACGGCCGTTACGAGTCGCTCACGGAGTTGTGGAAGCATTTGTTCAAACAACCGGATTCAGCAGGTTGACGCTATTGTTCCGCGGACTGTTTGCCTAATTACGGTCTGGCCGAATCCACAACCATCAGCGGCTGGACGAAGTCGCCCAGCAGGAGTGCCCGCGACTCCACCCAGTCATGCCGGCCAGTTCGTCCAGCATCGCCGGAGTCGGGTCGTTCCGCAGGCGATCGGTTCCCCGGAGGCTGATCGCCTCACGATCACATGGCGGCGTCGAGAACCGAAGTTTCCAGGCGGTGACCGAAACCCCGCGCTACCCCGGCATCCGACGCCCAGCCGCGGGCCATCTTCACCCCATCGCCGCGGCGACCCACTGCGCCCAGGCCAGCACCGCCCGATCGTCCCCGGCCCGCCCGACAATCTGGATCCCCAGCGGCAACCCGTTCGGCCCAATCCCCGCCGGCACCGTCACACACGGCACGTGCAGGCTGGTCCAGATGAAATTGAACGCCGGATCGCCGGTCCACTCCAAGCCCGCCGGAGCCTCGCCGGGCGCGGACGGAGTCACCAGCACGTCCAGGCCCTCCATCGCGGCCGGGAACGCAGCCTGGGTCGAGGCAAATACGCCCAACGCCTCCACCTGCTTTGCCTCACTGCACCCCAGCCCGAACTCCAGCCGTTCCCGCAACCCGGGACTGATCCCATCGTGCGCGTTCGCCAGTTCCCATCCCAACGCCCGCCCGCTCTCGCTGTTCATGACGATCGGGTGCGCCTGCACCAGCGCCGAGAACGCCGGCGGCAGCTCCCGCTCGGAGACCGCCGCACCGGCCCGCCCCAGCGCCACCGCAACTCGCTCCCACAGCGCTACCGTCTCCGGCCCGGCCAGGTCCCAGCTTGGCGACCGGCACAACCCCACCCGAGGCGCCCCCGCCGGCCGCACCTCCGGATCGCCGAGGTCGCGCCCCGACACCGCGCCGGCCAGCAGCGCGCAGTCCGCCACCGAGCGCGCGATCACGCCGACCGTATCGAGGCTGTCCGACATGACCTTCATGCCGATGCGGGAGATCGTCCCATACGTCGGCTTGTAGCCAACCACCCCGCAATAGGCCGCCGGCCGGATCACGCTGCCGGCGGTTTGCGTCCCATACGCCACCGGAAAGAACCCCGCCGCCACACCCGCGGCCGATCCACTGCTCGAGCCCCCCGGCGTGTGTCCCGGATTCGCCGGATTGCTCGTCGGGCCGGGCTTCCGAGTCGCGAACTCGGTGGTCACGGTCTTTCCCACCACGACGGCGCCGGCGGCACGCGCCCAGGCCACAGCGGCGGCGTCAGCGCGCGGACGCCAGCCGGACCAGATTGGCGAACCGTATTCGCTTGGCATATCGGCGGTATCCAGCACGTCCTTCACCCCGAGCGGCAGGCCGTGCAACGAGCCGGGCAGGGCGGTTTGCGCACCCCGCGAGGCGGCCGCCGCATCGAACCACGTGAAGGCCCGCACCGTGGGTTCGCGCTCGGCGATGCGTGCCAGGCACGCCTGCATCAGCTCCGCCGGATGCAGCCGTCCCGCTCGGATGCGGCGCGCAGCCTCGGTTGCGGTCAGTTGGTGGAGTTCGGCTGACATGCAAACGCCTCCCATTTCCGGTTGATCTCCACTGGCGCGTCCGGCGCCGCGG
This sequence comes from Acetobacteraceae bacterium, assembly GCA_035486135.1. Classification (GTDB taxonomy): domain Bacteria; phylum Pseudomonadota; class Alphaproteobacteria; order Acetobacterales; family Acetobacteraceae; genus JASHVB01. Next base: position 4,825 of record DATHNI010000261.1, read on the forward strand.
GTCCATCCTCACACGAATGGACGCGCAAGAGCAGCCCCTGACAGTGCGTGTGGGCGCCGGGCCGGATGGGTCGGTGACTTACCTGGTGGATGCGTCGCCCGAGGCGCTGCCCCCGGTGCGCGGTCGCGACCTGGAGCGCGCCTGGTACGCCGCCCGCGAGGCCGCGATCGCCGGCACCTGGAGCTCGATTCGTGGTTTCCGCTTCCGGCGTCCGGACGGTTCGCACACCGACCTGGCGCTGGCCGATCCGCACGCCCTTTGCTGGGCCGGCGCAGTCGATCGCACGGTGGGCCTGGGCTCCAGCTACGGGTTGGCGCTGTGCCTGCGGCTGCTGGCGCTGGTCGATCTGCTGGCACGTGCGCGCTGGGCGATTCCGCTGTTTCGCCTGGAGCGCGACGGCGCCGACCTCCATCCGAGTCTGCTGCGCACCGCCGCCACCACGCCGCTGACGGCCGAGGCACGGTTCGACGAAATGCGGTTCCGAGCCAGCCTCGCGCCGCACGTGATGCAATCGCCGGCGGCGCGCCGCCTGACAGGAGCGCCCGCATGAGCCTCGACCCCCGCGCATTTCTCCCCCTCCCCTTGAGGGAGGGGGGAGGGGGGAGTGGTGCGTACAGCCAAGGACAGCGGCTGGACGAACCCCTCCCCCCTGCCCCCTCCCTCAAGGGGAGGGGGAGACTCTCACCATTCGCCAGCGTGATGCGCACGCTTCTGCCGGCGCTTCCCGTGCTCCTGCTGGCGGCCTGCGCGGGGCCTGGCGGCCCGGCGCCCGGCAGCCCGCAAGCACAGGCGAATGCGCAAACCGCGGAGGCGTGCCAGCAGCGCGCCGACGAGGTGTACAACATGCGCCACCGCGACACGATCTACGCCCCGCCCGCCGACGTGAACACGCCGTTC
>DATHNI010000262.1:0-10053 GCA_035486135.1 Acetobacteraceae bacterium
ACACGTTGCCGCCGGCGGTGATCTCCGGCCCGCCGGCCAGCGGCGCGGTGCGGAACACCGAGCCGAGCACTTTCAACTGCGGCAGGTCGATGCCGGTATTGCCGCAGAACAACCGCGACCAGGCGCCACCGGCCAGCACCACGGCGTCGCACGTGATGCGGCCTTGTTCCGTGACCACGCCGGCGACCCGCCCGGCCTGGAGGTCGATCCCGCGCACGGCGCAGTTCGTGAGGATTGCGGCGCCATGTGCGCGGGCTGCCTCGGCGATCGCCGGCGCGGCCCGCGAGGGCTCGGCGCGCCCATCGGTGGGCGTGTGCATCGCGGCGAGGAATTTCCCCGCGGCGCCTGGCACCAGCGCGTCGATGGCGGCGCCGCGCAGCAGCCGCGCGTCCACCTGGTACTGCTGGGCTTGCTCCAGCCACGCCTCCTGCCCTGCGACGTCTTGTTCCGTTTCGCAGAGATAGGCGATGCCGGGCTGGCGGTAACCGGTTTCCCGGCCGGTGCGCTGGTTCATGCCGCGCCATAAGCGCAGGCTCTCCAGGGCGAGCGGGATTTCCCGCGCGTCGCGTCCCATGGTGCGGACCCAACCCCAGTTGCGGCTGGATTGCTCGCCGCCGATGCGGCCTTTCTCGCACAGCACGACGCTGTGCCCCTTCTCCGCCAGGAACAATGCGGTGGAGACGCCGATGATGCCGCCGCCGACGATCACCACGCCGGTGCGCGACGGGATGGCGGTGTCGGAGGCGACCGGATCGACAGGGGGGGACATTTCACGCAGGTACTTTTTTGTTCGGCACATACTACGCAGCAAATTCTTCCCGCTGACCACTGGGTATGGATTGGACGCTGCTATGCCCTCGTGATGGGGGCGGCAACCTCTCCCGCACAGCGGAAGAGGTTTCTTGTTAGCTTCATGGACCCTCCAGCGGCACCACCTTTCCGACAAACCGATTGTCGCTCAGCTCGGCCGGCGTCTGCGTGAGGTTGTGCACGAAATCTGTCGGCTGCGGCAGCAGATTTGTGAAGCTGTTGGCGCGGATCATCAGCGAGTCGGTCGGGTTGCGCACGCCCTCCTCACCGATCGCCACCGCCGTTGTGTTGTTGTCGGTGTGCGGCCCCTTGCTCAGCGTGTTGTTCTCCATCAGCAGATCGCCGCCGTTCGGCACATCGACCAGGTAGCTCGCATGCCCGGTCGGCCCGTCGGAGATGTCGTTGCCGCGCAGCACGGTGCGCAGCGCTCGGGACTTGATGTCGTGGCCTTCATGTGTGTCCGTGAAGTGCGAGTCCTCCACGTCCAGCAGCGCGATGCCGCCGACATAGATGCCGTGTGCGCAGGCCGCGATGCAGGTGCCGTTGCCGCGGAACTCGCTACGGATCACCCGGATCGTGACACGCGGCGTGCCGCCGGCGAGGATGCCTTCCTCGTTGTCGATGAAGCGGCTGTCTTCGACCGTCAGGTTGCCGCCCTCGGCGCGGATGCCAGCGCCGTTATGATCCGGCACGGCGGCGTGTGTGAAGGTGATGCCGCGCACCGTCACCTCACTGCCGTCGATGACGAAGATCGCCTTGCCCTGGCAGGTCTTGCCGGAGAACACTACGCCGGGTGCCCGCGCCGCAATGGTCAGCCGGTTGGCGCGCCAGACAGCGCAGTCGTTATAGTCGCCCGGGTCGATCAGCACGGTATCGTCGTTGCGTGCCAGGAAGGCGGCCTGGCTCGGCAGTGTCAGCTTGCGGCCAGGGCCGACCTCCAGGGTGCCGCCGCCCTCGACGCCGATCCGGACCGGGCCGCAACTTGCGAGCGCCACCGCCAGCAACACGAAGCGAAAGATGAAATGTGCGCGCATGGAGCGCAGCCCGTCATGGCAGCGCCGGCCGCCATGCATCGGTGAACCCTCGAACCCGCGGTAGCAGGATCATGCCCCAGGGGCTCGGGAACTGTCCCACCTTCACATGCACCAGCGCCGGCGCGTTCAACGCGAAGGCCTGACGCAGCGCGTCTTCCAGCCGTTCCGGCGTGTCGGCGCGGAATGCCGCCATGCCGAAACTCTCGGCGAACTTGACGAAGTCGGGGTTGGTCAGGTCGCAGGCGATCAGCCGGTTGCCGTACTGGTCCTGCTGGATGCGCCGCACATTGCCGAACGCGCCGTCGTCGAAAACCACGACCACGACCGGCAAGCGGTGGCGCATCGCAGTGGCGAGTTCGGCTGACTGGTACATGAACCCGCCATCGCCGGTCGCCAGCACCACCTTGCGTCCGGGCGATGCGGCCTGCGCGCCCAGTGCCGTGCCATAGCCCCAGCCGAGCGTGTCCTGATAGCCGGGCGAGAGAAAAGTCCTCGGCGCAGGCACCGGAAATGCCAGCCGGCTGGCGAAGCCGACCTGGGTGACTTCCTCGACATAGATGCCATCCTCCGGCAACGCCGCGCGGATGGCGCGCAGGAAGCCCATCTGCGGCTCGATCTTTGCCAGGCGCTCGGCGAAGGCCGCGCGCACCGAGGCCAGTTCCGCGGCGCGATCACGCGCGTGGTTGTGCGCCGGCAGTTCGGCCAGCAGGGTGCGCAGCACGGTCGTGGAGTCGCCGACCAGAGCGCAGGCAGGGCGGCGGAAGCGATTGATCTCCTCCGGGTCGATGTCCAGGCGCACGATCGGCAGGCTGTCGTCCACGCCCCACACGCTTTGCTGCCAGTAGAGGCGGGTGCCGATCGCCAGCACCGCGTCGGCGTCTTTCCACAGCGCGTGGCCCTCGGTGAACGACACGGCCAAGGGGTGCGTGGTGGGGATGACGCCGCGGCCACGGCGGAACGAGGACACCGGGGCCTGGAGCGCTTCCGCGACGGCCTGCACCTCGGCGCCCGCACCCAGCGCGCCGCCACCCACGACGATGAGCGGGCGCTCCGCCTTGCCGAGCAATTCTGCGGCGCGTCGGATGGCGGAGGGATCGACCGGAGGGGTCACCGGGCTTGTGGGCGCGGGAAACACGACCTCGCTTGCGGTACCCCAGACGTCGATGGCGCATTCCAGCGCCACGGGGCCGGACCGGCCGCCGCAGGCGATGCGGATCGCCTCGTCCACCAGCGCGGGAGCCTCGTGTGGCGTGCGGATGCGCGCGGCGTGGCGGGTGATGTGGTGCAGCAGGCCGAGTTGGTCGTGGATCTCGTGCAGGTGGCCGTGGCCCTGGTCGATGGCGAAGGAGGCGATCTGCCCGACCAGGGCGATCACCGGCGCGCCCATGCCGTACGCGGTGAGCAACGCGGCCGATGCGTTCAGCAGGCCGGGGCCGGGCACCACGGCGAAGGCCTGTGGCTTGCCGGTGACCAACGCGGCGCCGAGCGCCATGTAGGCGGCGGTTTGCTCGTGCCTCGTGTGGATCACCCGCAGCCGGTCACCGGCTTTGTGCGCGGCGTCGAACAGGTGGTCGTTGTGCACGCCGGGCAGGGCGTAGAGCGTGTCGATGCCGTGTTGCAGCAGACTCTCGATCACGGCCTCGGCGGTGGTCAGTCGTGCCATCGTGTCGGTCTTCCCTGGTGAGTGGCCGTAAGTATAGCGGCTTTCGTCAGGCGGCCGCATATGCGGCGTCCCGCGGCATTGGCGCGATTCCGCTTCGCGCCGCGGCACTCGGCGGTAGCCGGGCTCGCCCGCGGTATCCCCTCGCAATCCCGCGCCGGCCGGCTACATTGCATTGCGACAACCGGAGGCTTCCGATGACCACGAGCGACGTCGTTCGGACAAAAATCGACGGTGACATAAAGCGGGAAGCCAGCACCGTGCTGGCGGAGATGGGGATGAGCGTGTCCGATGCCGTCCGCTTGCTGCTGACGCGCATAGCCCGCGACAAGGCCCTGCCGTTCGATCCGTTCACTCCCAACGAGGAGACCGTCGCGGCGATGCGGGAAGCACAGCAAGGCAAGCTGCCGAGCTTCGACAGCGTTGATGCCCTCATGCGCGATCTTCATGCGGAGGATTGAGCGCACCGGGGCATTCAAACGAGACTTCAAACGCGAGATGCGAGGTCGGCACCGAGCAACCCCCAACCAGGAACTCGCTGACGTCGTTGCAGTGCTGATGCAGGACCGAGCACTTGCCGCGAAATATCGGGATCACGCGCTGACCGGCGACTGGCGCGAATTCCGCGACTGCCACATCAGACCCGACCTCGTGCTGATCTACCGCAAATCCGACCCGGACACACTGCAATTGGTCTGCCTTGGTTCGCACAGCGAGCTTGGTCTATGACGCCCTCGCCAATTGCCTCCGCGCCCGCCATTCGCCGCGCGCGATACGGCCGCCTGTTAGCACCAATCCCGCTGCGTTGCGCTCGCCGCCGCGAACCAGAAGTCGAGGCCGTGTTTGCGGATGTTGCGGCGCTACTTGTCCAGCCGCCAGCTGAAGTGCATCGGATCGATCTCCCGGGCCCCCGGCAGGATGCCGTCCGCCAGATGAAGGACTGGTGAACCGCGCCAGGCAGCCGATGTCGCATCGCCTCGACGCCGGTTGCCGCTCTTGATCTGCCCTCACGCTTCCCGCACATCCGGCACTCACCTCAGCCCAGGCCCGCCGATCCACTCCCATGCCCGCCACCCCGGACGACCTCTTCGCCCTGCTCCACCGTCTCGGCATCGAACACAGCACGGTGACGCATCCTCCGTTCTTCACCGTGGAGGAAGGCCGCCGCTGGCACGACAAGATCCCCGGTCGTCACTGCAAGAACCTGTTCATCAAGGACCGCAAGGGCGGCATCTGGCTGGTCGTCATGCCGGGGGACAAGCGCGCGGATCTCGGGCGCCTGGAGAAAACCGTCGGCGCGCCACGCTTCTCCTTCGCCAGGCCGGAGGTGCTGCACGAGGTGCTGCAACTGACACCCGGCTCGGTCACCCCGTTCGGCCTGATCAACGACAGCGCGCGGCGGGTCACGGTCATCCTCGACCAGGACATGCTCGACAGCGAGTGGGTCAACTTCCATCCGCTGCACAATGCCGCCTCGACGACGCTGCGCTCCGCCGATCTGGTGCGATTCGTGCGCGCGCTCGGCTATGAGCCGATCATCGTGCGGTTGCCGGAACCGGCGTAAGTCGACTGATCCGCCTGCGGCGAGGCGACGGCTTCGGCGGGATCGCGCGACCAGATAAAGGTCAGCTCGTGCTTATTGTGGAACAGGTGGATGAGGTGGGCGCCGTCGATCGCCGCCAGCGCTTCGGCGGTGGCGTGATCGGTCTCGCCCTGGAATTTTATCGTGCAGACAATATGACGCGGCGCTCCGGCGTCGATCCAGCGGGCAAGCAATGTCAGCAGGCGAGCCGGATAGGCGATGACGTCGCAGCACAGCCAATCCACCGGTTCGGGCGCGAGGCCGAAGGCGCTCTCCTGCCGCATGGATACCCCTGGCATCGCCGCCACGCGCGGATCCAGCGGCGCCTTGTCCACCGCCGTTACGCGGGCGCCGAGCCTGGCCAGTGCCCAGGTCCAGCCACCCGGCGCGGCGCCAAGGTCGAGGCAGGTTTCGCCTGGCGCAGGCCAGCGACGCAGCAAGGTGCACGCTTCCCAGAATTTCAGGTAGGCGCGGCTGGGCGGGCCGGAGCGGTCCTCGACGAAGCGGCACACGCCGTTGGGGAAAGGGCTGGTCTTGGTTGGGCTGGCGAGCAACCGGTCCTGCGCCAGCAGCGTCCAGGTGCCGAGATGCGCCGTCGGTGCCGCCGCAGGAAACATCAGGTCGCGTGATTTCACCGGCGGAAGCTGGGCCTCGATGAGGGCCATGCGCCGGTGCAGGGTGGCAGGGCAGGCGGACCAGTTCCGCTGCATCGCGCGCAAGGCATCCGCCGCGGCTTTCACCGACGGCACGGCGATCTCCCGCGGGGCGGTCCAGGTGTCGAGCGCCCAGGCCGCTCGCACCGGCGGATCGGGCGACAGCGCCAGCCGGCCGTGCCATGCCTCGACGGTGATGCCGCGGCGGGCCAGTTCCTCGCCCAAGGGCGCCGCGTAGTCTTCGGCCGCCAGGTAGGCTGCCCCGATCATCGAGTCTTGCTCTGCCGCAGCCATAATACAGGCATTATTGTTCGCCGAACCATAACCGGTGGCGCCGCCTCCCAATGACGGGTGATGGACGGCGTTTCTGCTCAGGCCGAAAGTAGTCTGCGACGCGCTATCGCCGGGGCGCGAGTCGCGCCGGACCCCGTCATTGCGAGGCGCGGAGCGCCGACGCAATCCCCCGGCTGGCGAGCCGAGGAGCGCTCGTCAGGCGGGGAATTGCGTCGGCGCTCCGCGCCTCGCAATGACAGCATAGCTGCCGACATCGCCGTGTCGCGCTTCATTGAGGGGTATTAGCGCCCGTACCCGTGCACCGCGCGCACCGCCGCGGCGATCCGGTCCGGGTCGGGAATGTACAGCTTCTCCAGCGATGGCGCGAACGGCACCGGCGTATGCGGCGCGGTCACCCGTCGCACCGGCGCCTTCAGGAATTGGAACGCCCGATCCGCTACCAATGCCGCGATGTCGGTGGCCATGCCGCACCGAGGCGTCGCCTCGTCCACCACCACCAGCCGGCCGGTGCGTTCGACGCTTTCCAGGATGGTGTCCTCGTCCAGCGGCGAGGTGGTGCGCGGATCGATGATCTCGCACTCGATGCCTTCCGCCGCCAGCGTTTCGGCGGCCTCAGCGGCGTAGTGCACCATGCGGGCGAGCGCGACCACCGTCACATCGTCGCCGTCGCGCACCACGTTCGCCTCGCCGAACGGGATCACGTAGGCCTCGTCGGGGACTTCCATTTTCAGGTCGTACATCAGCTTGTGCTCGCAGAAGATCACCGGGTCGTCGTCGCGGATGGCCTGGATCAGCAGCCCCTTGGCGTCATAGGCGTTGGACGGCACGACGACCTTCAGGCCCGGCACGCTGGTGAAGATGCCATACGGGCTTTGCGAGTGTTGCGCCGCCGCGCTGCGGCCGGCGCCGATCATCGTGCGGATCACCAGCGGCGTGCGCGCCTTGCCGCCGAACATGTAGCGGAACTTGGCCGCCTGATTGAAGATCTGGTCGAAGCAGACGCCGAGGAAGTCGGAGAACATCAGCTCCGCGACCGGCCGCAGCCCGGTCACCGCGGCGCCCGCGGCGGCGCCCATGATCGCCGACTCGGTGATCGGCGTGTCGATCACCCGCGCCTCGCCGAATTCCTTGATCAGGCCCTTCGTGACGCCCAGCACGCCGCCAGCGGCATCGACCCCGCCCCCGGTCCCGGCGCCGCCCGCCACGTCCTCGCCGATCACGATGACGCGGGGATCGCGTCGCATCTCCTGTTCCAGCGCCTCGTGCAGTGCCTGGCGGATGGTTTTCACGGTCATGGGGGAGGCTCCCTCGCAGGGGGGTGCAAAGATTCCCCTCCCGCGCTTGCGGGAGGGGTCAGGGGAGGGTGATGCGTGCGGCACGCTGCACCCTCACCCTACCCGCTCCCGCGTAGCGGGAGAGGAAGGAATCAATACGACAGGTACACGTCAGTCAGCAGCGCCTCGGGCGCCGGCAGATCAGCCGCTCGCGCCATGCCAACGGCGCGTTCGATCAGTGTCGCGACGTCCGCCTCGACCGCGTCGAGTTCCGCGTGCTCCAGCAGCCCGGCCTCGGTGACCCGCCGGCGGAAATGCTTGAGGCAGTCGCGCTCCTCGCGCAGCCCCTTCACCTCGTCCTTGCCGCGATAGAGTTGCGCGTCGCCGGAATGGTGGCCGTAGAATCGGCAGGTATCCACCTCGATCACGCTGGGTCCGCCGCCGGTGCGGGCGCGTTCAACGGCCTCGCGCGCCGCCTCGTGCACGGCGAAGAAGTCGTCGCCGCTGACCTTCACCGCCGGCAGGCCGAATCCCGCGGCGCGGCCGGCGATGTCGCGGCTGCCCACGGCGTAGGAAGCGCCGGTGTATTCGCCGTAGCCGTTGTTCTCGAACACGAAGATCGCCGGAAGCTGCAACACCACCGCCAGGTTCATCGCCTCGAACACGGTGCCCTGGTTGGAGCCGCCGTCGCCGGTGAACGACACCGCGACGGTGCCGGTGCCCAGCGTCTTGGCCGTCAGCGCCGCGCCAACCACCAGCGGCGGGCCGCCGCCGACGATGCCGTTGGCGCCGAGCATACCCTGGTCGAGGTCGGCGATATGCATCGAGCCTCCCTTGCCCGCGCACAACCCGTCCTGCTTGCCGAACAACTCCGTCATCATCGCGGTGACGTCGCAGCCCTTGGCAATGCTGTGTCCGTGGCCGCGATGCGTGCTGGCGATATAATCCTTCGGTCCGAGTTCCGTGCAGATGCCGACCGCGGAGGCCTCCTGCCCGGCATACAGGTGGACGAAGCCGGGAATGCCGCCTTTGGAGAATTCCTCCTGCACCCGCTCCTCGAAGTGGCGGATGGTGGTCATGGCACGCCAGGCCTGGATCAGCGACTCGCGGTTGAGCTGCACGGCGTATCCCCCTTCGTTGGTTGGTCCATGGCGGGACCGGCGCAGCATAGTCCAGCCGGCGGCGGAGTGAAGGCCGGGGACAGCGTTCCGGCAGGAAGCCGCTTTACCCTGTATTCGTCGCTACGCACGCCACGCCTGGACCTGCTTTACCAGCGCAGCCACGTGCTCCGGCGAGGTTATCCTCAGAATGCCGTGCCCGAGATTGAACACGAAAGGACCATCGCACGCGGCCTTAAGAATACGATCCACCTCGGCACACATTGGCGCGCCGCCGGTGACCAGCATGAGGGGATCGAGGTTGCCCTGGATGCAGCGTTGCAGGCCACGCTGGACGGTCTCCGCGGCCCAGCCAAGCGGCACGCTGCTGTCGAGGCCCAGGCAATCGGCCTGCGTCGCCTGCATGTAGCCCTCGTAGAGCAAGCCGGCCGCCCTGGGAAAGGCGATGACAGGCACTGTCGGATGCTTTGCCCGGATGGCCTGGACGATGCGCGCCACCGGCTGGATGCACCAGCGCTTGAACAACGGCTCCGGCAGGATTCCGGCCCAGCTCTCAAACAACTGGATCGCCTCGGCCCCGGCATCGATCTGATGCTCGAGGAACTGGATCGCCGCCGTCGTCACCAGGTCGATAAGTTCCTGGAATCCGTTCGGGTCGCTGAACGCCCATCGCTTGATGCTGGCATGCTCCGTCGCGGCGCCGCCGCGGCCTTCCACCATGTAGGTCGCCACTGTCCAGGGCGCACCGGCATAGCCAATGAGCGTCACGTCCGCGGGCAGGGATGCCGCCAGCCGGCGCACCGTTTCGTAGATCGGGGCGAGTTCCTCGTGGAGCCGGGACAGGCTGAGATGGCGCGCGATATCGGCGGCCGAGCGGATCGGCGGCGCCAGCACTGGTCCGTCACCTTCGCGGTATTCCAGGGTTTGTCCCAGGGCAGCGGCAAGCTGGGGCAGATCGGCGAAGAGAATGGCGCCATCGAGCTGGAAGCGGCGGATGGGTTGCAGGGTAACTTCCTCGGCGTGCTCTGGTGAATTGCACAATCCGAGCATGCCTCCGGCGGCTTCACGCGTAACGAGGTATTCCGGCAGGTAACGGCCGGCCTGGCGCATCAGCCAGATCGGCGGCCGCTCGGTCCGCTCGCCGGCGAGAGCACGCAGAAGAAGTTTCTTGGGGACGGCGTTCACTCGGATGCTGCCTTTGGCTGGTTTGACGTCTGGATAGCGCATTCCGGGCCGGACCGGCCAACCTCACGAAGCTGCCACGGCGGGCCAGCGCCCATTCCCACCGGCATCATCCTCGGCCTGCCTTCGAAGCTTGCGCTCCAAGCTTGACCGGGCCCCACCCGCATCGCCATATTCTGCTTCATGGCATCCATGTATAGGCAGGCGCGAATTACCCGCCCGGTGGCTCGCTGAGCCCCGGGAGACCGTACGCGCGCCCCTAATCGCGGCCTGTGAGCCGCTCCGGACAGCCCTGGACCGACCCTCATGAACGACGCCCCAACCGAAGCCGAGCGCGACTATCGCGACACGGTGTTCCTGCCGCAGACCGGCTTCCCGATGCGCGGCGACCTGCCGAAGAAGGAGCCGCAGATCCTGGCGCGCTGGGACGCCCAGGACATGTGGGC
>DATHNI010000263.1:0-28595 GCA_035486135.1 Acetobacteraceae bacterium
GCGACCACGCGGGTGCTGTCGTCGCTGACGCCGCGCGAGGAACGCGTGCTGCGGATGCGCTTCGGGATCGGGATGAACACCGACCACACGCTGGAAGAGGTCGGGCAGCAGTTCAACGTGACTCGTGAGCGCATCCGGCAAATCGAGGCGAAGGCGCTGCGGAAGTTGAAGCACCCGAGCCGGAGCAGGAAACTGCGGAGCTTCCTGGACGACTAGTCCGTTCTAACCACGTCATGCCGACGCCTTCCCCGCCGCCCCCACGTCATGCCGACGAAGGTCGGGCATGCAGGGCTTTTCTTGGCCAAACGCAGTGCAGTCGTGGATGCCGACCTTCGTCGGCATGACGGGGGAAGGCGGCGCCGACGGGTCGGGCGTTCGGAAATGCAGACGTTCAGCGGGTTGGTACTATAAACGCCGCATGAACTGGCGCTGCCGCCAGCGCAGCAGGCGCCACGCCAGCATCGCCGTGACGTCGGAAAGCCTGCCGCGCGGCTTCATGCCGATCGCTTTGAATACCATGCCGATCCCGCGCTCGACGTGCCGGAAGCGGTAGAACCGCATCGCCGGCCCCATATACGCAGCGGTGCAATAAGCGCGGGTGAATTTCTGCGATTCGGGCTGGTTGCCGCAGTGCCAGGCGAAGGCGAGTTCGTCGTCCTCACTCTCGCCGATCCGGGCCAGGGCGATGCGCAGCCGGCGGGCCAGGCCGATCTTCTCGCGCGTCAGATATCGCCGCATGTGGTCGTAGAACAGCTTGTAGTGGCGGAATTCATCGGCGGCGATGTGCTTGCAAATCTGCCGCAGCACGGGCTCGGCGGTGGCCTCGGCTAGCGCGCTGTAATAGCTGGAGGTCCCGGTTTCCACCATGCACCGCGCGATCAGCTCGCCGGTGCGCGAGCCGCGGATTGAACTGGTCGCGTCCAGCGGCAGTTTGTAGCCCGCCCGATAGCGGGCAAATGCCTGGGCATAGTCCCAGGATGGATCCGCCAGCATGGCCCAACGTCCGAGCGCGTCACCGTGTTGCACCTCCTCCTCCGCCCAGTGATCCGCGGCCTGGCGGAAGTCCGGATCGTCGGCGAACACCCGGTTCAGGTACACGGCATAGTCGCTGCCGTTACGCTCCACCATGGCGGCGGCTTTGACCAAGGGAACAAGCTCGGGATCCAGCTTGCTGCCATCGAAGCAGTCCCACGCAACCTCGTCGATCCGCCAGTGCTTCATGGTGGCAATTCATGCTCCCAACCTTCGGCCGCATCCAGGCAGGCCCCGATCGCCGCGTGCAAATGTAATTCAAATGCCGGTCATACGAAAGCGACGCTGCTGCGGCTGAGGTGAACCTGGCAACCTGTCATTGCGAGGCGCGAAGCGCCGAAGCAATCTCCTGCCTGACGAATGATGGGTGGCTTGTCAGGCAGGAGATCGCTTCGGCGCCACGCGCCTCGCAATGACAGGGGGGTCTGGCGATTTCCATCACGGCAAAAATCCTTCTAACCTGACAGCAAGGGCGTGACGCGCCCGATCAGGCCGCGCGCGTCTTCGGGTGCGCGCACCTTCCTGTCGTTATCGAAATACAGGTAAACGTCGCGTCGGCGCTTGCGGGCTTTCGCCCCGACCCGCTCGGCATCATCCGGCTCGGCGCCGCGGGCCCACGCCGCAACCCGCCGCGCCCACGCGTCCAGCGCCTCATCGTCATAACCGCTGGCATACAGCTCTTCCGAACCATGCAGCCGGCAATAGACGAAATCCGCCGTCAGATCCATCAGCCGCGGCCAGTCCACCGTATCGGCACAAACCAGCGCGACATCGTAATGCCGCAGCAGGTCGATGAAATCCCGCGAGCGAAAACTCTCGTGACGGATTTCAAATGCATGCCGCATCGGCCGATCAGCATCTACTTTCAACCAGGCCGGCGCTTTCAGCTTGTTGTCGTGCCGCCGGCCGAGGCGGGCCGCGGCCTTCGTATCGCGCGGCAGCAGCCGCAGGAACGCCTCGATGCGCTCCGGATCGAAAGCGAAATTCGGTGGGAACTGCCACAGGATCGGCCCCAGCTTCGGCCCCAGCCGCAACAACCCCGATGCGATGAAGTTGGCCAGAGGCGTCTCAACCTCGAGCAAACGCTTCATGTGGGTGATGAAGCGCGGCCCTTTCACCGCGAATACGAAATCTTCCGGCGTTTGCATGGCCCAGGACGCGAACGCGTCCGGCCGTTGCATGCCGTAGAACGTGCCGTTGATCTCAATCGAGCGGAACTGCTGCGCGGCGTATTCCAACTCGCGTTTCTGCGGCAATCCTTTCGGATAGAACACGCCGCGCCAGGGAGCATAGGTCCAGCCGGATACGCCGATGCGGACTCCCTGCGCAAGGCTGCGACCGGAAGTTCCGCCGTGCGTCACGCCGCGTAAGGTGGCAGTGGCACGGCCCCCCATCCCGACAGGTCCTCGATCGCGCGTCCGATGCGGAACACCATGGCCTCGTCGAATGGCCGGCCGACGATTTGCACCGAGATCGGCAGTTCGTTCGGTGCCAATCCGATCGGTACACTCATCGCCGGATGACCGGTGACGTTGAACGGGATGGTCTGCATCGGCGACGCCGAGGACAGCGCGTCCGGTGCCGCATCGAAGCGCGGCGCCGTGGCCAGGGCCGAGGCGGTCAGCAACGCGTCATACCGCCCAAGCGTGGCATTCACCGCGTCCGTCAGTTCGCGACGCGCACGCAGTGCATTGATGTAGTCCGCCGCGGTGATCGCCGCACCGAGCACGAAACGGTTGGCGGTGATCTCGCCGTAGTCCGGCAAGCGGCTCTGCATGTCGGCCTGGTGGATTGCGAACGCTTCCGCCATCATGATCACCCGCCCGGCGGCCGCGAACAATGCGTAGTCGGGCAGTGCAACGTCTTCCACGGTCGCGCCGCCATCGCGCAGCAATGCCGCGGTGCGATCGATGCCCGCGATCACCTCGGGCGTGACCGCCGAGGCCGTTGCGAAGAATGCGCGGGGCACGCCGATGCGCAATCCCGCGACGCCCTGCGCCAGCCCGGCGCGATAATCCGGCACCGGAACGTTCGTGCTGGCTGCGTCGTCCGGGTCGTGACCCGCCAGCACCTGCAAGGTGATCGCCGAGTCTTCCACGTTCATGCTCAGCGGTCCGCAATGATCCAGTGTCCAGGACAGCGGAAACACGCCGCGCCGCGAGACCCGGCCATAGGTCGGCTTGATCCCGACCAGTCCGCACCACGCCGCCGGACCGCGGATCGAGCCGCCGGTATCCGATCCCATCGCCATGCGCACCATGCGCGAAGCGATTGCCGCGGCGGAGCCGGACGACGACCCGCCGGTGATATGCGCGGGGTTCCACGGATTGCGCGACGGCGGGAACGGCAGGTCGAAACTCGGCCCGCCGATGGCGAATTCGTGCGTTGCCAGCTTGCCCAGCAACACACCGCCCGCCTCGGTCAGCTTTGCCGCCACGACACTGTCCGCCGCCGGCACATGATCGACGCGCAGCTTCGAATGGCACGTCGTGCGGATGCCGGCGGTGTCGTAGATGTCCTTCAACGCATAGGGGATGCCGTGCAGCGGCCCTCGGTCGAGGCCGCCTTGCAGTTCGTCGTCGGCGCGCCGCGCGTCAGCCAGGGCGCGTGTTTCGGTCACCAGCAGGAACGCCTGCAATGCCGGGTCGCGCATGGCGATGCGGGCCAGGGCGTCGCGGGCAAGCTGCTGCGCGGTCACGGTGCCGGCGCGCAACGCCCGCGCCATCGCGGCGATCGACAGGTCCTGCGTGTCCATCACGCGCCCTCCACTGGTGACAGGCGGAACACATTGGACGGCTCCGCCGCCGCGCCGTAACGCCCGTGCAGCAGGGCGATCTGCTGGCGCAGGTCGGCATAGGCGGTCAACACGGTGGTGCGCCGCGCCTCCGGGATGGTGATCCCGGCGCGCGCCATCAGGCAGTCGAACTCAGCCGCCAGCGCTGCGGGCGGTGGGGTGTCGGACATGACGGTTCCTCCCAGTCGGTCGCACGGGATTATGCACCGGGCGCGGGCCAGAGATACACTGCGGATGTTGCAGGAGGCCACGAAAGGATGCGCACCCAGATCGGTATCGTCGGCGCCGGGCCAGCCGGGTTGCTGCTCTCGCATCTGCTGCACCTGAACGGCATCGAGTCCGTCGTGCTGGAGGCGCGGTCGCGGGACTATGTGGAGAACCGCATTCGCGCCGGCGTGCTGGAATACCCGGTGGAGCAATTGCTGACCGACTCCGGCGTGGGCGCCCGGATGCGGGCGGAAGGACTGCCGCACCAAGGCGTCAACCTGCGGGTGGACGGGCAGGACCATCGGATCGATTTCAAGGCGCTGACCGGCAAGCACGTGATGGTCTATAGCCAGCACAAGGTGGTGCAGGACCTGATCGCCGCGCGACTTGCCGCGGACGGGCAGATCGTGTTCGAGGCCGAGAACGTCAGCGTGCACGACTTCAGGTCCGATACGCCCCACATCCTTTACCAGCACGACGGACAGCCGCAGCGGCTGGATTGCGACATCATCGCCGGCTGCGACGGCTATCACGGCATATGCCGCGACTCGATCCCGGCCGGCGTGCTGCGCGTGTTCGAGCGCGACTATCCGTTCGGCTGGCTCGGCATCCTGGCGGACGCGCCGCCGGCGTCGGAGGAACTGGTGTACTCCAGCCATGCGCGTGGTTTCGCGCTGCTGTCGATGCGCTCGCCGACGGTCAGCCGGCTCTATCTGCAATGCGCGCCGGACGAGGATATCGAGGCGTGGCCGGACGACCGCATCTGGTCCGAGCTGCAAACCCGGCTGTCGCGTGACGGGTTCAGCTTGGCCGAGGGGTTGATCACCCAGAAGGGCGTCACCCAGATGCGCAGCTTCGTGGTCGAGCCGATGCAATGCGGCCGGCTATTCCTGCTGGGCGACGCGGCGCATATCGTGCCGCCGACCGGCGCCAAGGGGCTGAACCTGGCCGCGGCCGATGTCGCGGTGTTGACCCGGGCGCTGGTGGCCTATGTGCGGAACGGCGATACGGTCGGGCTGAACACCTATTCCGAGACAGCGCTGCGCCGGGTGTGGAAGGCGCAGCGCTTCTCCTGGTGGATGACGTCGATGCTGCATCGCTTCGCCAGCCACACCCCGTTCGAGCAGCGGGTGCAGCGGGCCGAACTGGAGTTTTTGTTCGAGTCGGTGGCGGCGTCTACGGCTTTGGCAGAGAACTATGTGGGGTTGCCCCTGGTGCTGTAATCAGGGGTCCACCGGGTGGTCCGTGCGGCATGCGATTATTTTAAGCTCTTAACACGGAGAAGTCCGAGAGCCACGGAGGGCCACAGAGCCGTGCTACGCCACGAAGCGACGGAGACCATCTTTCAAGCGTTCGGCGTGGAAATTAAGCAGCAGGCCGATTCGGATTCCGCTCATCCGCAGATAGGTTTGTGACTGGGCTTCATGGGCCTGCAGTATCGCTGCGACAGCCTTGATCTCAAGGATGACCTGGTCAGCAACCAAGATATCGGCGCGGAAGCCCTCATCAAGCTGCAGGCCCTTGTAGGTCACTGGAATCCCCACCTGTCGCCTGAAATCAATGCCCGATCGCTCAAGCTCGTAGCACAGACACCCCTCATAGACCCATTCCAGCAAGCCCGGACCGGTCTGCCGATGCACCTCGATCGCCAAACCGATCACGCGTTCTGTCAGTTTCTCCGATAGCAGCATGAGAGAATCCTCCGTGGCCCTTCGTGGCCCTCGGGCTTCTCCGTGTTAAAAGCTTAACGAACCATGAAGCCGCACAGAATCTGGGGGGAAACACCGGTCATGCGAACGCGCCCGTGCCGCCCAGCCCCGCACACCCGTCCTACACCGCGCCCCAGACCTCCTGCGCCACCTCCACGCATAGCCGCAGCTTCGCCCACTGCTGCTCCTGCGTGAGCAAATTCCCCTCCTCGGTGCTCGCGAACCCGCATTGCGGCGACAACGCCAATTGCTCCAGCGGCAGGTACTTCGCCGCCGCATCGATGCGCAGCTTCAGCTCGTCCTTGCTCTCCAGTTCGCCGGTCTTCGACGTGACCAGCCCCAGCACCACCACCTTGTGCCCGCGCGGCACGAAGCGCAGCGGTTCGAAGCCGCCTGCCCGGTCGCTGTCGTATTCCATGAAATACGCGTCCGAGTTGATCTGGTTGAACAGCGCCTCGGCCACCGGCTCGTAACCGCCGGACGCCACGAACGTCGACCTGAAATTGCCGCGGCAGAGATGCATGCTGATCACCATGCCCTCCGGCCGCCCGGCGATCGCCTGGTTCAGCAGATCCGCATAGATGCCCAGCAGGTTTTCCACATGCTCGCCGCGCGCCTTCAGGCTCTCAATCTGTTCCGGGTCGCACAGGTAGGCGATGTTGACCTCATCGATCTGCAGGTACCGGCAACCAGCGGCACCGAACGCCGCCACTGCCTTCTGGTAGGCCGCGCCCAGATCGGCAAAGAACCCGTCAAGGTCCGGATACACCTTCGGATCGATCGCCCGCCGTCCACCGCGGAAATGCACCACGCTGGGCGACGGAATGGTCATCTTCGGTACCGCGGTCCGCACATGGTCCGCGACAAATTTATAGTGATCGACCATGACGGGCTGCGACCAACCGATCCGCCCGTTCACCCGTAGCGCATGCGGCAGGATTGCACCCTTAAACTGGATCTTCTGTTCCGGCTCGTAGATCTCCACCCCGTCCAGCCCCGAGACGAAATCGTAGTGCCAGTAGGCGCGGCGATATTCGCCGTCGGTTGCGGCGCGCAGCCCGACCTCCTCCTGCTTGCGGATCGCCTGCTCGATGCAGCGGTCCTCCACCGCCCGCAATGCGTCCGCCGGCAGGGAGCCTGATTTATGCGCCGCGCGCGCCTCCGCCAACTCGCGCGGCCGCAGCAGGCTGCCGACATGGTCGGCTCGGAATGGCGGGCGGCTGCGCGGCCCGGCCTTGGCGCTGGCTTGCGTGACGGAGCTGGACATGGAACGAGCCTCCTGGATGCTTGCGGGAGTGATTGCCCAGGCCGGCCCCACAGTCAAAGCCGTAACCGTCGGCCGCGGCGGCAATGCACGGTTCACCGTCGATGGCGACAAGATTCGGCCGGGAACGAGACCACATCCTGAAGCGTCACCGAGCATGGACCAGCGCGGATGAACCGACTATCAGAGACCGCCCCTCCCGACGGAATATCGTGATCGCATGCTGACCCGCTTGCTCGTCGGCCTGGCTGACCTCAGCCGCCGCAACGCCCTCGTCATCGTCCTGGCCTGCGCCGTCCTGGCCGCGTTCTCGACCTGGGTGGCCATGCACGGGCTCGGCATCAGCACCGACACCGACCTGATGTTCGCGAAAAGCCTGCCGTGGCGGCAGCGGGCCATCCAGTTCAACCGGGATTTTCCACAATTCAACGATCTGCTGGTGGCCGTGATCGACGCGCGGATCCCAGAGGAGGCGGACGCCACCGCGGCTGCGCTCGCCGCCAGGCTATCGGACGATCACGCGCATTTCATCTCGGTCCGCCGCCCCGACGCATCGCCCTATCTGCAGAAAGAGGGGCTGCTGCTGCTGGATACCAAGCAGTTATCCGACCTGATGGACCAGACCATCGACGCGCAGCCTTTCCTGGGCCAACTCGTCGCCGATCCCACGGCGCGTGGCTTGTTCTCCGCACTGTCATTGCTCGGCATGGGCGTTACCCATGGCCAGGCGGACCTGACGCCGTATCTCGGGCCGATCAGCGGTTTTCACAAGGCGCTCGCGGACGCCCTGGCCGGCCATCCGCAACCGCTGTCCTGGCAGAGCCTGCTGGGAGGCAACGTGTCGCAACTGGCCGGGCCATACCGCTTCGTGCTGGTGCAACCGCGGCAGGATTACGGCTCCCTGGAGCCAGGCGGTGAAGCCACCAAGGTGATGCGCGAGGACATCGCGCAACTCGAATTCGTCAAGGCGGGCACGGCGCGCGTCCGCATCACTGGCCAGGTGGCGCTGGCCGACGCACAATTCGCCTCGGTGGCGCAGGGTGCCGTGGTGGGGCTGATCGGCAGCGTGCTGCTGATCACGCTGTGGCTGTTCCTCGCCGTGCACACCTGGCGGCTGATCATTCCGATCCTGGGCACGCTGGCGCTCGGACTGTCCCTGACGCTGCTGTTCGCAACACTCGCCGTCGGCACGCTGAACCTGGTGTCCGTCGCGTTCGGTGTTCTGTTCGTCGGCATCGCGGTCGATTTCGCGATTCAATTCTCGGTGCGTTACCGCGAGCGCCGGTTCGAATATCCCGACCCGGCCGAGGCGATGCGGCAGAACGCGAGGCGCGTGGGCGGACAGATCCTGGTGGCGGCGTCGGCGACCTCGGCCGGCTTCCTGGCCTTCGTGCCGACCAGCTTCATCGGCGTCGCGGAACTCGGCCTGATCGCCGGCGCCGGCATGCTGATCGCCTTTGCCTGCACCATGACCTTCCTGCCGGCGGCGATCACGCTGTGCCGGCCGCCGGGAGAGGGCCGGCTGGTCGGGTTCACCTGGGCCGCGCCGCTCGACCCGCTGGTGGCACACCGGCGCCGGCCGATCCTGGTGGTTGCCGCCGTGCTGGCGGTGCTGGCCGCTGCCGTCTCGCCGCAACTGCAATTCGATTCGGACCCGCTCGACACCCAGAACCCGCATACCGAGCCGATGGAAACGCTACGCGATCTCCTGAACAACCCGGTGACCAACCCGTACAGCATCGATGTGCTGGCGCCGAACGTCGCCGAGGCGGAGGCGCTGGCGGCCAAGATCAAGCCGCTGTCGACGGTGTCGCAGGTGATCGACATCGGCAGCTTCGTGCCGGACGACCAGCAGCAGAAGCTCGCCATCATCGCTGACGCGCAGTCGATCCTGGCGGCCACACTGGCGCCTCCTGCCACGCCACCGGCCCCGATCACGCCGGATCAGGTGCGCCTCGCGGCCAAGACGGCGCTGGCGCAGATCGAACCTGCCCTGGCGAAGCTGCCGCCGGACCATCCGCTGGCAGCCATCGCCGGCGATCTGCGGCAGTTGCAGACCGCATCCGACTCGGTGGCAATGGCGACCAATGCCGCCCTGACGCGCTTCCTGCCGGAAGAGCTCGGCCGCCTGCGCACCGCGCTGAGTGCCGAGCCGGCGACGCTGGCATCGATCCCGCCCGACATGGCGCGTGACTGGCTGCTGCCGGACGGTCAGGCGCGGCTGCAGGTGACGCCGAAAAACCTGGGCAAAGGCAGCCGCGGCCTGCGCAATTTCGTCGATGAGGTGACGCGGGTCGCGCCCGAAGCCGGCGGCCCGGCGGTGACGATCGAAGCCACCAGCGACACCATCGTCGGCGCATTTCGCGATGCCGCAATCTATGCGGTGCTGGCGATCGCGGTGATCCTGGGCGTCGCGCTGCGGCGGCTGCGCGATGTGGCGCTGGTGCTGGCGCCGCTGATTCTGTCGGCGCTGCTGACCCTGCTGGTGGCCGTTCTGCTGCCCCTGCCATTGAATTTCGCCAACATCATCGCGCTGCCGCTGCTGCTGGGAGTCGGCGTGTCGTTCAATATCTATTTCGTGATGAACTGGCGGGACGGGCGCCGGATGCTGCTGGGTTCCGCAACGGCACGAGCGATCGTGTTCTCGGCGCTGACGACGAGCACGGCGTTCGGCTCGCTCGCCTTGTCGGCGCATCCGGGAACCAGGAGCATGGGTGACCTGCTGCTGATCAGCCTGGCCTGCACCCTGGTGGCGAGCCTGATATTCATTCCGGCCTTGCTGGCGAGCCTGACGCCGACGCACACCGATCGTTAACCGGAGGCTGGCACGATGCGGCTCCATGTGGGGGCGCATCGCATTCGTCATGCTGGGACTGGTCGCGTCGAGCGCCATGGCGCAGCCGGCGGATTGCCCTTCACGTTCCACCACCGGACCGTCGCAGCGTCTTTCGATCAACCTGGCGGGGCGGCCAGGCGTGCCGTCCAGCGTTACCGGCAAGACTGTTATCGAAGCGCCGATGCAGCCTGCCCAAACAGAATGCGGCGAGCCGTCGGCGCCTGCTGACGTGCTGGGCGGCGCGCCCGGCGATCTGCTGCGTGGTACCCCGGCACCGGATAAGACGAGACGATAACCACTGCGTGCTGCACGTGGCGTTGAGTGGCCGGCCCGTTTCGGGTGCGCGCAAGGTTCCTACCTGTTTGCTGCACGATCACGAACGGGAACCGTAGCATGATCCGGATTCTAATAGCGTTGATCGCACCGCTCGCGTTGGGTGGCTGCTTCAGCTACAGCTCGACACCAGCACCGCAGCACACGACGGTTGTCGTGCCGCCGGGCTCGGTGGTGACCTGCCCGAACGGGGCGGCGCCTCCCTGCTGATAGTCGCGGCGGCTTGCTGGCGTGCAGGCCGCCGCATCGCAACCACGTGACACGAGATCCGCGGCTGGCAGAGACCACGCCGAATGTGGCCTGACCCGGTTCCCACAGCGGGATCGCGGTCAGCAGGCGAGGCGGGCCCGCTTCAAGTTGCCATACGGTCCGGATGCACGGGTGCGGTGCTCCAGGCTTCGGCAATCGCATTCTATCGTATGGCGCCTGCGCTACGCGGCTTCGACGCGTGTGATGTCGGTAAATTTGATAACGAACCCGTCGGGTCGACAGAAGCGATCCGGCCGTCTGAGCGCCCAATTCGAGATGTACTGGCGCCTCGAGAAACGAGGCAATCGCCACGATACCGAAAAGCTTCCGCCCCTCGCGTCGCCCAAGGAAATCGCATGTCGGTCCTGACGCTATTGGTCGGCCGCCGCCTCTCCAATATCGAGAGTGGCGGCGAGAAAATCACCGAGGTCGAGGGCGTCCCGGCGATGGGATTGGACGCGCTGTCGTCCGCTGCCTATGGCCCGGAAGCGGCGTTGACCATCCTGCTGCCGCTCGGTGCAGCCGGGCTGACGCAGATCGTGCCGATCACCGTTGCGGTGCTGGTGCTGCTATTCATCCTGTTCTTTTCCTATTGGCAGACGATCCAAGCCTATCCAAGCAATGGCGGCTCCTACACCGTCGCCAGCGAAAATCTGGGTCCGTCCGCCGGTTTGCTCGCCGGCACCGCCCTGATGGTGGACTACACGCTGAACGTCGCGGTTGGCATCTCGGCCGGCGTCGCGGCACTGACCTCCGCCGTGCCGTCTATGCATCCCTGGACGTTGCCGCTGTGCCTCGTGATCCTCGCGGTCATTACGTTGCTGAACCTGCGCGGCACGCAGGAGGCCGGTCTGGCTTTCGCTGTTCCTACCTACCTGTTCGTCATCATCTGGATCGGCCTGCTGCTGTACGGGCTGGCCAAGGCGATGGCGGGGCATCCCGAACCGGTCAACCAGCCCCCGCCCATCCCGACGGCGACTCAGGCAGTGGGGCTCTGGCTGATCCTGCGGGCCTTCGCCAGCGGTTGTACGGCCATGACCGGCGTGGAGGCGGTCAGCAATGCCGTGGGCGCCTTCCGTGCACCATCGGTCAAGCACGCGCACCGCACGCTGGCCGGCATCGTCATCCTGCTGGCCTTTCTGCTGGTCGCGATCGCGATGCTTGCCCAGACCTATGCGATCGGTGCGATGGACCAGAGCAAGCCAGGCTATCAGAGCGTGCTGTCGCAGCTTGCCGCTGCGCTGGCGGGCCGAGGCGTCATCTACGATGTTGCCATCGGCAGCGTTCTGGCGGTGCTGTGCCTTTCGGCGAATACCAGCTTCGTAGGCTTTCCGCGCCTGTGCCGCTTGCTCGCGCGCGACCGTTACCTGCCGCATTCGTTCGCGATGCCGGGGCGGCGCCTGGTGTATTCGCTCGGCATCCTGTTCCTGGCGGCGGCCGCCGGGATCCTGCTGGTGGCGT
This sequence comes from Acetobacteraceae bacterium, assembly GCA_035486135.1. Classification (GTDB taxonomy): domain Bacteria; phylum Pseudomonadota; class Alphaproteobacteria; order Acetobacterales; family Acetobacteraceae; genus JASHVB01. The sequence goes on from DATHNI010000263.1 coordinate 11,886, forward strand.
TCGACGGCATCACTGACCGGTTGATCCCGCTTTTCGCAGTCGGCGCGTTCCTGTCCTTCACCCTGTCCCAGGCGGGCATGGCGATGCATTGGACGAAGGCCCTGAGACAATCGGGCTCGCCGCAGGTGCAACTCAAGCGCTTCATCAACGGTCTGGGTGCGATCGCCACCGGCATCGCCCTGGCCATCATCATCGTTGCGAAGTTCGTCGAAGGCGCCTGGATCACCATTCTGATCATCCCGCTGCTGTTCTGGCTCATGCAATGCATCCGGCGGCGCTTCGACACGGTGAAGCAGCAGTTGCGCTATGGCGCGCTGCGCCATCTGGCACAGCATGCTTCGCCGGCGGTGATGATGCCGATGGAAAGCTGGAACGCCATTACCGCCAAGGCGCTGCATTTTGCCATGAGCCTGTCGGAGAATGTGACGGCGGTGCATCTCTCGGCGCTCGAGGGGCCGGACGGCGACGAGCATGAACAGGAATTGCGTCGCGACTGGGAGCGCAACGTGGTGGGGCCGGCGCGGCAGGCCGGACTGCCGGTGCCGCAACTTCTGGTATTGCGGTCGGAGTATCGTGAGTTCCTTCGGCCGTTGCAGAAGATTGTTTCGGATATGGAGCAGCGCTTTGCGAATCGGGCGATTGCGGTGCTGATACCGGAAGTGGTGAAGGTGAAATGGTGGGACTACCTGCTGTTCACCTACCGCGCCCGGCAACTGCAGGCGGCCCTGATGCGCGAGGCGGGGCGGCGGGTGGTGGTGATCGACGTGCCCTGGCGTATCGTGGAGGAATGAACCCTCGCGTTTATCTCGCCGGACCCGACGTGTTTTTCCGCGACGCCGAAGCCTGGGCAGAGCGCCGCAAGGCGATCTGCGCGCGGCATGGGCTGGCCGCCGTCTCGCCGCTCGATCCGCTGGCCGAGGAAGTCGAGGGCTGGGCGGCATTGCCGGAATGGCAGCGCATTGCCTGGCGCAACGAGGCGCATATCCGCGGCTGCGACGCGGTGATCGCGAACCTGACGCCGTTCCGCGGCCCGAGTGCCGATGCCGGCACGGTGTACGAGGTCGGCTTCGCGCGGGCGTTGGGACGGGTGGTGTTCGGCTACACGAACTCCGCTGCGCCGTTCACACAACGAACGCTGGACTACGCGTCGAGCCATGGCGGAGCGATCGCCAGTCCCGGGCGGATCTGGCGGGACGTCGATGGGCTGCTGATCGAGCAATTCCGGCGGTTCGACAATCTGATGATCGAGGGTGGCATCGTTGGATCGGGCGGGACGCTTGTCGTGCCGGAGAGCGAGCCGGAAGATCTTTGGCGGGATCTGGGTAGTTTTGAAAAGTGCGTGCGACTGGCTGCTACGAACCTCTCCCGCACTGCGCGCGGGTAACCTCTTCCGCGGGAGCGGGAGAGGTTTTCCAAGCTACCGCCCGAACCGCCGCTTGCGCTGCTGGAACGCCCGCACGGCGCGGAGGAAATCGATCTTTCGCAGCGCCGGCCACAGCACGTCGGTGAAATAGAATTCGCTATAGGCGCTCTGCCACAGCAGGAACCCGGACAACCGCAGCTCACCTGACGTGCGGATGATCAGGTCGGGTTCCGGCGCCGCCAGATAGAGATGCCGGCTGATTGCCTCCGGTGTCACGCGCGCGGCGACATCTTCCAGCGTCTCGCCGCGGGCCGCCGCGTCGATCAGCAGGGCGCGCACCGCATCGGCGATTTCCTCGCGCCCGCCATAGGCAACGGCAATCGTCAGCACCATCGCGTCATACCCGGCGGTCGCGTCCTGTGCCGCGGATATTGCGGCGCGCAGCCCGGGCGGGAGACACGCGGTCTGGCCGATTGCCTGCACCCGCACGCGGCGGCGATGGATCTGCGGATCGACCGCAAGCTGGTGCAGCTTGGCCTCGACCGCGGCGAGGATGCCGGCCACCTCGGCCGGCGCGCGATTCAAATTGTCGGGCGAGCAAACCCAGAGTGTGACAGCGGGGATCGACAGCTCGCCGCACCAGTCCAGCACCGCATCGAGCTTGCGTGCGCCCAGTTCGTACACGCGGGCCGGATCGGCGACGCCCCAGAGCAAACCCCAGCGCCGGTTGCCGTCGAGGATCAGCCCGACATGGCGCGGCGGCTTGTCGGCAAGCACCTGCCGCAACAGCCGTCGCTGGTACAGCGTGTAAAGCGGCCGGGACAACGCCGCCCGCACGCTTGCCCGTGCGCGGCGCAGCGACAGCCGCCAGTCGAGCACTGGTGCCGGGGCAAGACGCAGGGTGGATGGCGGCTGAACCTGTTGCGACATGACCTCAGCGTCCCGCCGGCGCGGCCGGCGCCACGGCGAAACCCATCGCCGCATCGTAATCGCGCCGGATCGAGTCCGGCTGGCCGGTCAAATATGGAAAATCGCGGCGCGGAATATCGCTCCCGCGCGGCCCGCCCGCTTCCACCTCGTCGCGCGTCGCGCCCTCGACCAGTTGCCGGCGGCCGATGATCGGCAAGGGCACGCAACGGTTCAGTGCGGGATCGCGGATCGTCGCCTTCGGCTCCTCGCCGGCCGCCACCGCATCGAGCTGCTCGAAAAAGCGTTGCCGCATCATGATGATGCCGCGGTCGCTGCGGCCGAGGTGCTCTCGCCCCCGATCGGTCACCGCGCCCTGGCCGACCCAACCGACGAAGTCCTGGTTCATGATGTGGCTGGTGATCCAGCGCCCGGTGCGTGCGTCGGTGATCGGCGCGTGCCAGTACGGAATGCGCGACTGCACGAACGGTTCGCGATCCTGCGGCACCCGGGTATAGAACCAGCCAACGCTCAGCGTGTTGGTATCGTCGATCGGCACGCGCCATTCGAAATGGTTGCCGGTGAACAGCGCGTTCGGCCACAGGCACACGCGCCCGATCGTCCACAACGGACTGCCTTCGTCGGAGCCGTCGCGCACCCGGCGATACACCAGCCCGTATTCGAATTCGTCAAATCCCAGCTTCAGGTGCCGCGCCGCGTAAGCCCCGTTGCCGCCGGTGAGCCGGCCGCCCCAGTTGTCGTGCATCCATTCGAAATGCACCGGATCGATCGAGTTTTCCTGGCACTGAAACCAGTTGCACGGCACTTCCGAGAACACGATCTGCACGAAGCCGTTCTGCCAGGTGAACGGCTCCCAGTTCGGCAGCAGGGGAGCCGGCTCCGGCCCCAGATACGCCCACAGCAATCCTGCCAGCGCTTGCACTTTGTACGCCCTGATGCGGATCTGGTCGCGGAACCGGATCTCCGGCGCATCGATGTCCTCGAACGGTTGTTCCTTGCATGCGCCGGTCGCATCGAACCGCCACCCGTGATAGTTGCAGCGCAGCCCGCACGATTCGACGATGCCATAGGACAGATCGGCGCTGCGATGCGGACAATGCCGCTCCAGCAGCCCATACTGCCCGGAAAGATCCTTGTACAGCACAAGGTCTTCGCCCAGCAGCCGCACCGGCTTGGTCGGCTGGTCGTCGAGTTCGGCGACGGCTGCGATCGGCTGCCAGTAGCGGCGGAGCAATGCGCCCATGGGCTTGCCCGGCCCTACTTCCGTCAGCAGCCGGTTACGTGCGTCACTGAGCATGGTCCTCGTTTTGCCCCCATTTGCCTCGGACAAAAAACCTATTCGCTCCGTCCTTGGCGCGTCAGAATCAGCTCAGTTCTCGCAGGAGTCGCTGCGTTGCCAGGACCGGCAGGATGAAGCCAGGCCTTTTAGCACCGAGGACCTGCGAGAGCCACGAAAGATCGCGGCGGAGCGGGCAATTGTTGCGGCATTACAACCATAGGTGGCACAATGGGTAACTTTGGCCCACCCGTGCGACAGGATGCGCTACGCGCTTCTCCTACGCCGGCTTGATCCCCGCCCGGCGCAGGCTCCGCACCCAATCCGCCGCCACCGCGTCGAGCGCCTGTTTCGCCGTCTGCTGCCCCAGCAACACCTGCGCAATCCCACTGCGCAGTTGCAGCTCCAGCGTCGGCCAGATCGCGTCGCGCGGCTCCAGCGTCGCGGTCTTCATCGCCTCGGCCAGCACGGGAGCCCAACCGAAACGTTCCTGCACGTCGGGCTGGTTCAGCACCGACACCCGCGGCGGCGCGTTTCCGCGATCGAGCGATCGACGCATCCATTCCTTGCTGGTTGCCATCTGGATGAACTCGAACGCCCAGTCCTTGTGCTTGCTCGAAGTCGGCACGCCGAACGTCCAGCCGCCGACGCTCACCCGGCTTTCCGCGCGCGAATGCGCCCCCGGCGCAACGGCCCAGGCCCATTTCCCGGCGGTCTTCGACAGCTTCGGATCGTTGATCAGCGTCCCGTATGGCGCCAGCGTGATCGTCATAGCGTAGCGGTCGGTCTGGCCGCCAGCGACGATCTCGTCGAATTCCCAGGTCATCGCGTCGGGCACGACGACCTTGTACCTGGTCATAAGGTCGCCGTAGTATTGCAACGCCTCGACCGCCCGGGCGTCGTTGATCAGGATCTCCCACGTTTTCGGATCGAAATACGCGCCGCCATTGCCACGCAGGAACGGCGAAAAGCCGCCGACCATCGCCGGCCCCTGGCGTCCCCAGATGCCGAGTCCGTAACGGTCCGGCGCACCCGCCTTCGTGGTGGCGATGCAGGCCGCCTGGAACTCCGCCCAGTTCTCCGGAGGCTTGTTGAACCCCACATCGGCGAGAAGCTGCTTCTGGTAATTCAGGATGCTGGCGGTGACGCGGTACGGGATGCCGAGCAATTTGCCCTGGTAGCTGGCCATGTCCTTGATCGCGGGCAGGAAGTCATCCCAGTCATAATCTGGATGCTTGCTCGCGCTCGCGGCCAGCAGCTTGTCGTGGTCCTCCATGTGCGGTGCGAGCCAGCCGGCAAATGTCGCGGTCCACTGGATGATGTCGATGTCGTTGCCGCCGCCGTTCAGCTCCGCCTTCAGCCGCGCGCTCAGCGCGTCGATCGGCAGCAGCGTGAAATCGACCTTGATACCGGTGGCTTTCTCGAAGGCCGGTGCAACCTCCTCGGTCAGGCACCAATGCCATGGACCGTTATCACCGACGAACACCAGCTTGTCGGGCTTGCCGTCCGCGCGCGCCACGTAGGGCGCGGCAATGCCGGCGACCGCGCCTTGCAGCAGCGACCGCCGGCCCAGCCTTGTCTTCACGCCCGCCGTCTTCGCCATCGTCATTCCGTTTTCATCCCGTTCGTCATCCCCGGCCGATCCCGGCACGGCGCAGGCTGCGCTGCCAGTCCGACGCCACGCCATCCAGCGCCTCTTTCGCGGTCTTCTGTCCCAGCAGCGCTTGCGACAAACCCGAGCGCAACTGGATTTCGCACGTATCCCACACCGGATTGGCCGGCGTCGGAAAGCCGGTCTCGATCGCCTTCGCCGCGGTCGGTGGCCAGCCGATCTTTTCCACCATCTCCGGATCGGTGAGGATCGAGTTGCGCGGCGGCGCGTTGCCGCGGATCATCGCCCGCTTCTGCCATTCCTTGCTGCACGCCATGGCAATGAATTCCGCCGCCCATTCCTTGTTCTTCGTATATTTCGGTACCGCCAGCGAGTGTCCGTCGATCCAGGTGCGCCCCTGATCCGGAGACTGCGGCCCGGGCACCGTTGACCACGCCCATTTGCCACCGGTCTTCGACAGTTTCGGATCGTTGATCAGCGTGCCATACGGCGCGAACATCTGCACCATGGCGTAGCGATCGGCCTGGCCGCCGGCGACGATCTCGTCGAATTCCCAGGTCATCGATTCGGGCGGCACCACTTTGTATTTGGTCGCCAGGTCGGCGTAGAACTGCAACGCCTCGACGCCCTTGGCGTTGTTGATGAAGATCTCGCCGGTCTTGAAGTCCACCAGTTGGCCGCCGTTGGAATACAGCCACGGCACGAAGCCGACGAAGATCGCCGCGCCCTGGCGGCCGAAGATGCCGAAGCCATAACGGTCCGGTGGCGTGTTCAGCGCGATCGCCGCCTTGAGGAACTCCGGCCAGGTGCCCGGCGGCTGCGCGAAGCCGGCGTTCTGCATCAGCGCCTTTTGATAATGCATGATGCCGGTGGTGATCCGGTACGGAATGCCGACCAGCTTCCCCTCGTACGACGCGGCCTTCTTGGTGCCGGTCAGGAAGTCGCCCCAGTCGAAGTCCGGATGGCGTTCGGTGATCTGCTTCACCACGATTTCGTGGTCTTCCATATGCGGCGCGATCCAGCCAGCCATGCCGACGGACCATTGCACAATGTCGATCCCGCCGCTGCCGGCGCCAAGCTCCGCGCGCAGCCTCGCCCGCCAGGGATCGACCGGCAGTAGGGTGAAGTCGATCTTGATGCCCGTCGCCTTTTCGAAAGCCGGCGCGACCTCCTCGACCATCACCCAGTGCCAGGGGCCGTTATCGCCGACATAGACCAGCTTTTCCGGCTTGCTCTGTGCCTTGATCTGCGGCGCGGCCAGGATGCCTCCGGCGGCGATCGCGGCTTGCAGCAGGCGCCGCCTGTTCAATCCGGTCATTTCGTTTCCCCCTGTTTTGTTTCAGCCTTTCACCGCGCCGGACGACAGGCCGGCAACCAGATGCCGCTGTGCGGCAAACGAGAACAGCACTACCGGCAGGATCACCAGCACGCCGGATGCGGTCATGCCGCCCCAGTCCACGCCGGTATCGCCGCCGGAGAACGCTGCCATCAGCACCGGCAGTGTGCGCGTGGCATTGTTGGTCAGCACCGCGGCGAACAGGAAGTCGTTCCAGGCCAGTTGCAGCGACAGGATGCAGACCGCGACCAGTCCCGGCCGGATCAGTGGCAGCACGACATGGGTGAAGGCCTGCGCTCGGCTGGCTCCATCCACCCAGGCGCTTTCTTCCAACTCGCGCGGCAGGTCCTCGAAGAATCCGCGCATGATCCAGACGACCAGAGGCAGGCTGAATGTGGTATAGGCAAGCACCACGGAAAACCGGGTGGTGGTCAGGCCCAGCTTGCTGAACAGGATGTACATCGGCACCAGCACTGCGATCGGCGGCAGCATGCGCATCGCGAGCAACCCGAAGAACAGCAGCGACCGGCCGCGGAAGGGGAAGCGTGCGATGGCATACGCCGCCGGCACCCCGACACACAGCGACAGCAGCACCGCACCCGTTGCCACCACGAGGCTGTTCCAGAACGCCGCCAGGAAGTCGGCGCTGCCAAGGACAGCCGTATAGTTCTGGAACGTCGGCCACCACACCAGCACGGGTGGCATGGCGAAGATTTGCAGCCGCGTCTTCAGCGACAGGCCGATGATCCAGACTAGCGGAAACAGGAACACAACGGTCAGCGCGACCAGCGAGGCGTAAACCGAAGCGGCGAACAGGAGCCGGTTGCGGCGCGATCCGATGCGTGGGGGCGCGGCCATCAGCGATGGACCAAGTAACAGACACTCCCCCTCCCCTTGAGGGAGGGGGCTGGGGGGAGGGGTGCGTACATCCGCGGTCCCTGGATGTACGCACCCCTCCCCCCGGCCCCTTCTCTCAAGGGGAGGGGGAGTGTTGTCTTCGTCATCTGCACAACTTGAGCCCGCTTCATCACAGCGCCTCCCGCCGGCGGATGACCGCGATGAACAGCAGGCACAGTCCCATCGACATCAGCAGCATCATCCAGGACGCAGCAGCGCCGAGGCTGAGGTCGAAGCGAACGAACGACGCCAGGTAGGTGAACATCGACAGCACCATCGTGGCGTCCGCCGGACCGCCGCTGGTCATCACGTAGATATTGTCAAAAGCGCGAAACTCGAAGATCGTCCGCAGCAGCAGCGCGACCACGATGTACGGGCGCAGCAGCGGCAGCGTGATGTGCCAGAACACCTGCAGCCGACTGGCGCCGTCGATCGCGGCGGCCTCGATCGGCTCGCTCGGGAGGGAGCGCAGGCCAGCCAGCAGCAGCACCGCGACATAGGGCGCGTTCTGCCACAGGTTCACGACGGCGACCGACACCAGCGCGGTGTCCGGCCGGCCGAGCCAGATGATGTGGCTGCCGATGAGATAGTCCACGATGCCGTGGTCCGGATCGAGCAACAGCTTCCAGCAGAACGCCGCGACCACCGGCGTGATCATCATGGGAACGATCAGCGCCGTGCGGAACAGGTTGATCCAGGGCAGGTCGATGTTGAGCAACAGGGCGAGGCCCAGCCCGGCGGCCAACTCGGTGGCGACCGTGACGGCGGTGTAGCCGAAGGTGATGCCGAGGCTGCCGACAAAGGCCGGATCCGTCAGCAGGTCCTGGTAGTTATCCAGCCCGGTGAAGCGTCCGCCGAATAGGGACTGGTCGGGCGACCAGCCCTGGAAGCTCAGATAAAGCGAGAACAGCAGCGGGATGCCGAACACCAGCAGCATCAGCACAGTGGTCGGCAGCACGGCGAGGCGCGCGAACTGGGCATCCAGCCACACCGATGCACGCCGCCGCCCTGGGCGCGTGCGCGCCGTGCCTGATGCGGCGCCGAGGCGGGCTGCCGCGGTACCTCCTCCCATCGCGCCGTCCATGCGTTGTGGTCCGACCGGTTTGTTGTCGGACGACGATAGCGCCAACCCGGTACGGCGTCACGCGAGGGCCAATCCGTCGAGGGAAGCGAGGCCAGGGGTCCGCCCTCGGCCTTCGCCGGGGCAGGCTCTGGACCCGCCCAGGGGGGCTCCGCCCTATGGTGGGGTTGCGGCGGCGTTAGCGCAGGTGGGACACGATCCCGTCATTCCCTCGGAACAGGTGCATTGCTCGGCCTCGAGCGCCGTCTCTCCGGCGGCCGCCACCCTGATAGCCCATGAATGATTTGACGATTGATCAACCGCAATTTTATACATCCCTGACGGACGGGCCTCGCCGCAGCGCCTGCGGAACGTCCACTATCGTTACCCGACGCTTACGGTCGAAGTGCATCGCTCGCGGCTCACCGGAACGTGGCTGCGTCACTGCGAGGCTTGGCACGACGGCGTTATACCGTGATCGCGGTGCCGTTCGAAGCGACAGAGACAGGGCACCGGAAACGGTGTCACGGAAGGCCAGACCCAGGCGCAATGCTGTGTCTTTGTAACAGACTGTTTCCGTTCTGCTCCTCAACATGCCATGATGGATCATGTCCGACGTCGCGCCAGCCGAACCATTCTACCTGGTGATCGCCGACCACACGCTCCGCGTCTTCTGCATAGAAGGCCCGATGACGGACGACCAGCCTTGGCAAGCAGCCGCGCGCCGCGCTCGCGAAAACGGGCGGCAGGTCGAGTGCGGGCCGACTGGCCAGGACCGGAACGCTCTCGCCGCCGAAACCCGGCGTACCCGCAACCTGGCCGGAGTTCCGCCTGGAAGCATCGTCAGGCCAAACCGATGACCGGCCCAGTGTAGCAGCCGAAGCGGCGCGCCGGGCGGTTCAGCGGGCCAGCGGCTTTGCCGCCAGACCTCACCGAGACCTTGCCAAGGGGCGTGGGCCGCGAAGCGGACCAGGGGCTGCAAAGCTCCTGACGAGTCCAGGACGTGCCCCGATCTGATCCGGGCCAGTGCGCTGGCCTGCCATGCCGTATTTTTGCTGCGCCGCAGTCTCAGCGCGGATATGAACCTTCCATGCCCGACACCACATTCCGTCACCCGGGGAGCCAGCGATGACTGTGCTGCCCGCGCACCTCCGCTCGCTCGAGTCCGAAAGCATCCACATCCTGCGCGAGGTTGCCGCCCAGGCGACCCGCCCGGTCCTGCTTTACTCCATCGGCAAGGACTCCTCCGTCCTGCTGCACCTTGCGCGCAAGGCGTTCTACCCCGCCCGTCCGCCCTTCCCGTTGCTGCACATCGACACGACCTGGAAGTTCCGCGCCATGATCCGCCATCGTGACGCGACCGTGCGCAAATACGGCCTGGAGCTGATCGTCCACACCAACCCCGACGGCCTGCGCCAGAACATCAACCCGTTCGACCACGGCAGCAGCTACACCCAGATCATGAAGACCGACGCCCTGAAGCAGGCATTGACCGAGGGCCGATACGACATCGCCATCGGCGGCGCCCGCCGCGACGAGGAACGTTCTCGCGCCAAGGAACGCGTCTTCTCGGTCCGCGGCCCCGGCCACACCTGGGAGCCGAAGCGCCAGCGCCCCGAGCTCTGGCACCTCTACAACGGCTACCTCGCCCCCGGCGAAACGCTGCGCGTCTTCCCTCTGTCCAACTGGACCGAGCTCGACGTCTGGACCTACATCCTGGCCAAACAAATCGACGTCGTGCCGCTGTATTTCGCCGCGCCGCGCCCAACGGTGCTCCGCGACGGCGCGCTGATCGTGGTGGATGACGACCGCATGCGCTTCAACCCGGGCGAGCAACCCGCCGACCGCCTGGTCCGCTTCCGCTCGCTCGGCTGCTACCCGCTGTCGGCCGCGGTCGACTCTCCCGCTGCCACGTTGGATGAGATCGTCGAGGAGATGCGCACCACGCGTGTGTCCGAACGCGCCGGGCGGCTGATCGACCAGGACCAGGACGCCTCGATGGAAGCGAAGAAGCGCGAGGGCTACTTCTGATGCCCGATTCCCTGTTGCGCGTGCTCGCCTGCGGCAGCGTGGACGACGGCAAGTCCACCCTGATCGGCCGCCTGCTGTTCGAATGCGGCACCATCCCGGATGACGTTATGGCGGTGCTGGAGCGCGACTCACGCCGCTTCGGCACCACCGGCGGCAACATCGATTACGCCCTGCTGGTCGATGGCCTCGCCGCCGAGCGCGACCAGGGCATCACCATCGACGTGGCGTATCGCTACTTCGAGACGCCGCGCCGCCGCTTCATCCTGGCCGACGCGCCGGGGCACCAGCAATACACCCGCAACATGGTCACCGGCGCGTCGAACTCCGACCTGGCGATCGTACTGATCGACGCACGCAAGGGCGTGCTGGACCAGACCCGCCGGCACGCCGCCATCGCGTCCTTGCTGGGCATCCGCGACGTGGTGCTGGCGGTCAACAAGATGGACCTGGTGAGCTTCGACCAGACGGTGTTCGAACGCATCGTCGCCGATTTCCACGCCGTGCTGGGGCACCTGCACGCGCTGGCGGTGACCTCGATCCCGGTCTGTGCGCGCGACGGCGACAACGTCACGACCTCCGGCACCCGCATGCCCTGGTACCAAGGCACGACCTTGCTCTCCGCGCTGGAGAGCGCCGAGCCCGGCCATGACGGCGGCGCCCGGCCGTTCCGCCTGCCGGTGCAGTTGGTCAACCGCCCGGACCACAATTTCCGCGGCTATGCCGGCACCATCGCCGCCGGCACGCTGCGCCCGGGCGATGCGGTGGTGAACGCTGCCTCGCGCATCGAGGCTCGCGTCGCCCGCATCGTCACCATGGACGGCGACTGCGACGTGGCCCGCGTCGGCGACCCGGTGACGCTGGTGCTGGACCGCGAGATCGACGCCTCGCGCGGCGACGTGCTGGCCGCCGCGCCGGTGCCTCGACTGGCGGAGCAAATCGATGCGCGCGTGGTGTGGATGGATGAAACCTCGCTGTTCCGTGGGCGGGCCTACCAGGTGATGCTGGGAACGCAGAGTGTCGTCGGCACGGTGACAGACATCACGTCGCGGCTGGACATCGAGACGCTGGAGGAGACGCCGGCGCGCGAGCTGCACACCAACGAGATCGGCCGGGTGACGCTGTCGCTGTCGCATCCGGTGGCGTGCGAGCCCTACGTGAACAGCCGCGAGCTGGGCGGCTTCATCCTGGTGGACCGGCTGACCCGCAACACGGTGGGCGCCGGGATGGTGACCGCGCTGCAGGGGGCGCGGGAGAATGTCTATTGGCACCAACTCGACGTGGACAAGGCGGCGCGGGCGCTGCTGAACGGGCAGAAGCCGTCGGTACTGTGGTTCACCGGGCTGTCGGGGGCGGGCAAGTCGACCATTGCCAATCTGGTGGAGAAGCGGCTGCACGCGATGGGCCGGCACACCATGATCCTGGATGGCGACAACGTGCGGCACGGGCTGAACCGTGACCTGGGGTTCACCGAGGCGGACCGGGTGGAGAACATCCGCCGGGTGGCGGAGGTGGCGAAGCTGTTCGTCGATGCGGGGCTGATCGTGCTGGTGTCGTTCATTTCGCCGTACCGGGCGGAGCGGATGCTGGCGCGCGAGGCCGTGGAGGACGGGGAGTTCGTCGAGATCTTCGTCGATACGCCGGTGGACGAGTGCCGGCGGCGGGATCCGAAGGGGTTGTACCGGCGGGCGGATGCCGGGCAGTTGCGGAATTTTACCGGGGTGGATGCGCCGTACGAGGCGCCGCTGGATCCGGAAATCCGGCTGCGCACGCTGGAACTCTCGCCCGAGGCACTGGCGGAACAAGTGGTGCAGGAGCTGCGGCGGCGGGGCATCGTGGGGTAGGCCAGGGGCTTTGCCCCTGAAACCCCACCAAGGGGCTCTGCCCCTTGGATCCCCGCCAAGGGCGGAGCCCTGGCCTTGCTTCCTTCACCCTCATGCCCGCCTTGCACCGATAGCGGCTTGACGCTCCCGCCACCCGATGGGCAGCCTGCGCCGCACCTGGCACTCGACCAGGCGCCGCCTCCCGGGAAGGAAACCCAAATGCCGTTGACTGTCTCGCGCCGTACCTTGCTGTCCGGCGCCGGTGGTGGCCTCGCCGCCGCAACGATTCTGCGCCGCCCGGCCCACGCCGCCGAGTTCTCCTACAAGTTCGCCAGCGTGCTGCCGCCCGACCACCCGATGATGCTCCGCTGCACCGAGGCAATCGCCAAAATCAAGGAACAAAGCGGCGGCCGTTTCGAAATCACGCTGTACCCGAACAGTGCCCTGGGCGCCGACACCTCGATGCTCGCCCAGTGCGTCTCCGGCGCCGTGGAAATGTATGCGCTGCAGGGCGATCTTCTCGCCCCGCGCGTGCCGGCCGCCGGCATCATCGGCGTCGGTTTCGCCTTCCCCAGCTACAAGGAAGTCTGGCCCGCGATCGACGGCGAACTCGGCGACTTCGTGCGCGCACAGGCTGAAAAATCCAACATGATCTGCCTGAAGCGCGCCTGGGACCACGGCTTCCGCGAGGTCACCTCGCGCAACAAGCCGATCAACTCCCCTGCCGACCTGAAAGGCTTCAAGATCCGCCTGCCGGTCGCGCCGATCCCGATCTCGCTGTTCAAGCATCTCGGCGCCGCGCCCACCGCGATCAACTTCAGCGAGGTGTACAGCGCGTTGCAAACCGGCGTGGTGGATGGCCAGGAGAACCCGCTGGTCATCATCGACGCGGCGAAACTGTACGAAGTGGAAAAATACTGCGCGCTGACCAACCATCAATGGGCGTGCTACCATGTCGCCTTCAACATGGATGCCTGGAAGCGCCTGCCGCCGGATCTGCGCGACATGGCAGAAACCGTATTCGATGCCGCCGCGTTGCAGGAACGCGACGACTGGGTCAAATCGGCCCAGACATTGCAGACCACGCTGAAGGGCAAGGGCATGATCTTCACCCAGCCCGACATGGCGCCGTTCCGCACCGAACTCAGCAAGACCGGCTTCTATCCCGAAATGAAGGCGAAGATGGGTGACCAGGCCTGGGCATTGCTGGAGAAATACGTCGGCACCCTGGCGTGAGCCTGCCGCCTGACACGATTGCCGCAGCCCTGTCGCCGCCACCCTCGGCAGGCCTGCGCCGCATAGCCTTCTTGCTCGATCGCGTCATCGGGACGGCGGCGGAGGCGATCGGCGCAGCCCTGGTGCTGGCCGAGGTCGCCATCCTGTTCTGCGGCGTCATCGCCCGCTACGCGTTCGATGCGCCGCTGATCTGGTCGGACGAGCTCGCAACCTTCCTGTTCCTGTGGCTATGCATGCTCGGCGCGGTCGTGGCGCTGCGCCGCGGCGGGCACATGCGCCTCACCACGCTGGTCACCTGGGCGTCGCCCGCCATGGCCGCCTGGTTCGAATCCATCGGCGCGCTGGTGGTCGTTGCGTTCGTGCTGGAAATCCTGCTGCCGGCCAAGCAATACGTCGATCAGCAGGCCTTTACCGAACTCACCACGCTGAACATTTCAGATGCGTGGCGCGCCGCGGCGATCCTGGTCGGCGGCATCATGGCAGCGGTCATCGCCGTGCTCCGGCTGCTGGAGACCGCCGGTCCGCGCGCGTTGCTGGCCGGCGCCGTGACCGTCGGTGCTGTGGCTCTCATGCTGTGGCTCGCCGAGCCGATGCTGGTCGCGATGGGACGTGGCAGCCTCGTGCTGTTCTTTATCGTCATCGTCGGCGCCTGCGTGGCGATCGGCGTGCCCATCGCCTTCGCCTTCGGCATCTCCACCGTGTCCTACCTTGCGCTGACCTCGTCGATGCCGCTCAGCGTCGTGGTCAACCGCATGGACGACGGCATGTCGAACCTGCTGCTGCTGTCGGTGCCGATGTTCGTCTTCCTCGGCCTGCTGATGGAGATGACCGGCATCGCGCGGGTGATGGTGAACTTCCTCGCCTCCTTGCTCGGCCATGTGCGCGGCGGGCTGTCCTATGTCCTGCTGGGCGCGATGTACTTGGTGTCCGGCATTTCCGGATCGAAGGCCGCCGACATGGCCGCCGTGGCACCCGTGCTGTTCCCCGAGATGCGCCGCCGCGGCACGCATCCCGGCGAGCTTGCCTGCCTGTTGGCGTCCTCCTCGGCGATGTCGGAGACGATCCCGCCAAGCTTGGTGCTGATCACCATCGGCTCGGTGACGAACGTTTCGATTGCCGCGCTGTTCACCGGCGGCCTGCTGCCGGCCGCGGTCGCGGCGCTGGCGCTGGTCGTCGTGGCATGGTGGCGTTCGCGCAACGAAGACACCGGCGGCGCCACCCGCCCGCCGGCGCGTTTCATCCTGCGCAGCTTCGTCATCGCGGTGCCCGGCCTGACCTTGCCCTTCGTGATCCGCTTCGCCGTCATGAATGGCGTGGCAACCGCCACCGAAGTCTCCACCGTCGGCGTGGTTTACACGGCCTTGCTCGGCGCCTTCGTCTATCGCCAGTTCGACCTGCGGCGCATCTACCCGATCCTGGTCGAGACATTGTCGCTGACCGGGGCTGTGATGCTGATCATCGGCACGGCCACCGCGATGGCCTGGGCGCTGACGCAATCCGGCTTCTCGCAATGGCTTGTCCAGGCGATGGCCACGGTGCCGGGCGGCAAGGGCGGCTTCCTGGCGATCAGCATGGTGGTCTTCATCGTGCTCGGCAGTGCGCTGGAGGGCATCCCCGCCATCGTGCTGTTCGGGCCGCTGCTGTTTCCGGTCGCGCGCGCGCTGGGCGTCAACGAGGTCCACTATGCAATCGTGGTGATCCTGGCGATGGGCATCGGCCTGTTCGCGCCGCCGTTCGGCGTGGGCTTCTTCAGCGCCTGCGCCATCGGTCGCGTGTCGCCCGACGACGCGGTGTGGCGCATCTGGCCGTATCTGGCAGCTTTGGTCGTTGCGCTGGCGGTGGTGGCCGCCGTGCCCTGGCTATCGGTCGGATTCTTGTAAGCGTGCGGGGAAACCTCTCCCGCTTCGCGGGAGAGGTCGATGTGCGCAGCACGAGGGTGAGGGTGATCGGGTCGCCTCGCTCTACCTGCTACATGCCGACCCGATCACCCTCACCCGGCGCCTACGCGCCGACCTCTCCCGCAAAGCGGGAGAGGTGTACTGCCACTACCACCCGCCAAACCACAAACCGATGCCGTGCACCACGCCAACCGGGAAGAACGCCGCATCCGCGATCAGCAGTGGACGCGGCCCGTTGCTGGCACAAAACACCACCGAGGTCAGCCATGCCGAGTAGGCAAACAATATCGGCACCACGAAGCACAACGCGGTTTGCCAATCCATTGGTCCGCCCCTGCGGACGCGTATTGCCTTGCCCATCGCCGCCATCCCACCATCGTCGTGCCGGAACCTCCGGCCGTTAATCATTCACAACCACCGTCACGCCTGGCACGGCCAGGCCGCCCGATCCTGCGGATGCAGGGCGAAACCAGCCAGTCGTCCATCCAGGCGTGCCGCCTCGGCCGGCGGCAATGATGTATCCCACGCATTGGCGTCGAACCGGTAGCCATTTAGCTTATCCGCGGCCTGGGACACCACGAAAAGCAGCGGCGGCACCATCTCCTCGGGTTCGACCAGTCGTGACGCGGTCCCCGCGCGACTGCGGTCGCGCATTTCCTGCGCCATGCCGGGCGTGTTCGCCCCGGCCCCCGGATTGACGATGTTCACGGTCACCCCGGTGCCGGCGAGTTCCTTCGCCCACACCTCGGTCGCCATTTCCAGCGCCGCCTTGGACGCACCGTATGGCATCGCCCCGATCATGTTCATGGTGCTGAGCTTGGTCGTCACATTGACGATACGGCCCCAGCCACGCTCCACCATCAGCGGCACCACGCGCCGCGTCATCCGGTCGGCGGCGACATAGTTGGTGTCCATCACATTCTGTATCACCTCGTCCGGCACTTCCCAGAATTTCTGCCGCGTGGCGCGGCGGAAGCGGTCGGGCGCGATATAGGTGAAGGTCAGTCCGGCGTTATTGACCAGGATATCGACAAATCCGAAGCGATCGGTGCACGCTTCCAACAGGCGATCGCATTCGGCGGCCTTGCGGATGTCCGCAACCAGGCAGGCGACCTGGTCGGCATGACCGCCACTGGCCAGCAATGCCTGCATCTCCGGCAGGTCGGCGTCGATATGACCCACCGCAAGCACCCGCACGCCGGTCCGCGCCAAGCCAAGCGTCATCGCCCGGCCAAGCCCGCGCAATCCACCAGT
>DATHNI010000264.1:0-9871 GCA_035486135.1 Acetobacteraceae bacterium
CCTTGCCATCTACGTCATGCTGGTAACGATCGACGAGCAGTTCGGCTCGATGATCACCGGTTCGCTGGTCGGACTGGTGCTGGGACATGTGATGATCGCCACGCCGTGGGTGGTGCGGCTGTGCCTCGCCAGCCTGACCAACCACGATCGCAGCGCCGAGGAAGCCGCCGCCAGCCTCGGCGCCGGCCCGCTGACGGTCATCTGGCGAGTCACGCTGCCGGCGATGCGCCCCGGCATCATCGCCGGCGCGCTCTTCGCATTCGTCATTTCGTTCGAAAACCTGGAGCTCGCATTGTTCCTGACCAGCCCTGGAGTCACCACGCTGCCGGTCGCGGTGCTGCAATACCTGGAATACCACATCGACCCGCTGGTCTCCGCCGTTGCCGTTGCGCAGACCGTCGGCATCGCCGCGTTGTTGCTGACGCTCGACCGTTTCATGCGCCTTGGCCGGGTGGTGCGATGAGCAGTACACTGAAGTTGGAGGGACTGACGAAGCATTTCGGCACGCATGCCGTGGTGCGGGACGTGACGCTGGAGGTCGCGCCCGGCGAGTTGATCGTATTGCTCGGTCCGTCCGGCTGCGGCAAGACCACCACGCTTCGGCTGATCGCCGGTTTCGTAACGCCGACCGAGGGCGACATTCGCCTCGACGGCCGCAGCATCGCCGCGCTGCCGCCACATCGGCGCGAAATGGGCATCGTGTTCCAGAGCTACGCGCTGTTTCCGCATCTGAGCGTCGCGCGCAACGTCGCCTTCGGCCTGGAGATGCGCCGCGCCCCTGCTGCCGCCGTTGAAACGCGCGTCGCCGAGATGCTGCGCATGGTCAAGCTGGAGGCGCTGGCCGCGCGCCTGCCCCGCGAACTTTCCGGCGGCCAGCAGCAACGCGTCGCGCTCGCCCGTGCGCTGGCGATCCACCCGCGCTTGCTGCTGTTGGATGAGCCGCTGTCGAACCTCGATGCCGCGCTGCGCCAGGAGATGGCGCGCGAGATCCGTCTTCTGCAACGCGCCGGCGGCATCACGACGATCATGGTCACGCACGACCAGACCGAGGCGATGGCGATGGCCGATCGCCTGGTGGTGATGCACGAAGGCCGTGTGCAGCAGATCGGCGCCCCGGAAGCCATCCATGCGCAACCCGCCAATCCCTTCGTCGCGCGCTTCATCGGTGGCAGCAACATCCTGAGCGGACGCCTCGATGGTCGCCGTCTCGTGCTGGCGGACGGCACCGCTTTGACGCTGGCCGGACGCTATGCCACTGGCGGCGACGCCACATTGGCGGTGCGGCCGGACAGCGTGCATCTGCTGGCGCCGGATGGCGCGGGGGGCACCGAAGGCGAGGTGGAACTGTGCACCTGGCTTGGTTCGGTGGTGGAGCATGTCGTGCGGCTCGGGCCGGACAGCACGGTGCTGACGCGCGGTCCGGCGCTGGGACGCGATGCCGTGCGCCGCCATCCGCCCGGCACGCGTGTCGCGCTCGCGTGGGAGCCCGACGAGGAACGCCTGTTCGACGCCGAAGGAAATGCCCTGACGGCGTCTGTCACTTTAAAGGAGACCAACGATGCGTAGCTTGACCCTGTCGCGCCGCACATTAATCGCCGGTTCGACGCTGCTGGCTGCACCGGCGATCCTGTCGCGACGCTCGCAAGCGGCGGGACAATGCGTCGTCGGGACCTGGGGCGGCGACTATGCGCGGCTGCTGCGCGAGAACATCGACGATCCGATCATGAAACCGGCCGGCATCGATGTCATCCAGGACGTCGGCGACGAGGTCCCGCGCGTTTCCAAGTTGTACGCGCAAAAGAAGCTGCCGCGCGGCACCCAGGATATTGCCTGCGTCGGCGCGCTGAACGGCTACCGCGTCACCGATGCCGACCTGGTCGAGCAATTGGACGTGGAGAAGGTGCCCAACCTGAAGAACGTGCGCGCGGATTTGCGCATGCCCGGGTTCGTGCCGCACATCTATAGCGCGCAGGTGCTGGTGTACAATGCGGATGTCGTCAAGGAGCCGCCGCAAAGCCTCGGCGATCTGCTGGACCCGAAATGGAACGGCAAGGTCGGCGTGCTCAGCCAGGGCGGCAACCAGTGGCTCATTATGGCGGCGAGCGTGCTGGAGACGGGGACGACCACGGATTTCGACAAGGCGAAGGCCTTCCTGTCGAAGCTGAATGCCAACGGTCTGCGCCTCTATGCCGAGACCGACGCGTTCGCGCCGGCATTCAAGTCGGGCGAGATCACCGTCGCGGTGATCTGGCTGGCGCGGTCCGTCATGTGGCAGAACGCCGGCGTTCCGGTGAAGGGCGCGTTCCCGAAAGAGGGCTCCGTACTCTACGTCTCCGGCATGGTCATGCCGAAGAACGCGCCGGACAAGGACGCGGCGTACAAATACATGAACGCGATGCTGGAGCCGTCGGCGCAGCAGGGGTTTGCCGCGCACATGGGCTATCTGCCCACGGTGGACAACGCGCCACTGTCCGGCAAGGTCGGCGAGCAACTGGCGTTGCCGGATCCGGCGCCGAAGCTGATAGCGCCGGATTATAAAGTGCTGTCCCCGGCAATTCCGGATCTGAACGACTGGTGGTTGAAGAACATCCAGCATGCCTGACCGCAAGGAAGCAGGTGCGGCGCTTGCCCTGCTGGGGCCCGCCAGCCTGATGATGCTGTTGATGCTGGTCGTGCCGCTGGCCTTCCTGGCGCGCGACAGCCTCAACCGCTACGACCCGAACGAGTTGATGATCGCCGCGGTGACGCCGGCGAACTACCTGCGTTTCTTCCAGGATCCGTTCTACTGGAACGTGCTGGTCACCACGATCCGCGTCTCGGTCATCGTGACGATCGTGTGCCTGGCTTTGGGATTGCCGATGGCCTGGCGCCTGGCGCGCAGCACCAGCCGTTGGAAATCCGCGCTGGTGGTGATGACGGTGCTGCCATTGTTCATCGGCTCCACCACGCGCACCGCCGGCTGGATGATCCTGTTCGCCCGCGGCGGCATGTTGGACATCGTGTCGCGCGACGTGCTGCACACCGGCACCGTGAACCTGATGTATTCCGAAACCGCGGTGACCGCCGGCATCATCGCCATCGTCCTGCCGTTCACCGTGCTGACTTTGCAGAGCGTGTTCGAAGGCATCGACCCGCGATTGGAGGAAGCCGCAGCCTCGATGGGCGCCGCACCGTCACGAGCGTTCTGGCGCATCGTGTTTCCCCTCGCTCTGCCGGGCGTGGCGATCGCCGGCGTGCTGTGCTTCATCCTGTGCATGAACGCGTTCGCCACTCCGGTGCTGCTGGGCGGGCCGCGCTTCCAGATGATGGCGCCGCTGCTGTTCTGGGCGTTCAATAGCGACAACAACTGGCCGTTTGCCGGCGCGATCGCATTCATCCTGATGGGCACCACGCTCGGGCTGACCGGCCTGGCGAACCTGCTGATCCCGCGCCGCTATCAGGCCAGGTGACTTGCGCGGACGGCGCAGACTTAAGGTGACTTGCGCGGACCGCGCAGGGGGAGGAAAAGTCCGGCGTTGCAGCAAGACGAGGAACAAATGATGGACGCGCCGGTGCAGACGATCATGGAAACGGCACGCCGCGTGTTGCCGGCCGCCAGTTTCGGCAACCTCGCCGGCGACATCATCATCCGCGAGGGCCACGCCGGCCGCGTCACCGACATCGAAGGCCGGGACTACGTCGATCTGCTGCTCGGCTCCGGCCCGATGTTCGTCGGCCACGGCCATCCCGACGTGGTCGAGGCGTTGCGCGAACAGCTTGAGCGCGGCTTCACCTTCTTCGCCAACAACGAATACGGCATCCGGTTGGCGGCCGAACTGGTCGATGCAGTGGCCTGCGCCGAGCAAATCCGCTTCGTGTCGTCTGGCACGGAAGCGGACGCGTTCGCGATGCGTGTCGCGCGCGCGTATCGCGGGCGCGACAAGATCATGAAGTTCGAGGGCGGCTTCCATGGCATGGGCGACCACAGCCTGATGAGCTGGACGCCGAAGCGGCTGGGCAATTTCCCACAGGCGGAGCCAAGCTCCGCCGGCATCTGCCGCAGCGTGCGCGACGACATGATCATCGCGCCGTTCAACGATGCCGAGATGGCCGCCAGCCTGATCCACGAACATCGAAACGAGCTAGCAGCCGTCATCGTCGAACCGTTCCAGCGGCTGCTGCCGCCGAAGCCCGGCTTCCTCCAGGCGCTGCGCAAGGCGACGCAAGATGCCGGCGTGCTGCTGATCTTCGACGAGATCGTCACCGGCTTTCGTTTCGCTTACGGCGGCGCGCAGGAGTATTACGGTGTCGTGCCGGATCTGTGCACCCTGGGCAAGATCATCGGCGGCGGGTTCCCGCTGGCGGCGATCGCCGGACCGGCCGAGATCATGGGATTGTTCGACCGTGCCAAGGCCGGCGAAGACCGGTTCCTGCCGCAGGTCGGCACGTTGTCCGGCAACCCGATGGCAGCCGTGGCCGGCTTGGCAACGCTGGAGGTGTTGAAACGTCCCGGCACGTATCAGCAGGTTTTCGCCACCGGCCGCAAGCTGATGGACACGCTGTCCGGCCTGCTGCGCGATACCGGTCTGCCCGGCCAGGTGATCGGCGAGCCGCCGTTGTTCGACCTGTTCTTCGCCACCGGTGACATCCCGGACTACCGCGCGACGCTGCGCGCGGACACCGACATGATGCGCCGCTTCAACCAGCGCCTGCGCGCGAGTGGCGTGTTGAAGGGCGATTCGAAAATGTACATCTCGCTGGGGCACGACGCGGCGGATGTCGCACAGGCGCAGGATGCATTCACCCGGGCGTTGCATGAGGAGGCAGGCAAATGATCCACCACGTTTCGTTGGCCGCGCACGATCCACAGAACGTTGCGCAGGTGCTGGCCGAATTGATGGGCGGCCGGTGCTATCCGTTCCCTGGCGGCATCGCGGATTCCTTCATCGCGGTCAGCGGCGATGCCCACGGCACCGCAGTCGAGGTGTACCCCGACGGCATGCGGCTGCGGCCCGACGGCGCGAACGCGGTGCGCGGCGAACGCACCGCGCCGGACGACGAATATGGCCCGTTCCATTTGCTGCTGTCGGTCCCCACTGCGCAGACGACGATCGAACAGATCGGCAAACGCGAAGGCTGGACCACGCGGTTATGCGGCCGAGGCGCTCCGGGGCAGAAGCCGCTGTTCCACGTCATCGAGTTCTGGCTGGAGAACCGCGTGATGGTAGAGGTCGTACCGCAAGAGATGATCGGCGACTATGAGCGTCGGCTGCAGTTCGCGGTACTGGACGGAATGCGCGCATAAAAAACCCTCTCCCGCTTCGCCGGAGAGGTCGAGACGCGCAGCGGCGAGGGTGTGGGTGGTCGGGTCGCCCCGAAGCCGTCCTTCCCTTGTGCCTGCTACCCCAACAGCCAGGGCGCCGGCACGAAAAACCTCCCACCCACCGTCTTCATCGCGTTGTTGTTGCTCGCCATTGCTACCGTCCGAAATTCGGCCAGCAGCCGTCCGGCCAGCGTCCCTCGCCAGAACCACGCATCGAGCTGACGGCTGGCCGGCGCTGGACCAACCGCCTGCCCCGCCTCGCCATAGAACGCCTTGATGTCATCGCACAGAAATCGCAGCGCCAGTGCGGCCGTTGCGTGCCCGGCAACGAGCGGCAGATCACCAGCGACGTACGCTGCCGCAAGCGCCGGCCAGTCCTCCGGCGCAATGAAGCTCAACCCCACCGTGCTGCGCCCGAAACGGGCGCGCGCTTGCGCCCACACAGGCTGCAACGCCGCAAGTTCGGCAGCGAACGCCGAGCGCCACGTATCGGCACTGACTGGCGTTGCCACATCCGGCACCGGCGGCGGCACCCAGCCGGGCGCGTCACGCCAACCGGGCGGATCGTCGGGGAAATCCTCCAGGATCACCGGCCCGTCGGTGCGTTCCAGCAACCCCAGCGCCTGTAGCAGCACACGCCGCTGGAATGCGGCATCCTCCGGTTCACCGAGTGGCCGGCCCAATTGGAACGGCACGAAAAGCCCGCGCGGCGGCTTGGTCTTTTCCATCTGCACGCGCACCGCGCCGATCGCCACGGACGGCACGCCTCGGCTCTCCAGCATATGGGCCAGCGCGCTCACGGCGCGCGTGCAAAGCGGTCAGACAGGGGTCAGTAGGACCGCGTCGATGCGTTCCTGCTGCAACTGCCCCGCAACTTGCTCTACTGCATCGACCATTGCCGCCGGATCGGTCGAGCCCATCACCGTGTAATGCGTGTCGGCCACGCCGCGGATCACCCCCTCGGCGGCCAGCTCATGCAGCCGGTCGAGTGGAAACACGACGTTGCGGTCTCGCTGAAAGCCGCTGCGATCGAAATTGATCGACACGTGGCTGATCAGTTGTTCGTCCGCCGGGATTGCAGCCGGAATTAACCGCGCCTCGCCACTACCGAACGCGAACGGCTGATCGCCGCGACGGATCAGTGCGGAGC
Organism: Acetobacteraceae bacterium; assembly: GCA_035486135.1. GTDB lineage: Bacteria > Pseudomonadota > Alphaproteobacteria > Acetobacterales > Acetobacteraceae > JASHVB01. The sequence goes on from DATHNI010000264.1 coordinate 6,453, forward strand.
TGGTGACGATCGCCACACGCCGTTGCGCCAATGGCGGCCCGGCAACGAACGGACGCGTGTCGAATGACGGGCACGGCAGATTGACCACCGCGTCCCGGGTCGGCTGTGGAATGTCCTCAAGCCGTGCCATCTGCATCTCTCCTGCGACGCATCGCAGCACGTCGCCATTGCTCGTGCAACATGCGTCACCGCCATGCCAGCAATGCCCTCTCCAGCAGCCCGATCACCCACGCCACCACAAGCCCGAGCACCGACAGCACGACGATGCCGGCCATCAGCGCGTCCGTATCGTACAGATTGCCGGCGGATAACACGAACGCGCCGATGCCTTCCTCCGCGCCGATCATTTCCGCAGCCACCAGCAGCACAATCGCGATCGAGGCGGTGACGCGGAAGCCGGACAGGATCGCCGGCAGAGCGCCGGGCAACACAATGTTGCGCACGATCGCACCGGTGGACAGGCCGAAACTCTGCCCCATGCGGATCAGCGAGCGCGGCACGTTGTCGACTCCCCCGGCGGTGGCGATCACCGTGGGAAAGAACACGCCGAAGGCCAGGGTGATGATCTTCGATCCCTCGCCGATGCCGAACCAGATGATGAACAGCGGCACCAGCGCGATCTTCGGAATTGGGAACAGCGCCGACACCACCGCCATGCCGGGCGAGCGCAGCGCCGACCACAGCCCCACCGCCAATCCCATGCCGATGCCGAACACCGTGCCGACGGTCCAGCCGATCGCCAGCCGCAGCAACGATGCCGACAGGTGCTTCCAGAGTTCGCCGCTCACCGTCAGGTGCCACAATTCGATTGCGATGTTCACCGGCGCCGGCAGGAACAGCGTCGGGATTACGCCTGCGCTGCAACCGAGCTGCCATAGCGCGACCACGCCGATCAGTGTCGCGGCCGCCGCCCAGAAGCGGTCGCTCGGGGCGAAACCGCCGCCGCGAAACGGCACCGGACCGTCAATGCGGCGCATGTTCGATCTCCCGCTCGGCCGCTGCCGCGTCGTCGCGGATCAGCCGCCACAACGCTGTTTCCACCTGCAACAGGTCGCGATCGGTGGCGGAACGGCCGGCGAGGGGACGATCGATCCGCACCACCTCCCGCACCCGACCGGGGCGCCGCGACAGCACGACGATCTGCTGACCCAGCCGCACCGCTTCCGCCAGATTGTGCGTCACGTACACCGTGGTCGTGCGGGCTCGTTCGATCAGCGCGACGAACTCCTCCAGCAACAGGTCGCGGGTCTGCGCGTCGAGCGCCGACAGCGGCTCGTCCATCAGCAGACACGCCGGACGCACGGCCAAGGCGCGCGCGATGCCGACTCGTTGCCGCATGCCGCCGGATAATTGCCGCGGCCACGCATGGGCGAATTCGGTAAGCCCGGTCAGGGCCAGGACCTCGGCCACCCGCGCGGAGCACTCCGCGCGCGAGAGGCGTTGTTCCAACACCAGCGACACGTTGCCGGCAACCGTGCGCCACGGCAGCAATGCGAAATCCTGGAACACGTAAGTCAACGGATTGAGGCAGTCGTCGGCCACCGCGCCCTCGACACGCACCGTGCCGGCGGATGGCGACAGCATCCCGCCCATGATGCCCAGCAACGTGGACTTGCCGCAGCCGGACGGTCCGACCAGCACCAGCACTTCGCCTGGCGCGGCGACAAGGTCGATGTCCTGCAACACGGAAAGCTCGCGATACGCGTGGCTCACGCCACGCAGCACCAGGCGCAGGCCATCGCTCATCGCGTCGGCAGGAATTGCGTGTCGATCACCTGGGTCGCATCGGCGTTGCCCTTCACCAGGTCCTGCGCCTTGAACCAGCGCAATTGCTCTGACACATCGGCCACGTCCAGTGCGCCGCCGGCATCGTAATAGCCAACGCCCGCCAGGATCTTTTCCCGCGCGTGCGGATCGCCGGTGAATACGTATTTCTCGACCAGCGGGATGGCAGCGTCGGTCTTCGCATCGACGATCGGTTTCCCATTGGCGTCGAGGCGCAGAAAGGCTTCGCGATAATCCGCCACGCCCTTTTGGTAGGCGCGTGCGAAACGATGCAGCAGGTCGGCGTGCTGCGCGATCATCCTGTCGGTGGTGAACAACGCGGTGATCTGGTACGGCACGATGTCGCCGACCCAGCCGATGATGTGCGCCTGCCCCGCTGCCGCCAGCGGCCTGGCCTGCGAGGCGATGGCGATCGTTGCATCCACCTGCCCGCTTTGCACCGCGGCGATCATGTTTGGCACCTGCTGCACCGGCCGCAGGCTCATGCTCTTCATGTCGAAATTTTCCGCCTCAGCAATGCGGCCGATCATGTAATGGAACGACGAGCCGTACTGCGTGATGGCGAAGCTGTGCCCGGCGAGCCTGGCGGGTGCCGTCAGGCCGGCATCGAACGCCTTGTTCGACACCAGGATCGCCGAGCCTTCATAGCCCTTTTGCTCGTGCATAGCGCCGCCGATCACTTTCAGCGTGCCCTTCTCGGCAAGGTTGAAGAACCCGCCGGTCAGCGCGGTGATCCCCACGTCGATGTCGCCGGACACGGCCGCCGCCGCGATCGGCTGTGCGGCTTCGAAGAAGCGGAACGTCAGGTCGATGCCCTCGTCGCGAAAGTAGCCGCGTTCCTGCGCGATGTAGAACGGCGCCGGGGACAGCGTGTGCAGCAGGCCGAGGCGCAGCGGTTCCGCGGCGCGGGCACGAGACGCGGGTGAGAGTGTGGCCACGGCCAGAAGGCTGAGGCAGCTTCGGCGGCCGAGAGGGAAAGTAGTCATGGCGGAGCTACTAGAGCTTTTCGGGCCGAGTGGAAACGCCGGGCTCACATGTCATTACGAGGAGCGATAAGCGACGCAGCAACGCCTTGCCTGACGAACCGCCGGCGGCTCGTCAGGCAGGGGATTGCTTCGTCGCTGACGCTCCTCGCAATGACGGAGGGCGGGCGGGGAGAGCGGGCAACTCACACCAGCGGCTGTGCCACCTGCAGTTCGCCCAGATACGCCTCGCGGATCATCGGATTTTGCCGCAGTTCCGATGCCGTGCCGGACAGCACGACCTGGCCCGTCTGCAACACATAGGCCCGATGCGCGATCGACAGTGCCATGTTGGCGTTTTGCTCGACCATGAAGATCGTCGTGCCCTGACGATTGATCTCCTGGATGATGTCGAACACTTGCTCCACAAAGATCGGTGCCAGCCCCATCGACGGCTCGTCCATGCATAGCAGCTTCGGCCGTGCCATCAAGGCGCGCCCCATCGCCACCATCTGTTGCTCGCCGCCCGACAGCGTGCCGGCGATCTGGTTGCGGCGCTCCTTCACGCGCGGGAACAGCGTGTAGACGCGGTCGAGGTCCTGGTCGAACTCGGGGCCGCGCTTGCGCAGATAGGCGCCCATTTCCAGGTTTTCGAACACCGTCATGCGCGGG
>DATHNI010000265.1:0-46164 GCA_035486135.1 Acetobacteraceae bacterium
GCACGTCCAGCTTGGCGGCGACTCGCGGCATGATGTTCTTGCCCACCGCGGTGGTGGCGGCCAGCAGATGCGAATAGTTGGGCGCCAGGTCCAGCAGCAGCGCCGCCGTCGGCTCCGCCAGCAAATGATCGAGCGCCGGCGAGTCGGCCACCAGCACCTTGGCCACGCCGGGCAGTTTGGCGGCGGCCTGTGCGGCGGCATCCAGGCCGCTGCCGGCAACCAGGGCGTGCACGTCCCCAAGCTTCTCCGCCGCGGCGACCGCGCTGCGCGACGGCTGCTTGATGCCGGCGGCGTCGAATTCCAGCAGAACGAGGACCGTCATCGCTCAGATCACCTTTGCTTCGTTGCGCAGCTTGCTCACCAGCTCGGCGACCGAGCCGACCTTCACCCCCGCCTTGCGCTTCGGCGGATCCGACACCTTCAGCGTGGTCAGCCGCGGCGCCGGATCGACGCCCAGGTCGGCCGGCTTCATGTTTGCGATCGGCTTCTTGCGCGCCTTCATGATGTTCGGCAGCGACGCGTAGCGCGGCTCGTTCAGCCGCAGGTCGGTGGTGACGATCGCCGGCAGGTTGACCGTGACCGTCTCCAGGCCGCCATCCACTTCCCGGATCACGGTCATCGAGTCTCCCTCGATGGTGATTTTCGAGGCGAAGGTGCCCTGCGGCCAGTCGAGCAAGGCCGCCAGCATCTGGCCGGTGGCGCTCATATCGTCATCGATCGCCTGCTTGCCAAGAATGATCAGCTTCGGCTGTTCCTTGTCGGCGATCGCCTTCAGCAGCTTGGCGACGGCCAGGGGCTGCAACTCGGCGTCGGTTTCCACCAGGATGCCGCGGTCGGCGCCCATTGCCAGCGCGGTGCGGATGGTCTCGGCGCATTGCGGAACGCCCAGCGAGACGGCGATGATCTCGGTGGCGACACCCTTTTCCTTCAGGCGCACCGCCTCTTCGACGGCGATCTCGTCGAACGGGTTCATGGACATCTTGACGCCGGCGGTCTCCATGCCGGAGCCGTCGGATTTCACGCGGACCTTGACGTTGTAGTCGACCACCCGCTTGACCGGGACGAGGATTTTCATGGGGAACCGTGCCGCTTCCAAGAGTCGGATAAGTGTTCAGAGCCGGGCCAGCCGCCCGCCTGTTCGCACCTGCAATAGAGGGCGCGGACCATAGGCAGCGGGCGGCTTGCCTGTCAAACGCCGGTCATACCCGATGGTAGCATGACGCATCTGCGGGCTGGGGCACACGGGTACATCACGGTGGCGTCAGGCGCGCACCGTCACGCCAGCCCACAATCCCACGAACCGCGCCGCCTGGGCCTGCATCGGCTGAAACTCCGGCAGGCCGAGGCTGGGCAGCGCCGCGATGGCCTCATTCATGGCGGCCCCGACGACGGTATCCTTGCAACTTTGCAACACAGACACGAAATTGATATCGCCGTCAGCCAACCGCCGCAGCAGCATTCGAGGTCTGCTGCTCCGTGCCGACCTTCTCGGCATGCGCCAGCGGAGCACCGCCATCGCCCGCCGCGACCGCGGTGCGACCATCCGCATCAATGGCGACGGCTTCCAGGTTGTTCCACGGCACCCGCCGCCGCAACCACGCCCGCGAACGGGACGGCCCACCAACGGCGCCAGCGGCAATGCCCACGGCGGATCAACGCGCCATGACCCCCCAACGATTGAATTTGTTGGAGAATACCTAACCGTCGGCGCGTTACGCGATGCAAAAGCGAAACAGATTGCTCCGCGTCGCGGGGTTGCGGCGACCGGCGCGGAACCTTCGGGGGTTAGACGGTGTCGCGAGCGATGCAGCCGAGCGCGCGCGATGTCGAGGATACCAGCCGCGGGCGATCAGCCCTGGCGGCACTTCATCCGCGGGTTCTTCTTGTTGATCACATAGACGCGCCCGTGCCGGCGCACTACGCGGCAGTTCTTGTCGCGGACCTTGGCGGCTTTCAGGCTATTGCGTATGCGCATGACACAGGGCTTCCGGCGGAAATCGAGCGGCGCTGGATAGGGGCGGGGCGGGGCCCTGTCAACCTCTTCGCGCTGCGCGCGCGATAACCTCTCCTGCGCTGCGCGCGCCAAAACCTCTCCCGCTCCCGCGGGAGAGAGCCTGCCCCTGGGCGCTTGACCCGGGGGTCGAGACGCGAAGCGGCGAGGGTGAGGGTGATCGGGCCGGCACGCTCTACCTCTTTGCAGCGTGCCGACCCGATCACCCTCACCCTCGGTGCTTCGCACCATCGACCTCTCCCGCTCCCGCGGGAGAGGTAAAGACAACCCGCAGGCCGGGCCCTGCATCCTCAAGCAGCAATTCCGCCCCGTGCAGCTCCGCTACAGCGGCAACCAGACTCAGCCCGAGACCACTGCCGGGCGTGCTCCGGCTGTGGTCCAGACGGTAGAACCGCCGCAGCACCAGTCCGCGCTCGGCCTCCGGCACCCCCGGTCCGTTGTCCTCCACCATCAGCATGACGCGCCCCGCCCGAATTCCCAGCAGCAGCCGCACCCGGGTGCCCAGCGGCGTGTGCCGCAGCGCGTTCTCCACCAGGTTCACCAGCATCTGCGTCAGCAGCTCGCGGTCGCCGTGGATGACGATGCCGGCCGCCACCTCCGCCGTCAGCGCATACCCGGTCTCCTCTGCCGACGGCGCGAAGGCCTCCGCCACGGTCGTCGCGATCGCGCTCAGATCCACCTTGCGGAACGCCGCCCGCTGCGCCCCCGCCTCCACCTCCGCGATCCGCAACAGGGCGGCGAAGGTGCCCAGCAATGCCTCCACCTCGGTCTTGGCGGCGTCCAGCGCGCGCTGGTGGTCGGCGGCCGACCGCGCCTGCGTCCGCGCTTCTTCCAGCCGCTGGCCCAGCCGGGACAGCGGCGTGCGCAGGTCGTGCGCGATGTTGTTGGACGCCTGCCGCACGCTCTCCAGCAGCTTGCTCATCCGGTCGAGCATCCGGTTGAGGGTTTCCGCCAGCCGGTCGAGGTCGTCGCCGGTACCGCGCAGCGGCACACGCTGCGTCAGGTCGCCGTCGATGATCGCCTCCGCGGTGCGCGAGATGGCGTCCACCCGGTACAGAAAGAGCTGGCTCAGCCAGATGCCGCCGGCGACGCCCAGCACGATCGTGACACTGACCCCCCAGGCGAAGGCCTGCAGCACGGCAGCCTCGGCCTGGTGGATGCGGCGCACGTCATCGCCGACTGCGACGACGACGCCGCCCGGCAGTTCCTCGGCGAAGGTCATCAGCGACTTTTGCTCACCCTGGTCAACCGCCGTCACCCGCATCCAGCCCCGCTGGGGCCCGACTACCGGGATCTCCCCGGCCAGCCGCGTGCCCTGCGGCGACTGAACCAGGAAGGCCAATGCCCCTGGACCACGGCCATACTCCACGGCATGGGCCACCAGGTCCGGCAGGCCGCCGGTCGCGAATTCATCGCTGAGGTGGTCCAACGCGTTCTCTACCCGCGTCTTGAGCTGCTGGGTGAGCATCGCATGCGTCATCCAGAACACCACCCCGCCGAGCACCAACGCCGAGGCCGTGAACAGCATCAGATACAGCGCCGCGAATCGGAAGCTCGCGGTGCGCAGGACCCTAGGCGTGTGCAACGGACCCCGGGGCGCGCAGCGCATAGCCGGCGCCGCGCACGGTGTGGATCAGCTCCGGACCGCCCGGCTGGGCGAGTTTGCCCCGCAAGCGGCTGATATGCGTCTCGACGATGTTGGTCTTGGGATCGAAGTGGAAGTCCCACACCGCTTCCAGCAGCATGGTGCGCGTCACCACCCGCTCGGCGTTGCGCAGCAGGAATTCGAGCAATTGGAATTCGCGCGGCTGCAGTTCGATCTCCTTGCCGGAGCGGGTCACCGTGCGCTTCAGCAGGTCCATCTCCAGGTCGCCGGCGCGCAGCACCGTCTGCACGTCCACCAGCGGCGGGCGCCGCGCCAGCGCGTTGATGCGCGCGAGCAATTCGGCGAAGGCGAAGGGCTTGGCCAGGTAGTCGTCGCCGCCGGCATCCAGCCCACGCACCCGATCGCCGACGCCGCCGAGCGCGGTCAGGAACAGCACCGGCGTACGTACATTCGCGTCGCGCAGCATGCGTACCAGGCCGAGGCCATCGATGCCGGGCAACATGCGATCGACGATCAGCACGTCGTAGCCGCTGTCGCCGGCACGAAACAACCCATCGCGGCCATTCACCGCATGATCGACGACATGCCCCTGCTCTCGCAGTCCGCGCGACACGTAGTCGGCGGTTTCGCAGTCGTCCTCGATCACCAGTATCTTCAAAGCGTCCTCCGTGGCCAGCCGCCTCCTGCGCCGAAGGAGGACGGGACGCAAGCCGGCGGCTGGAGATTGCGGCATGCCTGATTAACAGACGCATACCCCAACATTGGGAATTGCCAATCCGGGGCCGCCACCGCGGCAATCCGGTTCAAAGCAGCGCGACCGGGGCTTGCAACCGGTGTCGATCGACCATGCATCGGCGCGATCCGCGCGCACCGTCCGTCTATACCAATCGGTATAGGTGGAGCGATGGGGTCACAACAGCGCCGGACCCATGCTCCATTTCGACAACAGATCGCGTGCGACGCACGAGGTTTGTGTCCCATGGGCGGCCGGTTCCGCTGAACCGGTTTCCGATGAAACCAATCAATCGGTCCGCCGCATCGGTGAGGCCGCCAACAGGAGAATTACAATGAAGAAGCTGCTTGTTGTGGCGATCATGGCGCTTGCCGCTGGTCTTGGCATGAGCTCCGCGTTTGCGGCCACCGCTTCGAACCAGTCCAACCACCCGCGGGTGGTGCATTTTGGCCCGGACTACTCGGCCGATGCAGGCGGCGGCGCGTAATCGGTCCGATCGCCCCGGGTGGGCTCGCCCGGCCCTGGCGACAACCCGATGACCTATCGTGACGCAGTGTATGGGGGCCGGTTGCCAAGCCGGTCCCCTGTCATGCTCGGTCCAACGCTTTGGCGTGAAATCGCCATTGGGCTGGTTGTAGCAATCATCGGGATCCTTCTTGCCTTCAGTGTCATCTGGGGCGGCGTGTCGCAGTCGCACACCGCTCGGCCCGCGGCCGGGCTTCGCGTCAACCCGGCCACGTCGGGCGCCGGCTGATCGGCGACGCATCCGCCTTGAGGCCGTAGCACGGGCGGTGAGGACATCGTCATCGAGACCGTTTTCGCCGACTCCGGTCATGACCGAGGAGCCCCGCGCACTTCGGCCATGACCGGGAGGTGCCGCTTGGCACCGGTCGAGCGTGCAGACCTGTCATACCAGCCGAGCGTGCTGACCGGTCATACCGGCCGAGCGTGCAGATCTGTCATGCGGCTGGTGGGCGGCCGAAACGGAGAGCCGTAATCACTGCCCGGCTCGCGCGATTGGCCTGGCGAAATGGCTGACCGGCCTTCCAAAGCCAACTGGCGAGAACCTCCTCGCGCTCGGACCGCAATTGCTCCGCCACAGCGGTGAGGGCGGCGATCTGCGCTTGCGCGGCCGCCAACTCGGCGTCGCGCTCTTGTAGCGTTCCAGCCCGTCCGTCGAGCTCCGCCGAGCTGGCATCCAGGGCGCCGCGCAGGCCGGCGACCACGGCCTGCTGTTCCGTTGCCGCGTGTTCCGCGTCCGCCTGCCGTTGCCCTGCCGCGGCGACCAGCGAGGCGACCTGCGCTCGTGCTGCCGCGAGATCCGCATCACGCGCCTCCAGAGCCGCAACCACGCCTGCCAGTTCCGCCACTCGCTCGCCCAGGGCGTCCCGCAAGCTGGCGATCATCGTCCGCTGTTCCACCGCGGCTCGCTCTACGTCCACCCGCTGTTGTTCTGCCACGGTGGTCAGTAGGGCCACCCGAACTCGCGCCGCCTCGAGGTCCGCATCGCGTGCCTCCAGCGTCGAGGTAAGCCCTGCGAGATCCGCCGATCGCGCGTCCAGCGCACTGCGCAAGGCGGTCACCGCAGCCTGCTGCTCCATTTCGGCGCGCTCGGTGTCCGCCCGCCATTGCTCTGCGGTGGCCGTCAGCGAAGCGACCTGCGCCCGCGCCTGCTCGAGTTCCGCGTCGCGCGTAGCCAGCGCGGCAGCGCGCTCCACCAGTGCAGCATCTTGCGCCGCCAACGCGGCCTCCTGCTCCGCCAGCGCGGCACCCCGCGCCGCGAGCGTAGCGTCGCGCTCGGCCAACGTAGCGTCGCGCGCTGCCAGCATTGCCAGGAGTCCGGCCAGTTCCGACGCCCGCGCGTCCAGAGCGCCGCGCAAATCCGCGGCCACCGCCTGCTGCGCTGCCGTGCTGCGATCTGCTTCCGCCCGGCGTTCCTCCGTCATGGCGGTCAGCGTGGCGACCTGCGCCTGCGCTGCCTGCCAATCGGCATTGCGCGCCTCCAGCATCGCCACCAACCCGGCCAGTTCCGCCGCCTGGGCCTCGAGAACACCGCGCAATCCGGCCATCGCCTCTCGCTGCGCGACCGCCGCAAGCTCTGCTTCGGCCCGGCGTTGCTCCACCGTGGCGATCAGCGTCGCAATCTGCACCTCCGCAGCCTGGCGATCGGCGTCGCTCGCCGTTGGCGCCGGAGCCAGGCCGGCGAGGTCCACCGCTCGCACATCCAGGGCGCTGCGCAGGCCGGCCACTTCCTCCCGCTGCGCGGTCGCCGCGCGCTCTGCCTCCGCCAGTTGGTCCAGGAGACGCCGGACCTCCCGCCGCAGCGCTACGGCATCGAGCAAATCGTGCGCTTCGCATCCGGCGTCCGGCGCGGGTGCCTCGCGCAGTGCCCCCAGTTCCCCCCCGACCCGGATCTTCTCCGGATCGGCGATCTCGGCATGCGCTGCGAGGGCTTGCGCGATCGTGGCCGGCACGAAGCGGCGCAGCTTGTGGAACAGGTACTCGGCGTCCAGCGCCAGGCGGGGGAAATCGAGGAATACGACGGGAATGTCGGCCTTCACCAGCCGCTGCACCAGCCGGTGGAAGGACACCGCCAGCAGCCGCGCCTGGTCCACCGGGTCGAGCGAATAGACCACGCCTCCAGGCGTCGTGCCCCATTGTTCGAAGCTGCGGCCCAAACCGGTCATCCAGGGATTCCTGCGATGCGCGGCATGCCGTTCGTGCACCACGCGGCTTGCCGCCGCTTCGGCCAGGTCGCGTACCGGGATGATGACGCCGTCCAGCACGACACGTGGATTGGCCAATACGTCGTCGATCACCTCGACGAACCAGGGCGATTTCACGACATAGGGCGCCGCCTCCCAGTCGATGGCGGTCAGCAGGTCTTCCAGCCCGGCATTGGCGTCCTCGTGCCATTGCGGGGTGGCGTGCGTCGCCAGATGGGTCCGCAGCCCAGCGGCGGCGAACCAGCGCACCAGGAAGCTGGTGCCCGCGCGGCCGGTGCCGGCGATCAGCAGATGGTGCCGCGGCGGCTTCGGGGCCTGATCTGCCATGGTCGGGACGGTTTCCTGGGCGATGTTGCGGCTTATTGATCCGGCATCTTAGCGGAAGGATGCGCAATGTGGCACATGGACGCATGCCGCAAGGCAAGCGGGTGAAGGAAGCAAGGCCAGGGGCTTTGCACTCTGGACCCCACCAAGGGGCTCTGCCCCCTTGGTCCGCTTCGCGGCCCAAGCCCACGCCAAGGGCGGAGCCCTTGGAACCCGTTACTGGAGAGGCTGGACGGGAGGGGGGACCGGGAACCGGCATGGTTGACCGACAATCGTCGGTCGAGCCGCAACCATACCGGTCCCGGTCCCCCCTCCCGTCCAGCCTCTCCAACGAATGGATTGCAAAGGCGCTGCCTTTGCTGGGGGTTCAGGGGGCAAAGCCCCTTGACGGGTCCAGGGCAGAGCCCTGGCCTTGCTTCGTTCACCCGATTGCCCTGGGTCAGGCGCTCTCCCGCTTCGCCGTCGGGGTTTTCTGCGCTGCGGCCTCGGCGGTCACCTCTGCGGAAATCCGTGCCAGCACGCTTTCCAACCCCGGGCCCGACGTCGTGTTCATCTCCTCCGCCGCGCGACGCACCGCCTCGCGGCGCACCAACCGCGCCGTCATCGCGTCGAACACCGGATCGGGCCGATCGTCATCCACCATCGCACCCTCCTGTCAAAGCGTGCCGCGCCCCCGGAACGAAGGCGCGGCATGTTCCATCACGCAAGCCGATGACGCAACTCAGTAGCCGTTGTCACCCATCCCGCCGGCCGGCGATGCACCATTGCCCGGCGTCTTTTCTTGCCGCTCCGCCACCATCGCCTCGGTGGTGAGCATCAGCGACCCAACCGACGCCGCGTGCTGCAACGCCGACCGCACCACCTTGGTCGGATCGATGATGCCGGCCTTCACCATGTCCTTGAACTCGCCGGTCTGCGCGTCGAAGCCCCAGTTGTACTCGTCCCGGTCGATGATCTTGCCGGAGATCACCGCGCCATCCTCGCCGGCATTCTCGGCGATCTGCCGCAGCGGGGTCAGCGCCGCCTTGCGCACGATCTCGATGCCGACACGTTGGTCGTCGTTGTCGGCCTTCAGCTTGGCCAGGATCAGCGACGCACGAGCCAGCGCAACACCGCCGCCCGGCACGATGCCTTCCTCCACCGCGGCACGGGTCGCGTGCAGGCCGTCATCGACGCGATCCTTGCGCTCCTTCACCTCGACCTCGGTCGAGCCGCCGACCCGGATGATCGCAACGCCGCCGGCCAGCTTCGCCAGCCGCTCCTGCATCTTCTCCTTGTCGTAGTCGGACGTGGTCTCCTCGATCTGCGCACGAAGCTGCTTGCAGCGCCCGACGATGTCGGCCTTCTTGCCGGCGCCCTCGACGATGGTGGTGTTCTCCTTGTCGATCAGCACCTTCTTGGCCTTGCCGAGCATTTCGAGCGTGACGTTCTCCAGCTTGATGCCGAGATCCTCGCTGATCACCGTGCCACCGGTCAGCACCGCGATATCCTCCAGCATCGACTTGCGGCGATCACCGAATCCGGGCGCCTTCACCGCGGCGACCTTCAACCCGCCGCGCAGCTTGTTCACCACCAGCGTCGCCAGTGCCTCGCCCTCGACATCCTCGGCGATGATCAGCAGCGGGCGACCGGATTGCGCCACCGCTTCCAGCAGCGGCAGCAATGGTTGCAAACCGGACAGCTTCTTTTCGTTGAGCAATATGTACGGTTGCTCCAGATCGACGGTCATCTTTTCGGCATTGGTGATGAAATACGGCGACATGTAGCCGCGATCGAACTGCATGCCCTCGACGATGTCGAGTTCGGTCTGGATGCCCTTCGCTTCCTCCACCGTGATGACGCCCTCGTTGCCGACCTTCTGCATCGCCTCGGCGATCATCTTGCCAATCTCGGTCTCGCCGTTGGCGGAGATCGTCCCGACCTGCGCTGTCTCGGCCTGCGTGGTGATCTTCTTGCTGCGCTTTTCCAACTCGGCCACCAGCGCGGCGACCGCCTTGTCCACGCCGCGCTTCAGATCCATCGGGTTCATGCCGGCGGATACCGCCCGATGACCTTCCCGTACGATGGCATGCGCTAGCACGATCGCCGTGGTGGTGCCGTCACCGGCGATGTCGTTGGTTTTGGACGCAACCTCGCGCACCATCTGTGCGCCCATGTTCTCGAACTTGTCGGACAGCTCGATCTCCTTGGCGACCGTGACGCCATCCTTTGTGATGCGCGGTGCACCATAGCTCTTGTCGAGGATCACGTTGCGCCCCTTGGGCCCAAGCGTGACCCGCACCGCTTCGGCGAGTATGTCCACGCCCCGCAGCATGCGCTGGCGGGCATCGCCACCGTGCCGAACGTCCTTGGCAGCCATATGCTTTATCCTTCCTGAGACCGATGATGCGGCACGAGTGGAGTGCCTAGCCGATGCGCCTTGCCCTGGTGGTGAGACTCGTCGCGACGGTCATGTAGCAGCATCGCCTCACCATCGAGGCGATGCATTGACCGATCGCAAACGAGACTTAGGCTTGCGGGAATTGACTCCCGACTTTCGCCGTTCGTTGACATTGGCACAACCAACATCCATCGCGGCCGATGCAAGAAAAGTCGCCGACTCACGAACGTTAGCACTCCTCATATGGGAGTGCCAGGGTTAAAATTCACCAAGAATGCGATTTCCGGGTGCCGCCTCCCGGCGTGAACCGGTATATTAACCGTCTTCGTCTCCAAGATTCAGAACAGGGCTGCGGGAAACACGGGGAATTCAGGTTGATTGAAGCTCCTATGGGCGACGCGCGATTCTTCGCGCGTAGTAGCCCGCACCCACTTGCGGCGATTGCGGCCATTGCGCATGGAACCGCGCCACCGATCGAGCGCAGCTTTTTCGGTGTGGCGCCCCTGCAAACCGCGCGGCCGGACCAGGTCAGTTTTCTCGACAACCGGCGCTATGCTGAGGCGCTGGAGCATACCGCGGCTGGTGCGGTTATCGTGCATCCGGACATGCTGCCGCGGGTTCCCACGGCAACCATACCGATTGTAACAGCAGCGGCTTATGAAGGCTGGGCGCGCGTCGCGGCGCTCTTTCATCCGGTACCGCCACCGTGTCCGGGCATCCACGTCTCGGCCGTTGTCGCGGCGACGGCACGCGTCGATGCCTCCGCCGAGATCGGCCCCTACACCGTCATCGATGCTGATGCCGAGATAGGACCCGGTTGTCGCGTCGGACCTTTCGTGTCGATCGGCCACGGCGTGACGCTGGGCGCGGACTGCCGCATCGGCGCGCATGCCAGCGTGAGCCACGCATTGCTCGGGAGGCGCGTCTATATCTATCCGGGCGCGCGGATCGGTCAGGAAGGCTTCAGCTTCGCCGTTACCGAAAGCGGCTTCCTCAGCATTCCCCAGCTTGGTCGTGTCGTCATCGAGGATGACGTGGAGGTCGGCGCCAATACCACGATCGACCGGGGATCGACGCGCGACACCGTCATCGGTGCGGGATCGCGGCTCGATAACCTCGTGCAGATTGGACACAATGTACGGCTGGGACGTTGCTGTGTCATCGTTGCGCAGGTCGGGATCGCCGGCTCGACGGTGCTGGAGGATTTCGTCCAGGTCGGTGGCCAGGCGGCGATGGCGGGCCACCTGCATATCGGCCAGGGTGCGCAGATCGGCGCCCAGGCGGGCGTCATTTCGGATGTGCCCACGGGGGCGATGCTGCTGGGCAGCCCGGCACAGCCGCGCAAGGAATTCTTTCGCCAGGTGGCACTGCTGCGGCGCATGGTCCGGCCGCCCAAATGAGCGCGTCGATATCCTCCCGCGCTCGCCGGGCCGGCTGCGGCGTTCCGCCAGGAGCGCAGATTTGTGCTGTTTTCCAGCGCGATTTATGCCATAGTTGAAGGATGACAGATATCTCTTATCGTGTGGTCCCGCGGGGAAAGAACGGCTTCGACGTCGAAATGGACAAGCCTGACGGCCGCAAGCAGACGGTACCCGGATTTCGCAGTGAGCACGAGGCCGATGCCTGGATTGTCCAGGCCAAGCGCATGATCCGGGACGCTGGTCCGTGGACCCCTCTGGCGCCCCGCAAACCGACTCCCGCCGCGACCGTCGAAGCGACCAAACCGCCCCCGGCACCGGCGGAGCCGACATCGGGCAGCGGACCGGCCGGGTCCCAGGATGACGGGGCCCGTGCCTCGGCATCCCGTGTCCGAATCAGACCAGTACGCGAACGCTCCGCGGCGCAGGGCTGACCGGCGTGGTGTAGACATCGGCATTGCCCGATGAATCCGGCCAGGTCAGGCCCATATCAAGTTCTTCAACGAATCAGGTGGAAAAAGTGGCAGGCTCGACAGTGGTCACCCGGGCGATGGTCGATGCCGCCTTCGGCGCGACAGCGGCACAAGCCAAGCCGCAGGACGCGGATCCGTTTCGCAAAGGCGATTACGTGGTTTATCCGGCGCATGGCGTCGGCAAGGTCGACCGGATCGGCGCCGAAGTGATTGCCGGACACCGGCTGAACCTGATCCAGGTGTCGTTCGCCGAGAACCGGATGACGCTGCGCATCCCGGCGGCGCAAGCCCGGGCCGCCGGCCTGCGCAAGCTCGCCACCCAGGAAGCGCTGAACCAGGCGTTGGCAACCCTGAAGGGCCGCCCGCGCGTCAGCCGGCTGATGTGGGCCAAGCGCGCGCAGGAGTATCTGGCAAAGATCAACTCCGGCGATCTGCATGCCCTGGCCGAGGTGGTGCGCGACCTGCAAGCCGCCGGAGATGGATCCGGCAGTAGCTTCAGCCAGCGCAATCTATTCGAATTGGCGATAGATCGGCTCGCGGCCGAAGTCGCCGCGATCTCCCGCACCGAAAAGGCCGGAGCGTTGGACCAGATCACCCAGGCGCTGCATCACGCCGGACGCGCCGCGGCGGACCAGGCCGAGCGCGTTCCGGCGGCGGCCTGCGCGTGAAAGCCTGCGCCTGACGTTGCAGTCATTGCGTCTCCACGGCGGGCGCGGGGCGCAATCACGCGGGCACTGACGCGGGACGGTCACGTGGATCGATAACGGCAGAGGCCATCCTTGCGATTATCCCTGGCAAAGCTTGCGCCGACTCCCTATTTAGGTGGCACGGCGCTTTTCGGCCTGGGCGGCCTATGTCTTTCTGCGACGCTGTCGCATTCGGTGCTCCCCAATGTGAAAAGTATTTCGATCCGCGATGTGCGGGTGGCCGGGCTGCATGGAGTGAGTTACGATGTCGCAAGGAACGGTCAAGTGGTTCAACGCTCAGAAGGGGTTTGGCTTCATTCAGCCGGACGACGGCTCGAAGGATGTCTTTGTCCATATCTCGGCGGTTGAGCGCGCTGGCCTGGGCGGCTTGAACGAGGGCCAGAAGGTCAGCTTCGACCTGGAGCGTGGCCAGCAGGGCAAGACTTCGGCGACCAACCTGAAGTCGCTCTGAGTTTCGCGGCCGGTGCTGCCGGTGGCAGCATCGGCCGCCGCTTGCGCAATCGCGGAGGAGCGCCATGCCTCGTCACAAGTTTGCCGTCGGCCAGGTGGTGGATTTCGTGCCGGGTCCCGCGGACGGCAATGTCCCGCGCGGCAAATATACCATCCAGCGGCAGATGCCGAGCGAGACGAAGGACTTGCAGTACCGCGTGAAGCACGCGCCGGATGGGCACGAGCGCGTGGTACTGGAGAGCCAGTTGGCTGCCCGCGTGGGAATCCTTGGCTAAGCGCGACTTTCGGTTAGGGGCGACCCTCAGCTAAGCGCGACCCTCGGTTAAAGGCGACCTTCGGCCAAAGACGCCTCCCGGCTGAAGGCAACCGGGGGACGAAAAATGGCGGCGCCTTGATCGCGTCCTCACGTTCATAGGAGAACTGAATGCCATTCAAGCCGAACTACAACCAGCAGCGTGCCGAGCGGAACCGCCTGAAGCAGGCAAAAAAGGATGCCAAGCTGCGCGAGCGCGACGAGGCAGTCACCCGTCGCAAGACCGAACAGGAAGCCGCGCCGTTGAGCGAGGCGAAGGCACCGGACTCGCCCGAATCGTGACCAATTAGGCTCAGACAGCAGGATTTGTATTATGAAGCGTCGTACCGAAAGCAGCTTCGTGCTTTTCGATGTCACCTATATGGACGGAAGCCGCAGTTCCAATCGTAAGGTCCCAATGTCCACCCTGGAAGAGGGCGAGGACGCAGCCAAGGCCGCGATCGAAACCCAGGATGAAAGGGTTGCGCGCGCATCCGGGCGCCCGCAGGGCGTGATCAAGTCGTTGCAGCGGTCGCGGACATGACAGTGGAAGCGGCCGGTAGTGTCTCCCCGCAACCATAGCCCCACCGCCTACCCATTCGCCCCCGGCGCGGCCGACCGAGTGCCTCGGCAATGAACCTCGCAGCGGACGAGTCGCTCCTATGGGAGGCGCTGCTCGTCGTGCTGACGATCGCCGCCACGCACCTGACCATATCGTGCAGCCAGACGCTGTTGCATTACTGGCTCGGTCATCGCCGGCTCGGCGGCCAGTTATTCCGCAATCGCATCAATTTCCATCATCAGTACTATGCCAGAGGCTATCTGACATCCGCAGCCTACCAAGGAGAAGACGGCAACAATACGCCCTTCTTTCTGATCCCGACGCTGCTGGTCGGGGCGGCAGCATTTTTTCTTCTGCCGCTCGGGCTGTTTCTCGCCATGACAGCGACCGCCGCGATTTCGTTTTATGCGCATGTCTATTTCGACAAGGCATACCACGTCGAGGGATCGCCGTTGCAACGCTTTGGCTGGTTCAGGTGCATGCAGCAGCTTCACTTCGTCCACCATTTGCATGCGAACAGCAACTTCGCGGTCATCGACTTCTACTGGGACCGATTACTCGGCACCTACCGGCGCCCGGACCGAATAACCCAAGCGGTGAGCCGCGCAGGTGGGTCAGGCAGGCCCGACAGCGGCGATACGCCGGACGGTAGAGCGGAAGATGTTCCCTCCGCTTGAAAGTTTTGGCCGGGAAACGGACCAGTGCTGGCGCGGGATTTTCACCTTCGCCGCGCATCACACGGCGTTCCGACGGCCGACCCAATGAGGCTGCGCGAGGCGCCATTGATCCAGATCATTTGATCCCACCACGTTCCCTCGCTACGGTGCCGTGTCTTCATGCGAAAGGGAAACGGGAATGGCGAGCAGAATGTTACGGATGGGCGTCGCGGCCGGTTTTGCCGGGGGTGCGGCCGAAGTCGTTTGGGTGGCGGGATATGGCGCTGTAACCGGCACGCCGGTCGGCGCGGTGGCGCGCGGCGTAACGACGGCGCTGCTTCCCGACCTTGCGAATGTACCCTTCATCGGCGCAATCGGCATCGCATTGCACATGCTGCTCGCGGTCGCCCTCGGCATTGCGGTCGTCGCCGCGTTTCGCGCGCCGCTGCTGCGCCGTGTCGGCGCGTGGCCACAGAGCGCCCTCGTGGTGCTGGCACTCGGTGCCGTCTGGTCGGTCAACTTCCTGGTCGTGCTGCCGCATCTTGACCCTGGCTTCCTGACACTGCTGCCGATGGTCGTGACTCTGGCCTCGAAGCTGTTGTTTGGTGTCAGCGCGGCGGTGGTGTTGCGCACGCAACGTCAGCCCGGCACTGTTAGTGCGTTCTGATCCAGGCGACGATTGGCGGGACCACCTGGTCCTCGATGCCAAGGTAACCGTGCGGCGACATGGCGTCGCACGGATTGCCGCGTAAGGACGAACTGGCCACCGCGAGGAACTGCTTCGCCGGTGCCGCTGTGAGCGTCGCGTACGCTTGCTCGGCCTGAGCGAACGGGCTGAACTTGCACGAATCGTTGCGATTGTGCACGACGAGCACCGGTACGCGCAAAGTGCTGACCGGCACCATCGACATGCCTCCGGCCCACACCGACGATGTCAGAACGACGCCCGCGATGGACGGCGGCCCCAGGCGCACGGCGGCATTGGCGGCGGAGATCGAGCCGTTGCTGGTGCCGATCAGCCACACCGGCACCGGCGCGCTCTTGCGCAGGAACGCGACGATGGCCGCGGCATCGGCAGCCTGTGCCTCGGTGGCGCGGACCCCCGGATCCAACCCCCATGAATGATCCGATGGCGCATCGGCCACCGCCGCGGTAACTCCCGCCGCGGCGAACGTGCCGGCGACCCGGATCAGGAAGTTGCTACGCACGGCGTTCACCGCGCCGGAGCCACCGGGATACAGAATGGCGCTCGCGACCGGAGTGCGGGCAGGGAAGAGATAGATCGGCTGCGTCACTCCGGGACGGCTGGGCAAGTCGATCCGTTCCTGGGGCCACGCCGCCGGCGCGAGCCCCAGACACAGCATCACCAGGACGGGTAGCCAGAACGCGCGCATGGGTTCGTACTCCGGTTTGAGTGTCATCCCTCGCGGACACGAGGCTACAGGCCGCCGACCGGCTCGCCGCTTTCCCGAGGATAGCGGAAAGACGGCGTGGGCGACGGGCGGCGACGCAGCGTGGTGCTGTCGTCGCCTGACCTTTGTCACACCCTGCAGCACAGGGTGGCATGAGAGACCCGAGTCAGTCCGCGGCCACATCAAGTAATGACCTGCCAATGTGACTTGTTTTTGGGCGTGTTCGTCAACGATTTGCTCGCCCACGCGGCAGAACCAGGCGCGACAGACGACTCACGGCAGCTTGCTGCACCCTTCCGGTCTGGCATGACCGTTGCAATCCTATCCGCGGCACAGGGTGATCCAACGCTCGAGTTGCGGTGAACCAAACAAGAACGGGAAACAGGACACAGGCTATGGCACCAGTTGATACCAGCATGTCGCGTCGAAGCCTTGGCCGGCTTGGCGCCGCCGCAGCTACGGCCGCCGCACTCGGCGTGGTCAAAGTCGCCGCTACGAGCACGCCTGCCCAGGCGCAGGCCCCAGCCGGTGGCGGCACGATCAAGGTTGGCATCCTGCATTCGCTCTCCGGCACCATGGCTATCAGCGAGACCACGCTGAAAGACGTCATGCTGATGCTGATCGAGCAGCAGAACGCCAAGGGCGGATTGCTGGGCAAGAAACTGGAAGCGGTGGTGGTCGATCCCGCATCCAATTGGCCGCTGTTTGCGGAAAAGGCGCGGCAGTTACTGTCGGTGGACAAGTGCGCCGCGGTGTTCGGCTGCTGGACCTCGGTGTCGCGCAAGTCTGTGCTGCCGGTGTTCGAGGAGCTGAACGGCATACTGTTCTATCCCGTGCAGTACGAAGGCCAGGAGTGCAGCCGCAATGTGTTCTACACCGGCGCCGCGCCGAACCAGCAGGCGATCCCGGCGGTGGACTACCTGATGCAAGAGAACAGTGTGAAGCGCTGGGTTCTGGCCGGCACCGACTACGTCTATCCGCGCACCACCAACCAGATCCTCGAAGCCTATCTGAAGCTGAAGGGTGTCGCGCAGGACGATATCCTGATCAACTACACACCGTTTGGCCATTCCGACTGGCAGAACATCGTGGCGTCGATCAAGAAGTTCGGCTCGGCCGGCAAGAAGACCGCTGTGGTGTCCACCATCAACGGCGACGCCAACGTGCCGTTCTACAAGGAGCTCGGCAACCAGGGCATCAAGGCGACCGACATTCCGGTGGTCGCGTTCAGCGTCGGTGAGGAAGAACTCGCCGGCATCGACACCAAGCCGCTGATCGGTCACCTCGCGGCGTGGAACTACTTCGAGAGTGTCGACAATCCTGACAACAAGACCTTCATCGACGCCTGGCACAAATTCACCAACAAGCCGAACCGCACCACCAACGACCCAATGGAGGCGCATTACATCGGCTTCAACATGTGGGTGAAGGGCGTCGAGAAGGCTGAGACGACCAACCCGGACGCGGTGATCGACGCGCTGATCGGCGTTTCGGTGCCCAACCTGTCGGGCGGTTATTCGGCGCTGATGCCGAACCATCACATCACCAAGCCGGTGCTGATCGGCGAGATCCAGGGTGACGGGCAGTTCAACATCGTTTCGCAAACCCCCGGTCTCGTGGTGGCACAAGAATGGTCGCCCTATGTCGCCGACACGAAGGATCTGATCGGCGACTGGCGGGCACCTTTGAAGTGCGGTGCATTCAATGTTGCGACCGGCAAGTGCACCGCCGGCAAGAAGGCCTGACGGCCTGATTGCCTCGGCGGGGGCGGCCGGCTCCTCCCCGGGCCGCCCCCGTTCGGTCCCATCGAGGCACGTAATGCATCGCATTTTCCTTCTGCTGTTCATGGCGGTCCTGGCGTTGGCGCCGGCCTTCGCGCGCGCGCAGGGCGAAGACCCCATGGCTTTGCTCGGCTCGGGGAATTTCGACTCGATCCGCCATGGCGTGGAATTGCTGGCCGCGTCGGAGAACCCTCGGGCAGCGACGATCATCGCCTCGCTACAGTCCGGCACGCTTTACGTGCGCACCGACCACGCGCTGTTCATCAAGACTGCCGACGGCAAAGTGGTGGATGCCGCGACGGGCGCAGCGGCACCGGACGTCATGGCAAGCGGCCTGAAGCAGGTGCGACTCAACAACGCGGTGCGCAGCGCAATCGACGCGGCGCTGGGCAGCCTGCGGCTGTTCTCGCCTGATGCGGATATTCGGCTGCGCGCCGCCGAGGCGGTGTTCCAATCGCATGATCCGGCGGCACTCCCCAATTTGGCCAAGGCGCTGCCCAAGGAAACCGACCCGTCGGTGAAGCGGCGCATGGAACAGGCGCAGGCCGCGGCGTTGCTGTACTCGGCAGGGGGTTCCGAGCAAGACCGGCTGCATGCGGTGGCGGTGCTGAAGGCGCGTGATGACATCGACGCTCGATCTGCGCTGGCCGGGCTATCGGGTCAGTCGCCCGCCGTCGCGCAGGCGGCCGCTGCGGCGGTGGCCGCCATCGATCGGATACTGCAACTATGGAGCCTGCTGCAAAGCGTCTATTACGGCATCAGCCTGGGTTCCGTGCTGTTGCTGGCGGCGGCCGGGTTGGCGATTACCTTCGGCGTCATGGGCGTGATCAACATGGCGCATGGCGAGATGGTGATGATCGGCGCCTACACGACCTATGTCGTGCAGCAGTTGATGCATCAGTTCCTGCCGTCGCTGTATCAGGCCAATCTGCTGTTCGCGGTGCCGCTGGCATTCATCGTCGCCGGCGTGGTCGGCATTGCCATCGAGCGCAGCCTGATCCGCTGGCTCTATGGTCGTCCGTTGGAAACGCTGCTGGCGACCTGGGGGTTGTCACTGGTGTTGCAACAGGCCGTGCGGTCGCTGTTCGGCGCGCATAACCTTGACGTCGATACGCCCGGCTGGATGAGCGGCGACATGCATCTGGGTGGCCTGACGCTGACGTTGAACCGCTTGTACATCATCCTGTTCGCGATCGTCGTGCTGGCCGCGCTGATGGCGGCGTTGCGCTTCACGCCGCTGGGCCTGCGCATGCGCGCAGTGACGCAGAACCGGTTGATGGCGGCGGCGATGGGCATCCGCACGCCGTGGATCGACGCGCTGACCTTCGGCCTGGGGTCCGGGGTGGCCGGCATGGCCGGGGTGGCACTGAGCCAGATCGACAACGTTTCGCCCAACCTGGGACAAAACTACATCATCGACAGCTTCATGGTCGTGGTGTTCGGCGGCGTCGGGAATCTGTGGGGCACCGTGGTGGGCGCGATGACGTTGGGTGTCGTCAACAAGTTCCTGGAGCCGGTGGCCGGCGCGGTGCTGGGCAAGATCGTCGTGCTGGTTTTGCTGATCCTGTTCATCCAGCGCCGCCCGCGCGGGATGTTCCCGCTGAAGGGCAGGGCGGCCGAGGCATGATGAAACTCGACCGCACCGCGTGGCTGACGCTGGGGCTGCTGCTGGGCGGGGCGGTATTGCTTGCCGTGCTGAACCTGGAAACTGAGCCCACGTCGTCCGCGCATGTTCCAACCTATGTCATCGCACTGACCGGCAAGTATCTGTGCTTTGCCATGTTGGCGCTGGCTGTCGATCTGGTCTGGGGTTTCGCCGGCATCCTGTCGTTGGGCCACGCGGCGTTCTTCGCGTTGGGCGGCTACGCGATGGGCATGTACATGATGCGCCAGATCGGCACGCGCGGGGTGTACGGCAATCCAATCCTGCCCGACTTCATGGTGTTCCTCGGCTGGGACCATCTGCCCTGGTATTGGTACGGCTTCAATTGGTTCGGGTTCGCCGCGCTGATGGTCGTGCTGGTACCCGGCGTGCTGGCATTGGTGTTCGGCTACCTGGCGTTCCGTTCGCGCGTCACTGGCGTATATCTGTCGATCATTACCCAGGCGCTGACCTACGCGCTGCTGCTGGCCTTCTTCCGCAACGACATGGGCTTCGGCGGCAATAACGGCCTGACCGACTTCAAGGACCTGCTGGGCTTCCCGGTGCAGGCGGAGTCCACACGCTGCGGCCTGCTGGTGCTGTCCGCGGTGTTTCTCTGCGGCCAGTATTTGCTGGCCCGCGTCGTTGTGACGTCGCGCTTCGGCAAGGTGTTGATCGCGGTGCGCGACACCGAATCGCGCACACGGTTCCTGGGGTATCGCCCGGAATCGTACAAGCTATTCGTGTTCGTGCTGTCGGCGATGATGGCCGGTATCGGCGGCGCTCTCTACGTGCCGCAGGTCGGCATCATCAACCCGAGCGAGTTCGCGCCTGCCAACTCGATCGAGGCGGTGATCTGGGTCGCGGTCGGCGGCCGCGGCACACTGGTTGGCGCCATCCTTGGCGCGGTGCTGATCAATCTCGGCAAGACCTGGTTCACCAGTGCATTGCCGGAACTCTGGCTCTTTGCGCTGGGGGCGCTGTTCATCTTCGTCACGCTGTTCCTGCCGCGCGGATTGATGGGCGTGTTCGCCCCGCGGGTGCGGATCGTGCCGGATGAACCGGCCATCGAGCCGCCCGTCGGCGAAGCCCGCGAGGTCACCGGATGAGCGGCTCCTCCGACACACTGCTCTATCTTGATGGCGTAACGGTCAGTTTCGATGGGTTCCGTGCGTTGAATGCACTGTCGCTGGTGTTGGAGGCGGGCGAGATGCGCGCGGTGATCGGCCCGAACGGCGCCGGCAAGACGACGATGATGGACGTCATCACCGGCAAGACCCGCCCTGACACGGGACAGGTCGTGTTCGGTGCCGACACCGATCTGACCCGGCTGGACGAGCCGGCGATCGCCGCCCTGGGCATCGGCCGTAAGTTTCAGAAGCCGACCGTGTTCGAGCCACACACCGTCTGGGACAATCTTCTGCTGGCACTCGCGGGCGACCGCAGGCCGCGCTTCACTCTATGGGCGCGCGAAACGCCGGCCGAACGCGAGCGTATCGATGCAATCCTTGCCACCATTCGTCTGACCGAGCATCGCCATCGCCGCGCGGCTGACCTGTCGCACGGCCAGAAGCAGTGGCTGGAAATCGGCATGCTTCTGGCGCAGGAGCCGCAATTGCTGCTGGTCGATGAGCCGGTGGCCGGCATGACCGATGCGGAAACCGAGCAAACCGCGGAATTGCTGCGTGAGATCAACCGCACGCGCAGCGTTGTGGTGGTCGAGCACGACATGGCTTTCGTTCGCGCGCTGGGTGTGAAGGTGACGGTGCTGCACGAAGGCTCGGTGTTGTCGGAGGGCTCGATCGACCATGTCAGCGGCGACCCGCGCGTCATAGAAGTGTATCTCGGGCGATGAAACTCGAAGTCGAAGGCGTGGACCTGCATTACGGCGCGGCGATCGCGCTGCGCCAAGTGTCGCTGACGGTGGAAACCGGCGCGGTGACCTGCCTGCTGGGGCGGAACGGCGTGGGCAAGACGTCGCTGCTGCGAGCGATCGTTGGCGCGCATCCGATCAGCGCCGGTGCCATCCGCTGGAACGGCGAGGACATCACGCCGCTGCCGACCTATGAGCGCGCCCGCCGCGGCATCGCCTGGGTGCCGCAAGGCCGTGACATCTTTCCGCTGCTGACGGTGCGGGAAAACCTGGAGACCGGCTTTGCGGTCTTGCCGCGAGGCGAGCGCCGTGTCCCGCCGCACATCTTCGAATTGTTTCCCGTGTTGCAGACGATGCTGCGCCGGCGCGGCGGCGATCTGTCGGGCGGACAGCAACAGCAGCTCGCCATCGCCCGCGCACTGGTGACCAAGCCGAAGCTGCTGGTGCTGGACGAGCCGACCGAGGGCATCCAGCCCAGCATCATCAAGGACATCGGCCGGGTGATCGCCCTGTTGCGTTCGCAAGGTGAAATGGCCATCCTGCTGGTCGAGCAATACTACGATTTCGCTCGGGAGCTGGCCCAGACGATCGCGGTGATGGATCGCGGCGACATCGTGCTGTTCGGCCCGCGGGAGGAGCTTGACGAAGCGAATGTTCGACGTCGCCTCTCGGTCTGACGTTTCCGCCCTGCAACGGGCAGCCGGCGAGGTGTGCGTGGTTTTCAAGCGACGTGGCGAGGCGACGGTGCTGGACGACCTGCGCCAGGTCGGCTGCCTGAAGCTGCGATTTCCGCGCGTGGAACAACAGGAATGGAGTTCGGCGGTCGCGCTGAACACGTCGGGTGGCGTCGCCGGCGGCGATAGGCTGAACGGTTCGTTCAGGCTGCGGGAAGGCACCCGCGCCACCATCACGGCGCAGGCGGCGGAACGGTTCTATCGTTCGCTGCCCGGGAGCGATCCAGCGCTGGTGCGCAACCGGTTGAGCGTCGCGGCCGGAGCGTGCCTGGAATGGCTGCCGCAGGAGACGATCCTGTTCGATCGCTGTGCGGTGGATCGCCGGCTGGACGTGGATCTGGCCGATGATGCCTGGTTCCTCGCCGTCGAATCGCTGGTGTTCGGTCGTGCGGCCATGGGCGAACGCGTCGCGCAAGCCTGGCTGCGTGACGGTATTCGCGTGCGACGCGGCGGACGCTGGCTGCTGCACGATGCGGTTCGGTTGGACGGCGAGATCGATGCCGCATTGCAACGCGCACCGATCGCCAGCGGTGCGCGCGCCATGGCAACGTTGGTGCATGTCGCGCCGAACGCCGAAACAGCGCTGGACGGCGTGCGGGCCGCGTTATCCGATACGATGGGTGAAGCCGGTGTAAGTGCCTGGAACGGCATGCTGGTAGCGCGTATCCTCGCTGCCGACGCTGCGGTATTGCGCCGCGCGGTGATTGCCGCGTTGCAGGTGCTACGCGGGGGGCGCCCGTTGCCACGCGTCTGGCTGTGCTGAGAGGGACCGCATGAACCTGACCCTCCGCGTTCCCCCCGTCATGGCCGGGCTTGACCGGGCCATCCACGCACGTTGATCGAGAGCAGATCGGATGAACCTGACCCCGCGTGAAAAGGACAAGTTGCTCATCAGCATGGCGGCGATGGTGGCGCGTCGCCGACTGGAGCGCGGCGTGAAGCTGAACCACCCCGAGGCGGTCGCGCTGATCACCGATTTCGTCGTGGAAGGTGCCCGCGATGGCCAGAGTGTCGCGGATCTGATGCAAGCCGGTGCCAAGGTGCTGACACGCGATCAGGTCATGCAGGGTGTCCCCGAAATGATCCACGACGTGCAAGTGGAGGCGACGTTTCCTGATGGTACCAAGCTGGTGACCGTGCACGAACCGATAAGGTAGGTCTGGAACATCCTTCTCCCGCTTTGCGGGAGAGGTTAGGTGAGGGTGCCACATGACTCCCGGTGAAATAATACCTCGCGACGGCGACATCGAACTCAATGCCGGCCTGCCGCGCACGACAATGACGGTGGCGAATACCGGGGACCGGCCGATCCAGGTCGGCAGCCACTACCATTTTGCCGAAACCAATCCGGCCCTTTCGTTCGACCGTGCCGTTGCGCGTGGACAGCGGCTCGACATCGCGGCCGGCACAGCGGTGCGCTTCGAGCCAGGTCAGACGCGCGAGGTTACGTTGGTGCCGTATCGTGGCCGTCGTGTCGTGCAAGGGTTCCGCAGCGCCGTCATGGGAGACCTCGACTGATGGCCCGCATCACGCGCCGCGCCTATGCCGACATGTTTGGGCCGACCACCGGCGATCGGGTGCGGCTCGCCGATACCGATCTGATTGTCGAAGTGGAACGTGACCTGACCACCTATGGCGAGGAGGTCAAATTCGGCGGTGGCAAGGTGATCCGTGACGGCATGGGGCAGTCGCAGGTCTCGCAAGCGCAGGGCGCGGTGGACACGGTGATCACCAACGCGCTGATCATCGACCATTGGGGCGTTGTGAAGGGCGATGTTGCTATCACCAACGGCCGCATCGCGCGCATCGGCAAGGCGGGCAACCCGGACGTGCAGCCGAATGTCGACATCATCGTCGGCCCGGGAACCGAGATCATTGCCGGCGAGGGCAAGATCCTCACCGCCGGTGGCATCGACAGCCATATTCATTTCATCTGTCCACAACAGGTGGAAGACGCGATCGCGGCGGGAATGACAACGCTGATCGGCGGCGGTACGGGCCCCGCCACCGGCACTGCCGCCACCACCTGTACGCCCGGCCCGTGGCACATCGCCCGCATGTTGCAAGCCGCCGAGGGGCTGCCGGTGAACCTGGCCTTCGCCGCCAAGGGCAACGCCGCGCGTCCTGCCGCGCTGGAGGAAATGATCCGCGCCGGTGCCTCCTGCCTAAAGCTGCACGAGGATTGGGGCACCACGCCTGCGGCGATCGACTGCGCTCTGTCCGTGGCCGACCGGTTCGATGTGCAGGTGATGATCCACACCGACACGCTGAACGAATCCGGTTTCGTCGAAGATACGATTGCCGCCTTCCAGGGCCGCACCATCCACGCCTTCCATACCGAGGGCGCCGGCGGCGGTCACGCCCCCGACATCATCAAGGTCGCCGGCCTGCCCAACGTGTTGCCAAGCTCCACCAACCCGACGCGTCCCTACACCGCGAACACGCTGGATGAACACCTGGACATGCTTATGGTCTGCCATCACCTTGACAGCGCCATTCCGGAAGACGTCGCCTTCGCCGAGAGCCGCATACGCAAAGAGACGATTGCTGCCGAGGACATCCTGCACGATCTTGGCGCGCTGTCGATGATGTCGTCGGACAGCCAGGCAATGGGTCGAGTGGGCGAAGTCATCATCCGAACCTGGCAGACCGCGCACAAGATGAAGACGCAGCGCGGCGCGTTGCCGGGCGATGGCGACGGCAACGACAATGCGCGGATCAAGCGCTATATCGCCAAATACACCATCAACCCTGCGATCGCACAGGGCCTGGCGAACGAGATCGGCTCGATCGAGGTGGGGAAACTTGCAGACCTGGTCTTGTGGTCTCCGGCCTTCTTTGGTGTGAAGCCGGATCTGGTGATCAAGGGAGGTTCGATCGCCTGCGCGCCGATGGGCGATCCGAACGCATCGATTCCCACGCCGCAACCGGTGCATTACCGCCCGATGTTCGGCGTCATCGGCCGCGCCATGGTGGAAAGTTGCATCACGTTCGTTTCTGCTGCGGCATTGGATGCCGGCGTGGCGCATGCGTTCAAGTTGCAGCGGCGCCTGGTCCCGGTGTCCAACACGCGTGGGGCTATCGGCAAGCGCTCGATGATCCACAACGACGCGACACCGGTCATCGAGGTCGACGCGGAAACCTATGAAGTGCGTGCCGATGGCGTGTTGCTGACCTGCGAACCGGCCACGGTATTGCCGATGGCCCAGCGGTACTTCCTGTTCTGATGCGCTGCCAGAGAGTCCTGCCCGCCGGCACCTGGGATCCCGCTAACGCTGCCGACCGCGTGTTGATCGACTACGATGACCGCCACCGCCGGCGCATCCTGCTGCGTACCGAGGCGGGGGCGGAATTATTGCTGGACCTGGCGCAAGCGGTTCGGCTGCGTGACGGCGACGGGCTCGCGTCGGACAGCGGTGGTGTCGTACGGGTCTGCGCCAGACCGGAAAAGCTGCTGGAAATCCACGCGCATGACGAAGGCGAACTGCTTCGCATCGCTTGGCACCTCGGCAATCGCCATCTGCCGGTGCAGTTGTTGGGAGATCGCATCCGTATAAGGGCAGACCACGTGATTTGGGAGATGGTGGAGGGCCTTGGGGGGCACGTGGACGAAATCGAGGCGCCGTTCGACCCTGAGGCCGGCGCTTATGCCGGCGGGCACAACCACCACAATCATCATGACGATGACTGATGCTACAGCAGGGCTGCTTCGATTGCTTGCGTGGCTGTCACAGGGATTTCCGACCGGCGCCTACGCCTATTCGCATGGCTTGGAGTGGGTGGTGGAAGCCGGCGACGTCCACGATGGCAGCACGCTGCGCGCCTGGTTGACGGATATCGTGTCTAATGGGTCCGGCCGCAACGACGTCATTCTGCTGCGCCACGCGCATCGCGCCGCGCGCGATCCGGTAGCGCTGGAACAACTTGCCGAATTGGCTGCCGCCGTCGCGCCCAGCCGTGAGCGACGTGCCGAAACGCTGGACCAGGGGACGGCCTTCCTGCGCGCCGCGCGCGCTTGGGACTGCCCCAACCTGCCGGAAGCCGTCCCGTATCCCGTGGCAGTCGGCGCGCTCGCCGGCTGGCACGGCATCGATGAAAACCTGACTGCCTCAGCGTATTTGCAGGCCTTCAGCAGCAACCTGATCTCTGCGGCGATACGCCTGGTACCGCTGGGACAGACAACCGGATTGCAGGTGCTTGTCGCGATCGAGCCCGCTATCCTGCACATAACCCGCGACACGGCCACCGCAACCCTGGACGACATCGGCGGCTGCACATTCCGGGCCGACCTCGCCGCGATGCGGCACGAAACGCAATACACGAGGCTGTTCCGCTCATGACCACATCCACTAACGGCCCGTTGCGGGTTGGCGTCGGTGGCCCGGTAGGCACCGGCAAGACCGCACTGATGGACGCCCTGTGCAAGCACTTGCGGGGCCGTTACGACATTGCCGCGATCACCAACGACATCTACACCAAGGAAGACGCCGAGTTTCTCACGCGCGCCGGCTCGCTGCCGCCCGAGCGCATCCTGGGCATCGAAACCGGGGGCTGTCCGCACACCGCGATCCGCGAGGACGCATCGATCAACCTGGCCGGCGTCGCCGATCTGCAACGCCGCTTTCCCGCGCTCGATCTGATCCTGATCGAAAGCGGCGGTGACAACCTGGCCGCAACCTTCAGTCCGGAACTCGCAGATCTGACGATCTATGTGATCGACGTCTCCGCCGGCGACAAGATACCGCGCAAGGGAGGTCCCGGAATCACACGCAGCGATCTGCTGGTGATCAACAAGATCGACCTGGCGCCATTCGTCGGCGCCAATCTGGACGTGATGGACCGCGACACCAAACGCATGCGCGGCACCCGGCCGTTCGTGTTCGCTAACATTCGTGCCGGCCAGGGCGTGGCGGACATCGCCGCCTTCGTCGAAAAGCAGGGCGGATTGCGCGCCGTCTAGGCACGCCGCGCCGCGTCGAGCGGAATCACGTTGTCTACTTCGTCACGGACCGGCCCGAGCACCTGCGTGATCATCGCCGATAGCTCTTCCTGCTGATACGGTTTGGACAGGCGTGGCAATCCGGGGTCCTCGCCGTTCGGAAGGTCCGCGTACCCGGTCGCCAGAATGATTGGCAGTTCCGGCCAGCTTTGCCGGATCAGGCGCGACAATTGGGTTCCCGTCATGCCCGGCATGGCCTGGTCGGTAATCACCAGATCGATCATCGGCGTGGACCGGAGCGCTTCAAGCGCGCGTGTGCCTGATGTCGTTTCGATCACGACGTGGCCGAGGTCCTCAAGCATCGCCGTTGTCGCGGAGCCGATCAATGGATCGTCATCCACGACAAGGATCCGATAGCAGCGTGCCGCACCGCTGCGAACGGTCAACGTGCCGACCGGTTCCGTCATGGCGCGCTCGGTGGTCGGCAGCCACAGCTCTACCGACGTGCCGGCACCGACATTGCTGAAGATGCGCATCGCGCCGCCGGATTGCGCGGCAAGTCCATGGACCATCGACAGGCCAAGGCCGGTGCCCTTGCCTGCGCCCTTGGTGGTGAAGAAAGGCTCGGTCGCGCGCTTCACCGTCGCCTCGTCCATGCCGGTTCCGGAATCCGACACCGCAAGACAGACGTAATCACCCGGCACGAGACCTTGAGGGCCACCTTTCGCAGGCATCCGGCGGGCGGCAATTTCCAGCCGTCCACCCAGCGGCATCGCGTCACATGCATTCAATGTCAGATTCAGCAAGGCCAGCTCGAGCTGGTTGGGATCGACCCGGATTGCCGGCAAATCGTCTTGCAGTTCGATGTTGATCTGGATTGTCGTGCCCAGAGTGCGGCGCAGCATCTCTTCCATGCCGCCGATCAGCCGTATCACCTCGACGGTTTCCGGTTTCAACTCCTGCCGCCGCGCAAACGCCAGCATCCGCTTGGTCAGCGTGGCACCGCGCTCAGCACCCTTGATCGCGCCGTCGATTAGCCGAGCCAGGCGCGGCTCGTCCGGAACACGCTTGCGCAGAAGCTGCAGGTTTCCCAGGATGACCATCAGCAGATTGTTGAAGTCGTGTGCCACGCCGCCGGTAAGTTGGCCCAAGCTCTCCATCTTCTGCATCTCGTGGACTTGCGCCAGCGCCTCTTCCCGCTCGCGCGTGCGCTCCTCGACGCGTCGCTCCAGCTCGGTATTCGCCCGCGCGAGTTCCGCCGTGCGTTGCTCGACACGCCGTTCCAGTTCGCTGTTCAGCAGCTCCAATTGGCGTGTCTTCCGATACAGATCAGCGAAGACGCGAACCTTGGCGCGCAGCAGTTCAGGGGTGAATGGCACCGGAACGTAATCCACCGCGCCAAGCTCATAACCGCGCAACCGATCGAGATCGGACATCATGATGGCAGATACGAAAATAATCGCGGTGCGCTGGAATCGCGGATGCTCTCGAATCATCCCCGCCAGTTCGAAGCCGTCGAGATCCGGCATGCAGACATCGATCAGCACCACCGCGATCTCGTTCTTCAGCAGGTGTTGCAGCGCTTCGTTCGCCGAATTTGCCTTTATCAGGCTCTCATTCAGCTCGCCAAGAATTACCTCATAACTCAGCAGCTTCGCGGGCTGGTCGTCGACAAGAAGAATATTCACCTTCTCTGACGCACTGGGTCCGATTGAGTTCACGACCGATCCTTTCTTACCGATGCAGCCAGATACGCAATGCAGACAGCAGTTGCTCGGTATTCACGGGCTTGGCCAGATAGTCGGACGCCCCAGCCTCCAGGCATTTCTCGCGGTCACCTTTCATGGCCTTCGCAGTCAACGCGATGATCGGCAGACGCCGGAAGGCAGGGTTGGCGCGAATCACTTCCATGGTTTGATAGCCATCCATCTCCGGCATCATGATGTCCATCAGCACGATGGCAACTTCGGGCTCCGATGCCAGCAGATTGATCGCCTCACGACCCGTCGTGGCCGTCAGCACTGCCATGCCGCGCCGTTCCAGCACGCTCGACAATGCGAAGATGTTGCGAGCGTCGTCGTCCACCAGCAGCACCTTCTGTCCAACCAGATTCTCGTCCGAACTGTGCAGCCGCTCCAGCATGCGCTGCTTTTCTGCCGGCAGATCGGATACCACGCGATGCAGGAACAATGCGGTTTCATCCAGCAGCCGCTCTGGCGATTCGACGCCCTTCACAACAACACTACGAGCCATCGTGTGCAGCCGGGCGTCTTCTTCGGGCGACAATTCGCGGCCGGTGAACACCACGACCGGCACATTGGAAAGGCCGGCGTCGTCGCGGATCGTCTCCAGCACTTCGAAGCCGGACATATCGGGCAGCCGCAGATCCAATACCACGCAGTCCGCAGGCTCCTCATGCAGCCGCTCGATGGCATGCTTGCCGGTCTCGACCGTTTCGATGTCAATGTCGTCATGCCCGAGCAATTCGGTGATCGAGATTTGCTCGAGCGGATTGTCCTCCACCACCAGCAGTCGCTTGCGGCGCGGCTTGGCATAGTCGGTGAGCTTCGAGATAGCGAGCTCAAGACCCTCGGCCGTCGTCGGCTTCGTCATGAAGCTGAACGCGCCGCGCGCCAGGCCGTGCTGCCGGTCTTCATCCAAGGTGACGATCTGCACTGGAATGTGCCGGGTCGCCGGATCCTGCTTGAGCTGGCTCAGCACCGTCCACCCCAGCATGTCCGGCAGGAATACATCCAGCGACACGGCGGTGGGCTGGTATTCGCGCGCCAGGGCCAACGCATCGGCGCCGCGCCCGGCCACCAGTACCTTCATGCCGTGGTCATGCACTAGATCTACCAAAACCCGCGCATAGTGTGGATCGTCTTCCACGATCAGCAGCACCGTGTCGTGCGGCTCCAGGGTGTTGCGATCATCCGGCACCTGTTCGATCGGCCGCTCGACCAAACGCATCGCGGTGTGTGGCGGAACCTGGATCGTGGTGACCGGCGCGGCGTCCATCGCCGGCGCTCGCGCGGCCGACGGGCCGACATAGTTCAGCGGCAGATACAGCGTGAAACTACTTCCTGCGCCTGGTTGGCTGCGCAACTGAATCTCGCCGCCCAGCAGGTTCGACAATTCGCGGCTGATCGCCAGCCCCAGGCCGGTGCCGCCGTATTTGCGGCTGGTGCTGGCATCGGCCTGCTGGAACGCCTCGAAGATGATGCGCTGCTTTTCCGGAGGAATGCCGATGCCGGTGTCTGTCACTTCGAACGCCACAACTGTCGGAGCGTTCTTCAGCACCGGATGCCCACCCGTCCAGGCGCCCGGCACCGTGGAAATTCCCAGGCGTACGCCGCCATGTTCGGTGAATTTGAAAGCATTCGACAACAGATTCTTCAGCACCTGTTGCAGGCGCTTGCTGTCGGTCGTGAGGGTTCGCAGGCTCGGATCGACCTGCACATCAAAGAACAAGCCACGGCTTTCCGCCTCGTGCCGGAATGGCCGCGTGACGGTTTCCGTCAGGTTGAAGAACGAGATTTCCTCGGCCTCCACCGACACCGTGCCGGATTCGATCTTCGACAGGTCGAGAATATCACTGATCAGGTTCAGCAGGTCGGTGCCCGCCGCGTGAATGGTGCGAGCGAATTCGACCTGGCGCGACGACAAATTGCCTTCCGGATTGTCACCCAACTGCTGGCCCAGGATCAGGATCGAGTTCAACGGCGTACGCAACTCGTGCGACATATTGGCCAGGAATTCCGACTTGTACTTCGATGTCAGCGCCAGTTCCGCCGCCTTGTCCTCCACCGCGCGCCGGGCTTGCTCGATCTCCTGGTTCTTGCGCTCCACCTCCACGTTGCGTTCGGCGAGCTGCTGCGCCTTTTGCTCCAGCTGTTCATTGGTCTGCTGCAATTCGCGCTGCTGCATCTGCAGCTCGGTGGCAAGCTGCTGCGACTGCTTCAGCAAACCTTCCGTCTGCATCGTCGCTTCGATCGAGTTCAGCACGATGCCGATGCTGGCGGTGAGCTGTTCCAGGAACGACATCTGCAGGTCGCCGAATGAACCAGCCGAGGCTAGCTCGATCACCGCCTTGACCTGGCCTTCGAACAGTACCGGCAAGACGACGACGTTGGTCGGAATGGCCTTGAACAAGCCGGAGCGGATCGGCACCGCGGTGTCCGGAAGGTGCGTCAACAGCATGCGCTTTCCGTCGGCGGCGCATTGGCCGATCAGGCCTTCGCCAACATGCAGTGTGTCGGGATGTCCCATGTCCCCAGCATCCGCGTAGGATGCAAGCAGCCGCAGCCCGGGGCTCACCTCGGCATCAACCAGATAGATGATGCCGTTCTGCGCATTGATCAGCGGTGCCAATTCGGACAGCAGCATGCGCCCCACGGTCGCCAGATCGCGCTGCCCCTGCAGCATGTTGGTAAACCGTGCAAGGTTTGTTTTCAGCCAGTCCTGCTCTGTGTTCCGCTCCGTTGTGAGACGGAGATTGTCGATCATCGTGTTGATATTGTCTTTCAGTTCGGCGACCTCGCCGCGCGCCTCCACCTGGATCGACCGCGTCAGGTCGCCCTTGGTTACCGCCGTTGCGACTTCGGCGATCGCCCGCACTTGCGTCGTCAGGTTCGCAGCCAGCAGGTTCACGTTGCCTGTCAGGTCTTTCCATGTGCCGGCCGCGCCCGGCACGTTGGCCTGGCCGCCCAACCGGCCTTCCACGCCGACCTCGCGCGCCACCGTGGTTACCTGGTCGGCAAAGGTCGCCAGCGTGTCGGTCATGTTGTTGATCGTTTCGGCGAGCGCTGCGACCTCGCCCTTCGAGTTCATCGTCAACCTTTGATTCAATGCGCCGTTAGCGACCGCGGTCACGACCTTCACAATGCCGCGCACCTGTTCCGTCAGGTTCGCGGCCATGACGTTCACAGTGTCCGTCAGGTCCTTCCATGTGCCGGCCACGCCAGGCACCGCCGCCTGGCCGCCGAGCTTGCCTTCGGTCCCCACTTCGCGTGCCACGCGGGTCACCTCCGAAGCGAAGGCGTTCAACTGATCGACCATCGTGTTGATGGTGTTCTTCAGTTCTAGAATCTCGCCCTTCACGTCTACAGTGATCTTGCGCGACAGGTCGCCGCGCGCCACCGCGGTGGTCACCTCCGCGATATTACG
Organism: Acetobacteraceae bacterium; assembly: GCA_035486135.1. Classification (GTDB taxonomy): domain Bacteria; phylum Pseudomonadota; class Alphaproteobacteria; order Acetobacterales; family Acetobacteraceae; genus JASHVB01. Next base: position 31,886 of record DATHNI010000265.1, read on the forward strand.
AACCTGCGTCGTCAGGTTCGCCGCCAAAAGATTGACGTTATCGGTCAGGTCTTTCCAGGTTCCTGCGACACCCGGCACCACCGCCTGACCGCCAAGCCGCCCTTCCGTGCCGACCTCGCGTGCCACGCGCGTCACTTCCGCGGCGAAGGACCGCAACTGATCGACCATGGTGTTCAGCGTTTCCTTCAACAGCAGGATTTCGCCGCGCACATCCACGGTGATCTTTTTCGACAGGTCGCCGCTGGCGATGGCCGTCGCCACCTCGGCAATGTTTCGCACCTGGCCTGTCAGGTTCGATGCCATGAAGTTCACGTTGTCGGTCAGGTCTTTCCAGGTGCCGCCCACACCGGGCACCAGTGCCTGGCCGCCCAGCTTGCCTTCGGTGCCGACCTCGCGCGCGACGCGCGTTACTTCTGAAGCGAAGGCGTTCAACTGGTCTACCATCGTATTGATGGTGTTCTTCAACTCGAGGATCTCGCCCTTCACGTCCACGGTGATCTTGCGCGACAGGTCGCCGCGCGCCACCGCCGTGGTCACCTCGGCGATATTACGAACCTGCGCTGTCAGGTTGCCGGCCATCGAGTTCACGCTGTCGGTCAGGTCCTTCCAGGTGCCGGCCACACCGGGAACCTGCGCCTGACCACCCAGCTTGCCTTCAGTGCCCACCTCGCGTGCGACGCGTGTCACCTCGCCGGCGAAACGGTTGAGCTGGTCCACCATCGTGTTCAGCGTTTCCTTCAACTGAAGGATCTCGCCGCGTACGTCCACCGCAATCTTGCGCGACAGGTCGCCGTTGGCGATGGCGGTTGCGACCTCGGCGATGTTACGCACCTGGCTGGTCAGGTTAGAGGCCATCGAGTTCACGCTGTCGGTCAGATCCTTCCATGTGCCCGCCACACCCGGAACGTTTGCCTGTCCGCCAAGGCGTCCTTCAGTGCCGACCTCGCGCGCCACGCGTGTAACCTCACCGGCGAAGGCATTGAGCTGGTCGACCATCGTGTTGATGGTCTCTTTCAATTGGAGGATTTCGCCCGACACGTTCACGGTGATCTTCTTCGACAAGTCCCCCTGCGCCACCGCGGTCGCGACCTCGGCGATGTTGCGCACCTGGGCTGTCAGGTTGGACGCCATGAAATTCACGTTGTCGGTCAGGTCCTTCCACGTGCCAGCCACGCCGGACACCTGCGCCTGGCCGCCAAGTCTTCCTTCCGTGCCGACCTCGCGCGCGACGCGCGTCACCTCGCCGGCGAAACGGTTGAGCTGATCGACCATCGTATTGATGGTCTCCTTCAATTGCAGGATCTCGCCCGACACGTTCACGGTGATCTTCTTCGACAGGTCGCCGTTCGCCACGGCGATCGTCACCTCGGCGATATTGCGAACCTGCGCCGTCAGGTTGGACGCCATGGAATTCACCGATTCCGTCAGGTCCTTCCATGTGCCGGCCACGCCGAGCACGTTGGCCTGACCGCCCAACCGGCCCTCGGTGCCGACCTCGCGCGCGACGCGCGTCACCTCGCCGGCGAAGGCGTTGAGCTGGTCGACCATCGTGTTGATGGTCTCTTTCAACTGCAGGATTTCGCCCGACACGTTGACGGTAATCTTCTTCGACAGGTCGCCGCGCGCAATGGCCGTCGCCACCTCGGCGATGTTGCGAACCTGCGCTGTCAGGTTGCCGGCCATGGAGTTCACACTGTCGGTCAGGTCTTTCCAGGTGCCCGCGACGCCTGGCACCTGCGCCTGACCACCGAGCCGCCCTTCGGTGCCCACCTCGCGCGCCACGCGCGTCACTTCCGAAGCGAACGAGTTCAACTGGTCCACCATCGTGTTGATGGTGTCCTTCAGTTCCAAGATTTCACCGCGCACATCCACGGTGATCTTGCGCGACAGGTCGCCGCGCGCCACGGCCGTTGTCACCTGCGCGATGTTGCGCACCTGGTCTGTCAGGTTGCCGCACATCGCGTTGACGCTGTCGGTCAGGTCTTTCCATGTACCGGCGACTCCTGGCACCACCGCCTGGCCGCCAAGCTTGCCTTCGGTGCCGACCTCGCGTGCCACGCGCGTCACTTCCGAAGCGAACGAACGCAACTGGTCCACCATCGTGTTGATGGCTTCCTTGAGCTGCAGGATTTCACCGCGCACGTCCACGGTGATCTTTTTCGACAAGTCTCCGTTCGCCACGGCGATCGTCACATCGGCGATGTTGCGAACCTGCGCTGTCAGGTTCGAGGCCATGGAGTTCACCGATTCCGTCAGGTCTTTCCAGACGCCGGTCACCTCGCGGACCTGTGCCTGGCCGCCCAGCTTGCCGTCGGTGCCAACCTCGCGCGCCACGCGCGTCACTTCCGATGTGAAGACGGACAACTGCTTGATCATCGTATTGACGATCGTCGCCAGGCGAAGGAACTCGCCTTGCAGCGGCCGGCCGTCTACATCCAGTCGCACCGTCTGCAACAGGTCGCCTTGCGCCACCGCGGTGATCGCATGCGTCACCGCGGTTGTTGGCCACAGCAGGTCGTCGATCAGTTGGTTGACCGAGGTCTCCATCCCGCCCCAGGCACCGCCGGACAAGCCGAAACGGACGCGGGTGCGAGTCTTGCCTTCACGCCCCACGACCTGGCCGACATGCTCCAGTTCCCGCGCCATTCGTTCGTTAGCCGCGACGATTTCGTTGAATGTGTCGGCGATCTTGCCCTCAAGGCCGGTGCGATCGGTCGGAAGTCGAACCGAGAAATTGCCGGTACGCATCGCCTGCAAGGCGTGCAACAATTCGTGCAATGCGAGCGAGTGGCCATTGAGGCCCTCGCCATTCAGTGATTCGGCGGTCGGGGACGTGGCGAAGCCATTGCTATTGCCGGTTGAATGACCCGGTGACGGCAGTTCGGCGGACGGCATCTCGGCGCCAGCGTGGCTAAGCTCCATCGTCTTGCTCCTGACTGAGGACCCGTAAGGGCGGCGCTATAACGCCGAAGCAGGTCCTACTTCGGCAGTATCGCCAAATACCCGGTACCGTTCACGAATTCCAGCGCGCTGTCGGACCGCTTTTATCGCCGCATGACGCTCACGACCACGTGAGCAATGAAAGATATGACCCGGGCAACTCATTGCCGATGCAGAAAACCGTGAGAATCGGCCAACGATCCCCGCTTCCGCGAGGCAGCGTCGTATCAACGACACGAAATCACAACGTTGTTATCTAAGACGCCTTAACCTACTCACAACCAATTGATTATGTGATCGTTATGGAGTTGCAGTTCGGAAGCGAGCGCTGACGGTTATGATGCCGTGAGTGTCGGCCAAAGCTCGTCCGCCCCAAGGTTGCAGACAAAGTTGCCGAGGCGGGCTGCCCATTCCACATCCGGGCCGAACTCCTCGCGCCACGACCACAGGCGGCGCGTGGCGAGTTGCAGTGCGTATTCCTGGGTGAAGCCGATCGCGCCGTGCACCTGATGGGCGATCTCGCAGGCCAGGGTTGCGGCATCGCCTACGCGCGTCTTGGCGATCGCCACGCGGAATTCCTCGGTTTCCGGATCGTTGCGTGACAGCGCTTCGATGCCGGTATTCGCCGCGGCAACGGCGGCGGCGGTCTGGCCGGCAAGCACTGCGAGATTCTGCTGCACGGCCTGGAATTTCGAAATCGGCCGGCCGAACTGCTGACGTTCCTGAGCGTAATTCACCGCAAGATCCATGGCTCGCTCCAGGGCACCCGACATCATCGTCGCCCGCGCCAGCGCTCCACGCCGATATAACGCCGCACGTGTCGTGCCGCCCCGCACCGGCGCGGCGGCATCAGCGGCCAGCCGCAATCCGGAAAAAGCCAGTGTGTCCCTCGGTTCTCCTGCCATGTTCCGGCCGTCGGTATGCTCGGCCCCTTCGGTGCCATCCAGTGCGACCGCCATTTCACCATCCGGACCGTTCGCGATCAGAACGATGCGCCGTGCAGCGCGGACATAAGGCAGCCGGCCGGCGCGGCCGGACAGCCGCCAGCCATTGCCATCACGTTCCAATGTCAACGTGTCGCCGGCGCGCACCGGTCCGACGGTCATCGGCTGATCGGTCAGTTCCAACCCCGCCGCGGCTGCGATCCAGCCAGCCAACATCGTCTCCGCCAAGGGGATCGGTGCCGCATAGCGGCCGGCAACGCGCAACGCCGCGTAAAGGTCGGACCACTCGGCATCGGCACCGCCGGCGGATTCCGGCAGCGCTGCCAACGGTACCCCGGTTTCACTGACCGCGCGCCACAGATCATCCGGGAAGCTGCCCTTCTCGGCGAGGTCCACGACCTGCTTGGTGCACTTGTCCTCGAACAGCCGGCCCATGCTTTCCAGCAGCATGCGGGTTTCGTCGCGCATCGCCATGTCTATGAACTCCTCACCGCAGCCCAAGGCCGCGAGCGATGATGCCGCGCAGGATTTCGCGAGTGCCACCCTGGATCGACAGCCGCGGCGCGTTCATCGTCGCGCGCGCGATCATCGACGTGTAGACATCCACCGCCTCCAGTTCCGGCTCCGTCGGAAACAACTGCCGGGCCACCACAGGAATGTCCTGCTCGTAGCGTGTGCCGAGGTCCTTCACAACCGCCGACTCGCTGTTCGGCTGCAAGCCTTCATGCAGCATTCCCGCAATCGACAACGACATGCTGCGCAACGTGGCGAGTTGCGCCACCAGCCGTCCGAGCGCCGCGGCCGTGGCGCGGTCCGGCTGCGGGCCCGCCATCCGCACCATCTCGCGCAGCACCTGGAAGAACACCAGGAAGCGATCCGGTGCGCTGCGCTCAAACGCCAGTTCGCTGGTGACCTGGTTCCAACCGTTGCCTTCCTTGCCGAGCAATAGCCAATCGGGAACGAAAACGTCGGTGAGAAAGATCTCGTTGAAGTGGTGCTCCCCGAGCAAGTTCCGCACCGGGCGGATGTCAATTCCGGGCGACTTCAACGGAAGCAGGAATTGCGTGGCGCCGGCGTGACGGTCCAGTTCCTGCTGCCCCTCTTGCGCCATCTTGCAGAACAGGATGGCGTAATCCGCGCGATGCGCATTGGAGGTCCACAGCTTGCTGCCGTTGACCTTGTAGCCGCCATCGACCTTCACGGCGCGCGTGCGGGTGCCGGCGAGGTCCGAGCCGGAGTTCGGCTCGCTCATGCCGATGCAAAAAGTCAGTTCGCCGGCAGCGATCTTCGGTAGGAAGAACTGCTTCTGTTCCTCGGTGCCAAAACGCAACAGGTTCGGGCCGCTTTGCCGGTCGCCGGTGTAGTGCGCTGACAACGGGGCGCCGGCGACCAGCATTTCCTCGATCACCACGTAGCGTTCCAATGAACTGCGATCGTGTCCGCCGTATTGCTTCGGCCAGGTCATGCCGATCCAGCCGCGCTTGCCCATCGCGCGGCTGAAGTCGCGATTGAATTCGCCACGGGTGAATCCCATCAGGTGCTGATGCTGCTTGATGAAGTCGCGGACCTCGTGGCGCAGCGCGATCGCCTCCGGCGGCAGTTCGACCGGATCGAAGCGGAATGTCGGGACGGCCATGACATTACTCCTGCCAGTTCGTGTCGAACCCGGCGAAGCTGTGCGGGATCCGACGGATGTCGGTCAACAGGTCACGTTGCAGTTCCATTGGCGTGCCGGGCGGGAAATGCAGATCGATGGAGTCCGCGACGCCGCCGAAGCGCTGCTCGATTGCGCCGGCGATCTCGCCATAGGTTGCGCAGGCGGCGAAGATGCGCACCACGTCGTCCGGCACTTCGTCCGCCATTGAGTCCCAGCGCCCTTCCACCGACATGCGATGCAGCTTGAGCCCAAGATCCTGCAGTCCGTGCAAGGCCAGGATCGGCAAATAGGTGCGCGTCGAGCCATAAAACCCGATACGCCGCCGCGCGCGCTGCATGCCCGCTGCAACCGTTGCTTCGTCGGCGCCAGTAACGACAAAGCCACCGCCGTGCACGTCGAAATACGCGCGACTGCGGCCGGAGCGGCGCATGCCTTCCAGCAGGTTCGGCAGGCACACTTCTTCCAAGTACCGGCGCGAGCATAACGGATGCAGCCGCACGCCGTCTGCCACCTGGCCGGCGACACGCAGCATTGCCTCGCCGACCGCGGCGATGGTGACCGGCACCATCGGCAGGCCGGTCGGCTCGGGCGAAAAGTCTGGCGTCATCAACGAAAGTTTGTAGTTGGGGCTGTCGAAGTCGAGCTTCCCGCCGGTTTCCCAGCAGCGCCAGACGGCCCGCAAGGCGCGCACATAGTCACGCAGGCGCGGCGCCGGTGGGGTCCAGGTGATGCCGAAGCGGCGCTCGTTGTGGCCCTTCACCTGGCTGCCCAGGCCCAGCACGCAGCGGCCGCCGGAATTCGCATGCAGGTCCCACGCCTGGCTCGCCAATACTGTCGGGCTGCGCGGGAACGCCACCGCAACGGACGGTGTCAGTTCCACGCGCATTGTGGCCAGCGCGGCGAAAGCAAGCGGGGCGTACCAATCGTGCCCAAGTTCAACCGTCATCACGGCATCGAAACCGGCATCCTCGGCGGCCCGCGCGGCAGGACCGGCCTGTTGCCAATCACTCTGAGGCAATATCGTGAAGACGCGCATGATGTCAGCCGCGCGCCAAACGGCGCTCGACGAACGGCAGGCGATCCTGGCCCCAGAATATCTCGTCACCGATGACGTAGCTGGGCGCACCGAAAACGCCGCGATCGAGCGCGGCCTGCGTGTCGGAGGTGCGCATCTCTGCCCAGCGTGGATCCGCGCCAAGCTGCAACACCGCATCGGGATCGAGGCCGACGTCCTTGATCAGCGTTGCCAACGTTGCGCGATCGCCGGGGTTCAACTCATCCTGCCACACCGCTTTCAGCACGCGATGCGCCAGTTTGATGGCGGGCTGATCGCCCTTGGTCTCGCGCAACGCGATCACGCAGGACGCCGACAATTGCTCGCTCGAGGGGAAATGCTTGGGCTGGATGTTGATGGGAATGCCGAGATAGTCCCGCCAGCGGCGCAGTTCCATCAGGCGATAGGCCTGTCGCTGCGGCGCTCGTTTCGGTAGCGGCAGGCCGCCGGATGCGGGGAAGATCGTGCCGAAATCCACCGGGTAGATGCGCAGGCTGGCGTTGCTTGCGATGGCCATCGCCTCGATGCGCGCCGCACCCATATGGGTCCACGGCGAATTCAACGAGGCATAGTAGTCGATGTGCAGGGCCATGCGGCGTTCCTTCCCCAGGGTTGACGCCGCCGATCCTGCGGGAGCGAGCAGTTTGAGGCAAGGCGGCGCCCGGAGGTGGGGCGATTACTCCAATCCCTGGCGATGCGGTGTGTGCGGGTGCGAATGGTCGTGCTGTTCGTAATGCTGCCGCAGAAGGTCCTTGCCGTAGTCATTGCCGTTCGGCGTTCGGACCAGCGTGTGGATGTGGTTGCGCGACGGTTCGTCGTTGTCGAGCGCGATGCCGCGCTGGTGGTCGAATTCGATCAGGATCGCCGGGCTATGGATGCGATAATAGAACGGGCTGGCAGCATCGCAATTTCCCATCCAGGCGAACCAGGTCTCGTGCAGATGCGCCTCGACTTCATCCAGTCGGATCTCGGCGTGACCGGGGCGGATGCGGCCGACATAGACGTTGATCAGATCGAGCAGTAGTGACTGCTGGTTTGGAGCCAGGCGGTCGTATCGTATGCCCTGGTAGTTGAGGGTCAGGTTGTCGCGGTAGGCGGCGGCGAAGACCTCCATGGGGAGGTCCTTGCCGATGGTCGCCTGCACCTGTTGTTCCGGCGACAGCGCGTGCATGAGTGCGAAGCCCTTGGCTTCCTCGGCCTCGAACACGCGCGTGCCGGCGTGTTGGCCGGAGGTGGCGACCACCGGTTCGGATCCGAGGAACTGCGGCGTCAGTACGATCTGGTCGCCCAGCACGAAGCAATTGATGATCAGGTGGTGGCCGTCGATCTGCCAGCCCCATGGCTGTTGTTCTGACGGCGTGCCGAAGATGCTGAGCCAATAGTACCACTCGCCGTATTCCTCGGGGCGGCCGGTCAACTCGCGAATGTGGTCGTTAAGCTTCATGACGTTGCGCGCCGTCGTGAAGCCGGTGGCGCTGAGGCTTTCGCGCACCAGCGCAAGTGCCGCGCCGCGCTGAGCGTCGGTGAGGTCGCGCAGGGAGACCCCGTGGCGCATCAGGTAGGGGTGGATGTTCGACCACTCCCGCCAGGCGTCGCTCTCGACCGCGAAGGATGCGGTGTCGCGTTCGGAAGGGGTGAGAGTGGCGAGAAAGCTTTCAGCGGCCGAAACCACAGGAGCGAGCGAAATGCCGGTGCGGTGCAGGGGAAACAGGCCGGGCCGTGCGGCGCCGTCAGTGGTCAGGCCGGTGAACGGTGCCACCGCGGCGGCCTTGCCGTGCTTGAGCAATTCCTGGAGGCGCGGCGGCAGGCCGGGATCGAGGTGCCCGGCGGCGCCGATGTGTCGGTGGCGCGGGCGCATGTTCAGTTCCGGCGTATGGTCGTGGGTATGTGGTGCGTCGTCTGGCATGGCTGCCTCCCTTGTCGTTCGTGGCCTTGTAGAGGAGATTGGCACGTATTCCAAAATCGAGCCCAGGCAACTTATGTCCCAATGGCGGATCGGCGATGTGACGGTGACCAAGATCGTGGAGCAGGAGGTGACCGGCGGCAGTCGTTTGCTGCTGCCCAAAGCCACGCCGGAGTGGCTGGAGCCGCATCTGACCGACGGCAACGGCTGCCTGCGCCTGAGCATTCACAGCTTTGTCGTGGAAGCACCTACGAAACGCATCATCGTCGATACCTGCCTCGGCAATGACAAGCAAAACCGTCTGGTGCCGTATTGGAACAACCGGCAAGGCCCGTTCCTCGCCGATCTCGCCGCAGCCGGTTTCCCACCCGAGACAATCGACGCTGTGATCAACACCCATCTGCACGCCGACCATGTAGGCTGGAACACCATGCTGCGCGAGGGCGAATGGGTGCCGACGTTTCCACAGGCTCGCTACTTGATGAGCAGTACCGAGTACCAGCACTGGCGCGACAATACGACGCACGCAGACACGCGGCACGCGCTGGCGGATTCGGTGATGCCGATCGTCGAGGCCGGGCTTGCCGACCTTGTGGAAACCGAGCATCGCATCTGCGACGAGGTCAGTCTGATCCCGACTGTTGGCCATACGCCAGGTCATGTCAGCGTGCGCATCGTTTCGCAGGGCGAAGAGGCATTGATCACCGGTGACTTCATGCACCACCCTTGTCAGGTCGCCCATCCGGACTACGAGCTCACTTCGGACAGCGATCCGGCGCGGGGTATCCGCACACGGTGGGAGATGTTCGAACGCCTCGCCGACCGGCCCGTTCTGGTGCTCATCACGCATTTCGCCGACGCCACCGCGGGGCACATCATCCGCGATGGCGGCCGCTACCGGTTTGCGGTTTGATCGCGTTGCGGGACTGCTATCCTTCCCGTTTCCAACCGGAGACCCCCATGTCCAAATGGCGCATCGGCGACGTGACCGTGACCAAGATCGTCGAACTCGAAGTCACCGGCGGCAGCCGTTTCCTGCTCCCGCAGGCCACGCCTGACCTGATCAAGCCGATCGCCTGGCTGCAACCGCACTTCGCAGACGAGAACGGCCGCCTTCGCATGAGCATTCACAGCTTCATCGTGGAAACGCCTGGCAGGCGCATCATCGTCGATACCTGCCTCGGCAATGACAAGCAGAGCCGCCGCATTCCGCATTGGAACGATCGGCAGGGTCCGTTCCTCGCCGATCTCGCCGATGCCGGTTTCCCGCCCGAGTCGATCGATACCGTGCTGTGTACCCATTTGCACGTCGATCATGTCGGCTGGAACACGATGCTGCGTGACGGCAAATGGGCGCCGACCTTTCCGCAGGCGCGCTACCTGATGGGCCGAGCCGAATATGAACACTGGCGCAACAACACTGCGCGGCCCGACATGCAGCCCATCCTGGCCGACTCGGTGCTGCCGATCCTGGATGCCGGCCTGGCGCAACTGGTGGAGACCGATCATCGCATCTGCGACGAACTCAGCCTGATCCCAACTGTCGGACATACGCCGGGCCATGTCAGCGTCCGCATCATGTCGCGCGGCGAGGAAGCGCTGATCACCGGCGACTTCATGCACCACCCGTGTCAGATTGCGCATCCAGAATGGGATACCACAGCGGACAGCGATCCGGCGCAGGGCATCCGGACGCGATGGGAGATGTTCGAGAAGCTGGCCGGTACGCCGGTCCTGGTGATCGGGACGCATTTCGCTGGCGCCACCGCTGGGCATATCGTGCGCGATGGTGACAGCTACCGGTTGGCGATTTGATCGCGCCGGGACTACGCTGCGTGCCAGACTTGGCACAGGACCCGTATCATGACCGACTACCTTCGCAGCGGCATCTTCCTCGCGCCTTTCCACAGCATGGAGGAAAACCCCACCCTCGCCATGCAGCGTGACATGGAGCTGCTGGAATACCTCGATCGGCTGAACTACCACGAGGCCTGGATCGGCGAGCACCATTCCGGCGGCTTCGAGATCATCGCCTGTCCCGAGATGTTTATCGCCGCCGCGGCGGAACGCACCCGGCACATCCGCCTCGGCACCGGCGTTGTGTCGCTGCCGTATCATAATCCGTTCATGCTGGCCGACCGGATGGTGCAGCTCGATCACATGACGCGCGGGCGGGCGATGTTCGGCGTCGGACCTGGCTCTCTTGTGCACGATGCAAAGAAGATCGGCATCGATCCGGCGGACCAGCGGCGGCGGATGAACGAATCCCTGGATATCCAGGTTGCGCTGATGCGCGGGGAGTCAGTGACCCGCAAGAGCGACTGGTTCGATCTACAGGACGCGCGGCTGCAACTTCCCTGCTACTCGCAGCCGATGATGGAGCTGGCGGTGGCGGCAGCGCGCTCGCCTTCCGGTGCGTTGGCGGCCGGGCGGCACGGCATCGGCATGTTGTCGATCGGTGGCACCAGCACCGATGCGATGAAACATCATGTTGAGAACTGGGCACTTTACGAAGAGCAGGCGCGGCTGAATGGGAAGGTTGCGGATCGAAGGAACTGGCGGCTGGTGACGCTGCTGCATGTGGCGGAAACGCGCGAGAAGGCGCAGGCGAATGTGAAGTTCGGCCTGACCAAATTTCGCGACTACTTCGATGATGTCGCGACCTTCCCGATTGTGCCGGCGGGCATCGAGGACCCGTTCCATTGGTTCGTTGACAGCGGCGCGGCTTGTATCGGCACGCCGGATGATGCAATCGCCTTTATCGAGCGTCTGCTGCAAGGCACCGGCGGTTTCGGCGTCATCATGGAACTGGCGCAGAACTGGGCGGATTGGGAAGCGACCAAGCGGCACTATGAATTGATGGCGCGCTACGTGCACCCGCACTTCCAGCGTTCACGCGAATGGCGGCGCGAGAGCTACGACTATGCGAAGGGGCACCATGCGGAGTTCACAACCCAGTCCGCCGCAGCAGTGCAGGCGGAGATCGATCGCAGGAACGCTCGGCGTGAGGCGGCGGAATAGCCCCGGTGGACCTGCAGGCGCTGGAAGATCGGCTGGCGATCAACGACTTGTTTGTACGCTATGCCACTGCGCTGGACGCCGGCGATGTCGAGACCATCGTCGGCTGCTTCGCCGAGGACGGATCGTTGGAAAGTCCGGTGGTCGGCATCTACAAGGGTCGTGACGGCATACGTGAATTCGCCAAACGATTCGCTCGTCTGCGAGAAAGTGGCACGCAACTGCGCCACGTGCTCTCAAACCTCGCGGTGTGGTTGGACGGCGATCGGGCGCGCGCGACTTGTTACCTGGTGACCATCCTGACGCGTGACGGCAAGAGCGTGCTGCGGCCGCCCGGGCGCTATGACTGCCAACTCGCGCGGGTGGACGGCGCATGGGTGTTCAGGCATCGGCTGGTCGTCGAAGATGCGAAAGCGCCGCTGGACGGAGTCTGATGGGACGCATCATTTCGATGCCTGCCGACTGTTGAAGGTTTCGCATCATAGCGAGGAACCCAACCACGCGGCGGCGCCCCGCCGGATGAGCGATGCCTAATCATGTGTCATGGCCGGCGAAGGCCAGCCACGTACGACTTTGCTGTGTGGCGCGAAGAAAAGACGTGGGTGGCCGGACTTCGCCGGCCATGACACACTTCAATATGTCGCCGTACTTGCTGACTCGTGTGTAACTGCAGCATGGGCTAACTGGTTCGTTCGCCACGCCGGGGCTGGCCGGCGCCTCGCCGCAGCAAACTTGAACTAACCGCTTAGTTACCGGCGGGACGGATTAACCGGTTGGTTACCCCGCCAGCTCATGCCGCACGATCGCTGCCCCCTCCGCCAGCGCTCGCAACTTGCCGAACGCCGTCTCGCGCGGCAGGTATTTCATGCCGCAATCCGGCGCTGGAATCAGGTGGTCCGGCGCCACGTAACGCAGCCCGGACCGTATCCGCTCCGCGACGACTTCGGCCGTCTCCACCCCCGGATCACCGAGATCCAGCACGCCCAGCATGATCCGCTTGCCCGCCAGGTCCCGCAGCACCCCGAGATCGAGCTTCGGCTGCGCTGCCTCGATGGAAATCTGCTGCGCCACCGTATCGGCAAGCTGCGGCAGGAAGCTGTAGCCGCTCGGCTTGGTGTCTGAAGGCACCACCGCAGCATAGCCGAAGCACAGATGTACCACTGTCGGCCCCTCGATCCCCTCCAGCGCGCGGTTGATCGCGCGCAGCCCGTAGCGCGTCGCCTTCTCCGGCGAGGTGCGCACCCAAGGCTCATCAAGCTGCACCACGTCCACCCCGGTCGCCTTCAACGCGCGCAGTTCCTCGTTGACGGCGACGGCGTAGTCCATCGCCATCTCCTCGTCGTCATCGTAGAACGCGTTCTGCGCCTGCTGCGACAAGGTGAACGGGCCGGGCAGCGTGATCTTCGTCGCGCGATCGGTGTTGCGCAGCAGGAATTCGACATCGCGCAGTTCCACCGGCGCGCGCCGGCGAATCTTGCCCACCACGCGCGGCACAGGCGTCATCCGCCCGCCCCGTGCCTGCACCGAGCCGGGGTGGTCCGCGTCAATTCCCTCCAGGGCCAGCGCGAACCGATTCGAATAGCTCTCCCGCCGGATCTCTCCATCCGTTACGATGTCGATCCTCGCTTGCTCCATCGCGCGGATCGCCAGGATCGTGCCGTCATCCTGCGCCTGTTCCAGCCAGGGCTCGGCAATGCGCCACATGTCGTGCGCATGGGTGCGCGGCACGCCGTGCGCGTGCAGCGTCGCGCGATCCACCAGCCAGTCCGGCTGCGGATAGCTGCCGACGACTGTGGTCGGCAGCAAATGCGTGGGATAGGTCATGCGCTTCGTCTCCTGTGCGATCCGTCAAGCCAGCGGGCGTCACGGCGGTGATCTACAACATATGGCGAACTCTGGCGCGCTCACCATCAACCCCTTGCGTCCAGCCCCGCTCATGCGCTGTAATCCCCGCGAATCCACCCGGTGGCGAACGCGATGGACGACAGTCTGCCGAGACACCGCACCCACGACCAGACCACGCTGCCCGGCTTCGAGGCTGATCCGGCGCCAGCAGCGCCACCCGGTACCATATCGCCAGCGGATCGTTTGCGCGCCGCGCTGGCTGCGCGCGATCCGCAGGCGCCGTCGCTCGCCGAGGAGGCGATGCGCACCGCCCCATCAGACTACGACGTGCCCCTGCTCGCGGCGCTCATCATGCTGGTGACGAAACAGCCGGATCGCGCGCTGACCTACCTGAAGCGCCACCAGAAGCGTTGGGTGCCCGGCCGTCGCACCGAATTGCTCACCGCCTTGGCCCTGGCGCAGCAGGGCCATGTTGGGCGCGCGGGCACCATGCTGGAAACCGCAGGCCTCGACACGCTGTACCGTGCCTACGGCGCCATGCCGCAGTGTCCTGGCATCATGGACTGGCTCGGTGACCGCCTCACCGAGATAGCCCGCAAGCGAGGCCGGCTGCCAAAGCCGAAGCCGAAGCCCGACGTAACGACACACACCAAACCGAAGCCGCGCGCCACCGCAATGTCCGCCGCGTCGCCGCTGCCTCCGGTGCCGGACCTGCCGCGGCTCGAGGCCGACTTCACCACCACCATTGAATTCGCCAACGCGGATGCGATCCGCATTACCGGCGATTCACCCGAGCCCGGCTGGTTCCGGCTACGCGGTGAGCTCGTCCAGCTCGGTTTGTTCCAAGGGTTCGACGAATTGCTGTGCCTGCCGTCGTTGTGCGGCGTGGAGACGCACTGGTACCAGGTCGAAACCGTG
>DATHNI010000266.1:0-5724 GCA_035486135.1 Acetobacteraceae bacterium
CCATGATCTGCGGCCGCTGGTTGCGCGGCAGCGGCGCCGGCATGCCATCCCAGCCGCCAAGCCCGCCTGGCCGAGGCGATGTCAGGGCAAACAGCTTCGTCCAGATCTCGGCGTGGCCAAGCGGATCCATCCCCTGCACCACACGCGCAAAGGCCTTCACCAGATCGCAGATGACGGTCTGCGGGCCGCCGGAGATCTCGCCGAACCCGACGATGCCCTGGTCGGTGCGCACTTCCACCAGCACGATCTGCGCGCGGTCCATCAGCTCATGCGCGGTCCAGCGAGGCTGCGGCAACGCGACAGACAGCGGATGCGCAATGACTTCGGTGATCTTCATGACAATCCCCCTCGGACCACGTCAGTCCGTCAATGCCTGGTAAACCAGCGAATTGATGAGCACCCGGAACGGCCGTCGCTGCTCGCCCGGCACTTGCGCCATGAAGACAACCGCCAGGTCCTCCTCCGGATCGGCCCACCACAGCGTGCCATAGGCGCCATTCCAGTAGAACTCCCCGAGACTTCCCATCAAATTGCCCGCCTGCGCGCGCACCGCGACCGTCAGGCCGAAACCATAACCTTGCGCGTTCGGATCGAGCGCCGCGATCCGGTTCTCGATATCCGGCGTCAGGCGGTTCGTCCGCATCGCCTCCACGGTCTTGCGGCCCAGGATGCGCGTGTCGCCAAGAACACCGCCTCCCAGCAGCATTTGCGCGAAGCGGAGGTAATCGAGCGCGGTCGATGCCAGTCCCCCGCCACCACACTCGAACCGCAACGCCTGGGCGCGATCCGGCACCGACTGTGGCTCACCGGTGTTGGGATCGCGCGGCAGCGGACGGGCCAGGCGCGCCACCTTGTCGGGCGGCACCTGAAAACTTGTGTCCACCATGCCCAGCGGGCGGAACAGCCGCTGCTCCAGGAACGCACCCAGGCTCTGACCGGAGTGCGCCTCGACGACCAGGCCAATGACGTCGATGGAAAGCCCGTAGTCCCAGACAGTCCCGGGTTGATACAGCAGCGGCGCGGCGGCGAGCCGTTCCAGGAACGCAGCGGTATCGAGGCTGGCGCCCGCGACATTGGAAGACGTGGGATACAGCGCGTGCACCGCGGTCGTGCCGCGTCCGCCATAGGTCAGGCCGGAGGTGTGCCGCATCAGATCGAGCATCGTGATCGATCGTTTGGCAGGCACGGTCTCGATCGGGCCTTGTCCGGCGAGGACACGCTCATTCAGCACCGCTACGCGGCGGTTGCCGAGTTGCGGCAGGAACCGCTCGATCGGATCGGCCAGCCCGAGGCGTGCTTCCTCCCACAGCAACAGCCCGGCCACGCCGGTGACGGGCTTGGTCATGGATGCAATGGCGAACAGGGCGTCGCGCGGCATCGGGGTGCGCCGGTCCGGGCCGAGATGGCCGACGGCTTCGTGCAACACCAGGCGCCCATGCCGGGCGACCGCGATCACCGCGCCGGGCAACTGGCCGGCTTCGATTTCCTGGTTCAATGCGGTCACGATCCGGGCGAGCCGCGCGGAGGACATGCCCACCGCCTCCGGCTCCGCAGGAGGCAGCGGCGCGCTCCTGCATGGGTTGGCCGCGGTCTTGTTAGTCGTGGTTGCGGTCATGTCGCTCGTCTCGGTTCCGGTGGCGCCTTGTTGGAAACGCTTCGGGAAACCTGTCGGACGCGGGATGCCGGGTCAATCTCGGCCAGGGCAGAGCCCTGGCCTTGTGTCCGTATTCCACCCTTGATCGACGTCGGACTTGTGCGCCGCCTCACTCCACCCTTAACGCCGCCCGCAGATCGGCGACACCGCCCGGATCCTCCAGCGCCGCCAGCCGTCAGGACGCGGGCTCGAATCCGGGATCCCCACTTCAAACATCCTATGGGATATGCGATGATGGGATATGCTGAGGCTCATCATCGACTCCAATGTCGTGGCCTCGGCCTTCCGCAGCCGCTCCGGGGCTAGCTTCGCTTTGCTCGAGTTGGTCAGGAGAGAGTGGGTTCGGATGCTGGCGACGCCGCCCATGTTCCTGGAATACGAAGACGTGCTGAAGCGGCCGGCACAGTGGTTGTCTCGCGCCTGTCGCTCTCCGACGTGGATGCCGCCCTGGATGCCTTGGCGGCCCTGATCGAGCCGGTCGAAACACACCTGAGTTGGCGTCCGCAGTTGCCGGACCCTGACGACGAGATGGTGCTCGAAGCGGCAATCAACGGCCGTGCCGACGCGTTGGTCACGTAGCGGCGCATTTCCGGATCGCGGTCGCGCGCTTCGGGGTGCGTCTGGCGCGTCCGGCCGACATCATTCGCGAGGTGATCGAAGCATGAGCAAGGCTACGTACCCCCTTAAGCTGCCCGCGTCGATCAAGGCGGCTGCGGCACGCCTCGCCAAAGAGGATGGCGTATCGCTCAATCAATGGATCGCGGCTGCGGTCGCGCAGAAGGTGGGCGTCGTGGAGACTGCGGCCAGCTTCTTTCAGCGCCGGGCGGCTGGCGCCACGTCGGATGATCTGAAGCGCGTCATAGATAAGGTGCCGGATGTGCCCCCAAATCCGGAGGACACGCTGCCGCCCGACATGGCCGAGCGGCTGTCGCGTCTGCGATGACGTCACTTTGGCCCGACCCGGCGCAAGCCCTCACTCCACCCTTAACGCGGCCCGCAGATCGGCAACCCCACCCGGGTCCTCCAGCGCCGCCAGCCGCCCGGCGGCCAGCCACGCGAAACGCTGCATCAGCGCCCGCCGCCGCGCACCCGCCAGCGGATGCGACGGCGCCTCGCGCAGCAGGTCCGCCTCCAGCCCCGCGGCGACGATCAGCCCGGTTTCCGCCGGCAGCAGCTCCTGCGGAAAATCGACATCGACCGCGAAGAACAGCGCGTCGGAGAACGCGCGATAGTCCGGCCATTTCAGGTCGGTCAGGAAATCCCGAGGCCCCGACTTCACCTCGATGCAGGCGAAGCACCCGTCCGGCCGCAACGCGAGGATATCGGCGCGGCGGCCGTTCGGCAGCGGCACCTCGTGCAGCGGTGCCCAGCCGAGCCGGCCGCATAGCCGGGCGGTCGCGCGGCGGATCGCCCAGGCTCGTTCCGGGAAGCTGACCTCGTTCACGCCAGCAGGGCGTCGATCGCCTGCGCCAGCGCCACGTCCTTCGACGTCAGCCCGCCGGCGTCATGAGTGGATAGCTCGATCCGCACCGTCGCCCACACGTTCGACCAGTCCGGATGGTGGTTGTGTTGCTCGGCCAGCAGGGCGACGCGCGCCATGAATCCCCAGGCCTGGCTGAAATCCTTGAACCGGAACTCGCGGCGGATCGCGTCGCGGCCCTCCACCGCGCTCCACGCCGGCAGGCTGGTGCGTAAGGCGGCACGCTCTGCCTCGGTCAAACGTTGCGCCATGCTGTCGCCTCCTGTTGCTGTGGCCGGCTTGACGGCGTGCCGGACCGGCTGCACCAGACACCGTCATGAGCGATCCGCGCAAGCCCGGGTTCGGTCCGCCCCCCACCGCCGACGATATCGCGGACATGGCGGAACGCGCCCTGGCGGCGATCCCACCCCGCCTGGCGCGCCACATCGCCGGCACCGGCATCACCGTCGAGGAGCTGCCCGACGACGACACGCTGGACGAGCTTGGGATCGAATCGCCGCTGGACCTGACCGGCCTGTATCGCGGCACTCCGCTGACCGAGCGCAGCGTGAGCGACATCGTGCGGCAGCCGGACCTGATCTTCCTCTACCGCGAGCCGATCCTGCTGGAATGGGTGCAGAGCGGGGAAGACCTGTTCCGCCTGGTCCGCAACGTGGTGGTGCACGAGATCGCCCATCATTTCGGCTTCAGCGATGCCGACATCGCCGCGCTGGAGCAGGAGATGGAGTGAGCGGCGGGGGTGCACGAACCTGAGAGTGTGAGCTTCCCTTGCCTCGGAGCGCCGCACACCGCTGTTGCGGTGCGGTCCGCATTATAGGCTCGCGCGACCCTCGGAACGGCCTTGTGAGCGGCTTTGTGCTCGGCCAGGTGTTGACCACATTTTGTGGCCGGCTTGGGTCGCTGGTAACGTCTGCGCTCCGATCTTCGGGTGCCCGACATGACCGAGCAAAGCGACAAGCCAGCTTCGATCGACGCGCAACCAACAGCGGATGGCGATGCTTCGGCCGCGCGCGACGCGAAATCCGATCAGATATCGCATGAACCCCGCCCCGTGCCGCAGGAAGTCCGAAATCCTACGCGGAAGCGCAAGCTTCTGGCCGGCGTGCTCGGAGTTGCTGTCCTGACGGTGTTCCTCGTCTTCGGCATCCCGTGGGTCGAGGCGATGCTCAACACCGTCTCCACGGACGACGCGTATGTGAATGGGCACGTGACGTTTGTTGCGCCCCGCGTGGCAGGACAGATCTCCCGCGTTCTGGTGGATGACAACAACCGTGTGCGCAAGGGAGATCTCCTCGCCGAGTTGGACAAGGAGCCGTACCGGGTTGTGGTCTCCGAGAAGCAGGCAGCGGTGGACACCGCGAACGCAGACCTGCAAGCAGCGACCGCGGCGGCACGCGCGATCGAAGCGCAGGCAATGAGCCGACGCTGGGACCTGCAACACGCCGTGGAGAACGTCGATAATCAGGTCGCGCTGCTGCACGCGCGCGTCGCCGCTGTCGGCAAGAGCAAGGCCGCATTGGTGCTGGCGCAGCTTCAATTCGATCGGGCGAAGGTACTCGTCGCCAGAAACGATGTGCCACGTGAAGTGTACGACCAGCGGCAGGCGGAGTTGACGACGGCTGGCGCGGAACTCGCCCAGACCCTGGCCGAGGTCTACCAGATCCGCGCCTCGCTGGGACTGCCCGCACCATCTGGTGGGGGCGGCGATCTCGACCAGGTGCCGCCCGATCTCGACGAGACCTTTTCGTCCGTCCTCCAGGCGCAGGCGGAACTCATACAAAGTGCCGCGCAACTCGGCGTCGTGCACTCGTTCGACCAGGGTCCGAAAGCGATGCTCGATCAGTTCTATAAACTGGGCGACGTCAACGCCACGTTCGCCCGCTACGCGGCCAATGCCCCGGCCGTCAAGCAGACCGAGGCGAAACTCGAAACCGCCAGGCGCGATCTCGCGCAGGCTGACCTGGATTTGAGTTATTGCGATATCACAGCGGACATCGACGGCGTCGTCACGCGGCGCAACGTCAATCCTGGCAATTTTGTTCAGGTCGGCGAGAACCTGATGGCGGTTCGTTCGCTTAACGAAATCTGGGTTGACGCCAACTTCAAGGAAACGCAGTTGCGCGACCTGCGCATCGGGCAGCCGGTCGATCTGTACGTCGACATGTACGGCGGCAAGCACGTCTTCAAGGGCCGGATCTCCGGCTTTACCGAAGGGACCGGATCGACCCTGGCATTGCTGCCGCCCGAGAACGCCACGGGCAATTTCATCAAGGTGGTCCAGCGGTTGCCGGTCCGGATCGATCTCGTCGATTATAACCCCGATCAGACGCCTCTGTTCATCGGCACTTCGGTCGTTCCTTACGTCTATATCAACAAGCCGCCAACCGGACCCGATGCCGGGAAGTTCCTCCAGACCTATGTGCCCCAGGCCTCTGTGTCACAGGCCTCCGGGTCGCCATCGCCGAACCCTGGTCCGGCCGCCAGCACGCCGGGCACGAGGCAATGAGCGGCGCAGCACTGTCGCCGGCACCCCTGAACGCCCCGTCCCGCGCGGCGATCAATCCCTGGGTGGTCGCCGCTGTTGTCGTGG
>DATHNI010000267.1:0-13413 GCA_035486135.1 Acetobacteraceae bacterium
GGAACACCACTTGAAAGCCGCGGAGCACCACGAGGCGGCCGCGAAGCATCACAACGAAGCGGCCAGGCACCACGAAGCCGGCGATCACGAGACGGCTGCGCACCACGCGCACGCCGCGCATGGTCACGCTGTTCATGCGGAGACCCACGCCGAAGAAGCGGCGAAGCACCACGCGGAAGCCCACGCCGCCTAACGCTGGCGTTGCGCGATCGGTCGCCGGTCGATCGAATCGGCGGCCGGTCCTGGCGTGACGTAGCACCCGCCGTCTTATGCGCGCCGTCTCTCGTCTTATGGCCGCGCCACGACCGATCGTGGACCACCCGCCTCGCTTGTCCTCCACCCCCCCCATGCTGCGCCGCACCACCTTGCCGCCCCCGGGCGGGATGGGCTAGGACACCTCGCCTTCCGGGCCGTCCCGAGTTTTCCGGGGCAACGCCCGGCGGGCCGCACCTGTTTCCAACGGCACCCCAATCGGCGCCACCGGCAAGGACACCCAGCATGGCCCGTAACAAGATCGCCCTCATCGGCGCCGGCAACATCGGCGGCACGCTCGCCCACCTGATCGGCCTGAAGGAACTCGGTGACGTCGTATTGTTCGACGTGTTCGGCGGCGTGGCAGCCGGCAAGGCACTCGACATCATGCAGTCCGGCCCGGTGGAGGGCTTCGATGCCGTGATGTCCGGCGGATCGGATTATTCGGCCATCAAGGGTGCGGACGTGGTGATCGTCACCGCCGGCTTCCCGCGCACCCCCGGCATGTCGCGCGACGACCTGATCGGCAAGAACGCCGCGGTGGTCGCCGAGGTCGCGGCCGGGATCCGCGCCAACTGCCCCGATGCGTTCGTGATCTGCATCACCAACCCGCTCGACGCCATGGTCTGGGTGATGAAGGAAAAGTCTGGCCTGCCCGCCAACCGCGTGGTCGGCATGGCGGGCGTGCTCGACAGCTCGCGTTTCCGCTTGTTCCTGGCACAGGAATTCGGCGTCTCGGTGGAGGACGTCACCGCCTTCGTGCTGGGCGGCCACGGCGACTCGATGGTGCCGTTGACACGCTATTCCACGGTCGCCGGCATCCCGGTGCCCGACCTTGTGAAGATGGGCTGGAGCACGCAGGCGAAAATCGATGCGATCGTCAAGCGCACCGCCGACGGTGGCGGCGAGATCGTCAAGCTGTTGGAACGCGGCAGCGCGTTCTATGCGCCGGCGGCATCGGCGATCGCCATGGCGGAGAGCTTCCTGAAGGACAAGAAGCGCGTGCTGCCCGCCGCCGCATATCTCACCGGGCAATACGGCATCAAGGACATGTATGTCGGCGTGCCGGTGGTGATCGGTGCCGGCGGGGTGGAGCGGATCGTCGAGATCGAACTGGACTCGACCGAAAAGGCCGCGTTCGACAAATCCTGCGGTACCGTCCGAGAACTGATCGAGGCGGCCAAGAAGTTGCTCGGCTGAGCCCAACCCATACTCCCCCTCCCCTTGAGGGAGGGGGTTGGGGGGAGGGGTTCGTGCCGCGTCGGCCGCTCCCCCCGACCCCCTCCCTCAAGGGGAGGGGGACGCGACAGCGCCACAAGCTTCAGCGAGCCCCCCAATGAACATCCATGAATACCAGGCCAAGGAACTGCTGAAGCGCTACGGCGTGGCGGTGCCCGACGGCCACGTCGCCTGGACTCCCGACGAGGCGGTGGAGGCGGCGCGCAAGCTGCCCGGCCCTGTCTATGTCGTGAAATCACAGTTGCATGCGGGTGGCCGCGGCGCGGGCCGCTTCGCCGACGATCCGAACGGCAAGGGCGGCGTCCGCCTGGCGCGATCGCTGGATGAAGTGCACGCACACGCCGAGGCAATGCTCGGCCATACCCTGATCACCAAGCAGACCGGCCCGGCCGGACGCCCGGTGCACCGCGTCTATGTCGAAGCCGGCTGCGACATCGCCCGCGAGCTGTATCTCTCGCTGCTGGTGGATCGGGTGACCGGCCGCATCACCGTCGTCGCCTCCACGGAAGGCGGCATGGAGATCGAGGACGTCGCGAAGAACCATCCGGAAAAGATTCAGCGTGTCACGATCGATCCTGCGGCCGGTTTTTCCCCCTTCCACGCGCGGCGCCTGGCGTTCGGGCTCGGCCTGTCCGGTGCGCAGGTCGCATCGTTCACGAAACTGCTGCCGGCGCTATATGCGGCCTTCACCGGTCTGGATTGCTCCGTCATCGAGATCAACCCACTGGTGGTCACCGGCGCCGGCGCGGTGATGGCACTGGACGCCAAGGTCAGCTTCGACGACAGCGCGCTGTTCCGCCATCCCGATGTGGAAAAGCTGCGTGACGAGGCGGAAGAGGATCCAAGGGAACTCGAAGCCGCGAAGTACAACCTCAATTACATCACGCTGGATGGCAGCATTGGCTGCATGGTGAACGGCGCCGGCCTGGCCATGGCGACGATGGACATCATCAAGCTGTATGGCGCGTCGCCGGCGAACTTCCTCGATGTTGGCGGCGGTGCCACGAAGGAAAAGGTGACGGCGGCGTTCAAGATCATCCTGTCCGATCCGAACGTCGAGGGCATCCTGGTCAACATCTTCGGAGGCATCATGCGCTGCGACGTGATCGCCGACGGCGTGGTATCGGCGGCGCGCGAGGTGCAGTTGTCGGTGCCGTTGGTGGTGCGGCTCGAAGGCACCAACGTCGATCTCGGCAAGGCGATCCTGGCCAAGTCCAACCTGCCGATCATCGCCGCGGACAATCTGGCCGACGCGGCGGAAAAGATCGTCAAAGCCGTGCAGGAGGGTGGCTGACATGGCCGTACTCGTCGATGCCAACACGATCGTCATCACCCAAGGGTTTACCGGAGCGCAGGGCACGTTCCATACGGAGCAAGCGATTGCGTACGGAACGAAAGTCGCCGGCGGGGTGACGCCGGGGAAGGGCGGGGCGACGCATCTCGGGCTGCCGGTGTTCGACACGGTGGCCGAGGCGGTCGCCGCCACCGGTGCTACCGCCACCGGCATCTATGTGCCGCCGCCCTATGCCGCGGACGCGATCCTCGAAGCGATCGATGCGGAAATCCCGCTGATTGCCTGCATCACCGAGGGCATTCCGGTGCTCGACATGGTGCGGGTGAAGCGCGCGCTGACGGGGTCGAAGTCGCGGCTGATCGGGCCGAACTGTCCGGGCATCATCACGCCCGATGCGTGCAAGATCGGCATCATGCCCGGGCACATCCATCGCCGCGGCTCGGTCGGCATCGTGTCGCGATCGGGGACGCTGACCTACGAGGCGGTGGCGCAGACCACCGCGGCGGGACTCGGCCAGAGCACGTGCGTGGGCATCGGCGGCGATCCGGTGAAGGGAACAGACTTCATCGAGGTGCTGGAGATGTTCCTCGCCGATCCGGAGACCCAGCAGATCGTCATGATCGGCGAGATCGGCGGCGAGAGCGAGATCAAGGCCGCTGAATTCCTCGCACGTTCGCCGGTGAAGAAGCCGACGGTTGGTTTCATCGCCGGGGCCACCGCGCCGCCGGGCCGCCGCATGGGTCACGCCGGCGCGGTGATCAGCGGCGGACGCGACACCGCGGCGGCGAAAATGGAGGCGTTGCGTGTGGCGGGCGTCCACGTTTCGGAAAGCCCCGCCGCGCTGGGGTCGACGATGGTGAAGGTGCTGCGGGGCTGACGGCGTGCCGCGCTTGCGGTAATCTCGCTGCCTTGGGAGAGACCTGATGGGGCAGCATCTCAGTCGAGAAGAGTTCCGCCGCTGGGCCGAGGGGCAGCGAGGCCGCTATGAGCGCATCGCGGGTGAGCCCGTCGCGATGTCGCGGGAGCACATCGAGCATGTGCGGCTGAAGAATCGCGTTTGGTCTGCGTTGGACCGTGCCATTCAGACCGCCGACCTCCCATGTGAGGCACTCGGCGACGGCGTGACGATCGAAATCGACGACGATACCGATTACAAGCCGGATGCCGTGGTGAATTGCGGACGCCTGGCACCGGGGGAGGCGGTTGCCGTGACCAACCCGGTCGTCGTCGTGGAAGTGTTGTCACCGGCCACGTAGTCGGTTGATGTGTCCGGGAAGCTTGCGGATTATTTCAAGGTCCCGTCGATTCAGCACTACCTCATTGTGCGTGCCCGCCGGCGCGAGGTCATTCATCATCGCCGTTCTGGTGCGGAGATTGTCAGCCACATAATCAACCTCGGCAGCATCGTGCTCGATCCACCGGGAATCGTGATCGATCTTTCGGACATCTATCCGGCGGCCACGTAGAACGAACCGGCTATCGGATCAACGCTTGGCCATCAGCACCACGTTCGTTCCGCTGGCGTCGCCGCCCGCTGCCATGCCAACCTTGCGCAGGAAACTCGGCGCCACATTCCACTGGCCGTGATCGTCCGTGATCACCGTCACGGTCTTCCGATTATAGCGCGTCAGCACGCCCTGCAGCATGTGATGGCCCGCCGGCTGGAAAGCGACTCGCTCACCCACCTGGAATTCGAGCATTCCCACATGTGCGCGCATGTCACGCAGCGCGCGCAGCCGTGCGACGATGCGATGATTGAGTTCCAGCAAGTCGTGTTCGGTCAGCGTGTCTATGTCGATCGTCATGGTGAAGACCCCTCGGCCGCAACGGTGCATGGACGCCGCCCACAGCATGACCGGTGCAGCCGAGTCGCGTCACCCGGCAGCGGCTTTCCGCGACCTCGATGGCTGGACCGGACCCGTACCCGCACTGGCCGTGCCGACAACGGATTGCTCGCGTGCCGGAGGAACGGACGCCGTCTCCCAGCCGCGCCTGCCCTGCCGCGCAACGGACCTGCCCGTGCTGCCCACCACCGTCCTTTCCGTGAGCGCGGGTCGCGAGGCGGGCGTCGCAGCCATAGCGTGCGCATCGTCGGAACATGCGCACTTGCCGCCATGCGTCGCCAGATTCGTCCGCACCGCCACCAGCAGGTCCAGCAATGCCTCCCGGTCGGCCTGCGAGAGTCCCGCCAGCGCCCGACCACGCACGTCCTCCGCCACGGCACGCACCTGCACCAGGATTGGTCGCGCAGCCTTGGTCAGCCACAGCGTGCGAATGCGCCGGTCGTGCGCATGCGAGCGGCGCTCGATCAATCCGGCCTCCTGCAAGCTGTCGACCAGCCGGACCAGCGAGATCGGCTCCAGATCCATCTTTTCCGCAAGCTGCGCCTGGCTCAATCCCGGCTCGCGATCGACATGCACCAGCACCGAGGCTTCCGAGCGGTTGAGCGGCAGGCCCATCTCACGGGACCGCTGCACAAAATGCCGCCGCATCAGCCGCGACGTGTCGGCGAGCAAGAAACCAAGCGTCCGGCGGACCGGGGGATCCTGCTGCATCAGTCGGCACTCCCCGCCACCTCACCCATCTTCGCCGCAAGGCGCGGCACCGCCGAGCGGCGGCCCGGCGCCAGCCAGTGTTGCAGCCGATCCAGGTAAAGGTAGATCACCGGCGTGGTGTAGAGCGTCAGCACCTGGCTCAGCAGCAGGCCGCCGACCATCGCGCAACCCAGCGGCTTACGCAGTTCCGATCCAGCACCATTCTCCAGCATCAGCGGCAGCCCGCTGAGCAATGCGGCCATGGTGGTCATCAGGATCGGCCGGAAGCGCAGCAGGCAGGCCTGGCGGATCGCATCATGCGGGGTCATCCCGTCGCGCCGCTCGGCGGTGATGGCGAAGTCCACCATCATGATCCCGTTCTTCTTGACGATGCCGATCAGCAGGATGATCCCGATCAGCGCGATGACGGTGAGTTGGTAACCGAACAGCAGCAGCATCAGCAGTGCACCCACGCCGGCCGACGGCAGGGTGGACAGGATGGTCAGCGGCAGGATGTAGCTTTCATACAGCACGCCCAGGATGATGTAGACGGTGACCAGCGCCGCGGCGACCAGGTACGGCTCGGTGCTCAACGACGCCTGGAAGGCTTGTGCGGTACCCTGGAAGTTGCCCTGCACGGTCGGCGGCACGCCCATGGACGCCTCCACCCTCTGCACCTGGTTCACCGCGTCACCGAGCGAGGCATTGCCGTTCAGGTTGAACGAGATCGTCACCGACGGGAACTGGCTCTGGTGGTTGATCGCCAGCGGCTGCACCGGGACGGTGGTCTGGTGCACGAAGGTGGACAGCGGCACCGGCGTCCCGTTGGATGAGTCCACGTAAAGCTTCTCCAGCGTCGCAACCTTGCCGAACTCGTCGGGCAAGGCCTCGAGGATCACGTAGTAGGCTTTGTTGCCGGTGAAATACTGCGACACCTCGCGCTGGCCGAAGGCGTCGTACAGGATGGCGTCGATCGTCGCCGGCTGGATGCCGAAGCGCGCGGCCTGGTCGCGGTCATAGGTCAGAGTTTCGGTCGTGCCGGCGTTCTCCTGGTCCGACGTGACGTCGGCCAGCAGCGGAATCTGCTGCATCTTCGCCAGGATCTTCGGTGCCCACTGATTCAGTTCGTCGGAGTTCGGATCCTGCAGGGTGTATTGATACAGCGTGCGGCCGAGGCGGGCGCCGACGCTCACGTCCTGCGCCGGCTGCATGAACAGCTTGATGCCAGGGACAGCCTCCATTTTCCGGTCAAGCCGGGCGATGACCTGCGTCGCGGTGTCGGCGCGCTCGCTCCATGGCTTCAGCGTGATGTACATGCGTCCGTTGTTCGCCGTCTGACCGGCCAGACCCGCCCCGATCGCGGAGACCACGGAAGCCACCGCCGGATCCCCCTGCACCACCTTGTTCGCCGCTTGCTGCAACACGGTCATCTGGCTGAATGACGTGTCCTGCGCCGCATCGGTGATACCGATGATGATGCCGGTGTCCTGCGTCGGAAAGAAGCCCTTCGGAATGAACACGTAGAGCACGACGGTCAGCGTCACCGTCCCGATGAACACCAGCAGCGTGATGAACTGGAAACGCAGTGCGACATCGAGCGTCCGCCCGTAGAACCGGATCATGGCCTCGAACATGCGTTCGATCAGATTGTAGAAACGGCCGTGGTTATGGGCTTCCGAGTTGAGGAACCGCGAGCACATCATCGGCGTCAGGGTGAGCGACACCATCGCGGAGATCACGATGGTCATCGACACGCAGACCGCGAATTCGCGGAACAGGCGTCCGACGATGCCACCCATCAGGAGCAGCGGGATGAACACCGCGATCAGGGAGAAGCTGATCGAGACGATGGTGAAGCCGATCTCGCCGGCACCTTGCAATGCCGCTTCCAGCGGCTTCATGCCTTCCTCGATATGGCGGAAAATGTTCTCCAACATGACGATCGCGTCGTCCACAACGAAGCCCACCGCGATCGTCAGGCCCATCAGCGACAGGTTGTCCAGGCTGAAGCCGCAGATGTACATCATGCCCAGAGTGGCGACCAGCGCGACCGGGATGGTGATGCTGGGGATCAGCGTCGCCCACAGGTTGCGCAGGAACAGGAAGATCACCATCACCACCAGGCAGATCGACAGCATCAGGGTGAATTCCACGTCCTTGACGGAGGCGCGGATCGTCAGCGTGCGGTTCGACACGACGTTGAGGTGGATGTTGGGCGGGATATCGGCGCGCAGCGTGTCCAGGCTGTTGATCACCCCGTTTGCCGTCGAGATGACGTTGGCATTCGGCTGCTTGAACACCAGCAGCAGGATCGAGGGCTTGCCGTTGGTCCAGGCTGCCAACTCGCGGTTCTGCGGTCCGGAAATGGCGCGGCCGATATCGCGAATGCGGATCGGTCCACCATTGCGGTAGCCGATGATGACGTTGTTGTACGGCGCCGCGGTCGTTAGCTGGTCGTTGGCATAGACCGTGTACGATTGTTGCGGTCCGTCGATGCTCCCCTTGGGATCATCCACCGTGACATTGGTCAGGACGTTGCGCACGTCCTCCAATGTCAGGCCCATGGACGCCAGCCGCGCCGGATCGACCTGCACGCGGATTGCCGGCGTCTGCTGTCCCCCCACCAGCACCTGGCCCACCCCCGGAAGCTGCGAAATCTGCTGCTCCACCAGGTTCTCGGCGTAGTTGTCCACCTCGGTGATCGGTGCCTGGTCCGACTGCATCGCCAGGATCATGATCGGGCTGTCGGCCGGATTGATCGCGCGGAACGTCGGCGGGTTCGGCATGGCCTTCGGCAGCGAGCCCTGCGCCGCGTTCATCGCTTCCAACACCAGCGTCTCGGCATTGCCGAGGTCGGTGCTGAGGCTGAACTGCAATGTGATCGTGGTCGTGCCGAGCACACTCGCCGAGGTCATCTGCGCCAGGCCCGGCAGCATCTGGCCGAACTCGGTCTCCAGCGGGGTCGCCACGGTGGACGCCATGGTTTCCGGACTGGCCCCGGGATACTGCGCCGTCACGGTCAGCGTCGGAAACTGCACGTTGGGCAGGGGCGCCACCGGCAGCAGCGGATAGGCGACCAGCCCCGCCAGGAAGATCGCGGCAGTCAGCAGGGACGTGGCGATGGGCCGCCGAATGAAGGGCGTCGAAATGCTCATTGCGGAGGCGTCCTGGAAAGAGGGCCGGTGGTGCTAGCTGGGAGACGAGTTGCCGCCGGTCGCGGCGGTTGACGGCGGTTGCGATGCGGGCGTCGCCTTCACGTGGACACCCGGCGCCAGCCGTGATTGGCCGCCCACCACGACGGTCTCGTTGGCCGCCAGTCCCTGCGTCACCACCGACCGTCCGTTATCCTCATAGCCGACCTGGATGTTCACCTGGGCGACGGTCTGGTCCGGTTTGACAACATAGGCGAACAGCCCGTCGGGACCGTGCTGCACCGCCAGCGTGGGAATGGTGACCGCCTTCGGCAGCACGTTGATCTGGACGCGCGTATTCACGAACTGGCCGGGCCAGAGATGGTCGTCGTTGTTGGCAAACGTCGCCTTCAGCGAGATCGTGCCGGTGGTGGTGTCGATCGTGTTGTTCGGTGTCACCAGCGTGCCGGTGGCGAGCACTTGCGAGGCGTCCTCGCTGTTGGATGCCTCGACCGGCACGGCACCTTTCGCTCGCGCGGCCTGCACCTGACCCAGTTCGTCCTCCGGCAAGGTGAACACCACGGAAATCGGCTTGTCCTGGGTGATCGAGACGATGCCCGTCGTGGGTTGGGTGGCGACCTCGATCAGATTGCCGACATTCACCTGGTACAGGCTGACCCGTCCGTCGATCGGCGCGCGCAGCACACAGTTGTTCAAATTGAACTTCGCGGTCTCGATCGCCGCATTGTCGAGCGCGACAGAGGCGATGTCCTTGTTGACCGTCGCCTGCTGGTCGTCCACCTGCTGGACCGGTGCGAATTGGCGTTGCGCAAGATTCTGATAACGCTTCAGGTCGAGCTGCGCGCTTTGCAACAGTGCCGAGTCCTCGGCCCGCTGCGCGACCGCCTGGTCGAACGCCGCTTTGTACGGCGTCGGATCGATCTCGGCGATGACGTCGCCCTTTTTGACTTCCTGCCCCTCGTGCACCGGCATGGTGATCAGCTCACCATTCACCTGTGCCTTGATCTGGTCCACGTTATAGGCCTGCACCGTGCCAAGGCCGTCGAGAAAGACCGGCACGTTCTGAACCTGCGTCGTCGCGGTGGTGATCGGCACCTCCGGCGGCGGGGCGGCATCGGCGGCACGCGCCGCGCCGGGATCATGCATGACGCGCCATCCGGCGAACACGCCGGCAACCACAACCAGTCCGACTATCGCCAGGCGCCGCGGTGTCATGATCAGGATCTCCACTCACGGTATTGATCGAAGCAGGCGATTCGCGCGCCGTGCAAGAAAGATAAACATTGCATCTGACAGACGTTGCCTATCTTTCTCGTAAACTGCGGAAACGTGACTATCGTGTCGCGCGGTTCATCGCCGGGTTAGCTGTGCGTCATGCGTTGGCAGCACGGAACCATCAGTTGCATGCGCCGGAAACCTGCGATGGTCTTGACGATGGTCGAGCGCAGTCCGGCACGGCGAGGCCATGATGTGGGTGTCACGTGAAGCCAATCTCCCAGCCTGTAACGAGATACTTTTAGTTACATGGCAACCGTGCTATACATCACCGATCGCTCAAGAACGAAGCCAGGTGCTTTGAGGCACCGAACCTGTCCTGGCATACATTAGGAACCTTGTCGTTGGGGACCCATCGCGCGAGCTATACGGATTGGTATAGCTTCGCCCTGAAACGTGAAGATTGTATCAATTTGATAAAGGCGAAGGTTTGGATTTCTGTTCTGTAATCGATGCGTATATTCACGCGTCCCACTCGTGCTGGCTGTCCCGTAGAATTTTTCAAATGCTTGGCAAGCGAGCGTAGTGTCCACAACGACACAGGCGCTGCCGCGGTTCAGGGGTGATCAAAGGACTTTGTACCACGAGTGCGTTACACACGGGTCGGCAGTTAAGGCGACATGTTGAAGTGTGTCATGGCAGGCGAAGGCCAGCCACCCACAATTTTAATGTGTGGCACAGAGAAAAGTCGTGGGGTGGCCGGTGTTCGCTGGCCATGAGGCATGATTTGTATGTCGCCTTATTGGCCGATGGTCGAGTAATCCCGCTGTGTCCAGATCGACCGCAGGAACAGCAGCCGCATGCCGGCACGCTCCATGTTGCGATGACTCGTCGATAGAAAGTCCGCACCGCTGCAGACGAAATCAACGCCTGCGGCACTGGCGTCCAGCAGGCGGCGACGCAGCAGCGCCGCATGCAGGCCGCGGCCACGGAACGCCGGGTCGGTCGCGCTGTCCGCGAAGTAGCCGATGCCGTCGTGGATATAGAGGACCGCCGCCGCGGCCGGCCGGCCTTCGACCCGGGCGAGATAAAGCGACCAGCCCGGTTCACCGAGCCAGGGCCGGACATTCTGCTTGAATTGATCGCGGAATGCATCCGGGATGCCCCACCCGAGCATATAGGCCGCCAGGAACTCCTCCATTTGTTCAGCGGACGTCACCGGTTCGACCGCGGTCTCATCGGGCACCGAAACATCGGTGTCCGGTTCACGGATCAGGGCCGCGTGACAGCCAGACTGGAAGAACCCCAGCCGTGCCAGCTCACGCCCGAGCGCGGAATCGTCGTCTCCCGCTGCTATTTCGAACCGGACCGCTACGCCGTGCGCGCGGTACCATTCAAGCAGCGGCTGGATGCGATCCGCCTGTCCCTCGCGGAGGCCAACCACGCTGTTGAACGGTGGCGACGGCAGATGCCGCGCCATCAACGCGACCACGTTGTCGCGTTCCTGGATGAAGATACCGATCGGGTTGCCGGGAATCCGTTCCAGAACGCGCATCCGCGCGATCGTGTAGGCCGCGGCCGCCTCTGTTACGCGATGCACGAGATCGAGCGATGGCACGAGTCTTTGGGTAGCTTCCATTTGCGGTGTTCCACGCATTGCTGGATCGGCGCCGCAAGTGCGGCGCGCGTCGCGGAACGCCAGGTGGCGATCGTGGCACGACGCGGCGCAGCAAGCATTCAGCAGCAGGCATTCAGCAGCAGCAGGCATTCAGCAGCAGCAGGCATTTAGCAGCAGCAGGCATTTAGCACGGAGCATGCCGAATGCCACGGCGCAACGGTGCTTCCACACGGGCCGGGGGACGCCGCCGCGCTGTCCCGCCACACCAACCCGGTGGCCCTCCCGAGCTCTCGATCCGTCGCCGTGTTGCAACCCTGCCGACTGTCACGTCGCACGTCCGGCCACCACACAATCACATCACGGCAAGCTGGGAACTCTCCGCTGCCTGATGTAAAGCTCCGTCACATGAGTTGGGCAGGGCAGGGCGGCTTCGAGCGGCGCGGCTACCACCACGGCAACCTGCGCGAGGCGCTGGTCGAGGCGGCAACCGCATTGATTGCGGAAAAGGGCCCCGCCGGCTTTACCATCGCCGAGGCGGCGCGCCTGGCCGGCGTCAGTCCCGCCGCCCCCTACCGGCATTTCCGCGACGCCGAGGCCCTGCTGGCCGAGGTCGCCCTGCGCGGCCTGGATCGTTTCGCCACCGCGCTCGCCGCCGCCTGGAATAATGGCCGTCCTGACAAACTGCGGGCGTTCGAGGCGATCGGCCGCGCCTACCTCGCCTTCGCGCGCAACGAGCCCGCCCACTACGCCGCCATGTTCGAAGCCCGCATCTCCTTCGACGACCACCCCGCCCTGCTCTCGGCCGGCGACCGTGCCTTCGCGGTGTTGCGGGATGCCGCGGACCAGTTGGTCGCGGTCCTGCCGCGCGATCGCCGGCCGCCGTCGTTGATGATCGCGCTGCATGTCTGGGGCATGGCGCACGGCATCGCCACGCTGTTCGTGCGCGGCGGCCCCTCGCGGCGCAAGCTGCCGATGTCGCCGGAAGAGCTGCTGGAGGCCGGTGTGCTGGTCTATTTGCAGGGGCTCGGGCTGGCGGGCGGTCCGATGACAAGCACAGTCACGTGAAAGGACGAGCCGGGACGGTTTACTGTCCAGGCACTGGCGTTAGATTTCTGGTGCTATCGTTCCGTAATCACGATGAATCCGGGAGGACCGAAGCTTATGTCAATTTCTCGTCGGACGGTGCTTGCATTGCTGCCGCTTGCCTGGGCGGGTTCGGCCGCGGTCGCGTTCGCTGCGCCGGTCTCTGTGACTGTGCCGCTGACCGGGGCGCAGCAGGTGCCGCCGGTGCAGACCTCGGGCAGCGGCACGGCGACCCTCACCTATGACCCGAGCACGCGCGTCGTGACCTGGTCGGTGACCTATAGCGGCCTGTCCAGCGATGTGACCATGGCGCACTTCCACGACGGGGCGACGGGCAAGAACGGTCCGGTGGTCGTCTGGCTGAGCAAGCGAGGCGAGCCGGTGTCCAGCCCGATCACCGGCCAGGCAACGCTGACGCCGGCGCAGGCCCAGGAGTTCATGGCGGGCGACTGGTACGTCAACGTCCATTCCAAGGACCATCCGGCGGGTGAGATCCGCGGCCAGATCATGCCGCCCAAGAGCTGACGCAGGCTCAAATGAAGTTGGCGAGCAACGCTGCCACGGCGGCGCTGCCGCATAGCATGCAGAAGGCCAGCACGGGGGAGGCGAGGCGTGGTGGCGCGCCGCCTCCCGTCAGACGTTTGCGGCCCGTCAGCATCGGCCGTAGCAGGTTGTGGTGTTTCGCCACCGCGTAGATCGCGATGGTGATTACGTGCACCGCAATGGCCGCGAGCAACACATTCCACAGCAGGGTGTGCAGTGCGTCGATCTGGTTGGCGACGGCCGGCGGCATGATGTCGGTCAGTGGGCCGGCATCGGCCACGTCGTTGTTGTCCACGATGCCGGTCAGCGTCTGGCCGAACAGAATGGCCAGTATCAGCAACACCATCCAGCCGCCGGCCGGGTTGTGGCCGATCTGCGCGTCGGGCTCTCGGGTGAACAAGCGCGCCAGGTGATGCAAGGCGGCACGCGGCGAGGCAAGGAACCGGGCAAAGCGCGCCGTGTCACTGCCGACGAAACCCCAGA